>JAGOMJ010000012.1 GCA_017993615.1 Smithella sp. | reverse complement strand
GTGGTCAAAATATCCTTGACACACAAGATAACGTTTCTTATACTGGAAATGCCGAAAATGAAGTTCTTATCAACTCAATAACGAAACCGGCTGGTCCGGTTCAGGAGGTGTGCCCGCAGAACTTCTACCTTTCATAAATCACAGTTCATTAATCCCAGGAGCGATTCTATGACGAATGCCAAAAGAGCTGAGGTGCACGCAATCGCAATGGAGACCGTCAAGGCGGCAGAGAAGGTTCCGGAAAAGTATTTTGTGGTGGATACCAGCGCGCTGGAATACGGAATGGATGTTTTTGAAAAATTGCGCCAGGGAGGCCGCAATTGTGTGCTGATTCCTTATGCGACGTGGGAGGAACTGGACAGCCATAAAACAGGAAACGATTTCAAGGCGGACATTGCCCGCAACGTTATTCGCAATGTCCGTAATCTATTTCGCGCAAAAGACCATTCCGTCCGTTTTTTTCAGTATGATTTCAATCTGGTGAAAGACGCCGATCTGAAGGTCGATAAAAATGATCACTGTATTATTGCCACCGCACTCAATGCCAAAAAGAAACTGGGCAAAGCCAAAGTCATTCTCGTGACTCAGGATGCCGCGTTGGAGGCCCTGGCTCTGAATTTCGGTCTCGATGTGCAATCCATCAAAATGCATCAGACAGACATCAAGCAGCACCATACCACTCGCGCGACGATTAATCTTCAACGGAGCTGGATTTCGGATAAAACCTTTCCCTTGAAACTGCCCGAAGCCAAACTGGCTGCGCAACTGGAACAGGTCCTGTATAATGAAGGCATCATCTGTTACTGCGACCTTGATGGCGTCTGGGGACCGGCCTTCGTTGCCGTACGCAAGGGCGACTATTTCCGTATTATCGACCGGGACATTCATTTGCTGGGGATCAAGCCGCGTTCCAATAACGGCGATGTCAACTGGGGCCAGTTTATCGCGATGGATTTACTGCGCGATGCAACTGTTCCCCTGGTGACGTTGACCGGTAAGGCGGGAACCGCTAAAACCTTTCTCGCGCTGCTGGCCGCTTTTGAACAGGCGTCGCACTACCGGCAGATTCTGGTCAGCCGTGCCACCATCCAACTGGGAAACAAGGACCGGCTGGGTTATTCGCCGGGAGACATCGACGCAAAAATGAAACCCTGGATGCATCCGATCTACGACAATATCAATGCCATCAAAGAACTGGTTGACGAAAGGATGAAAGAAAAGATCAACGACTGGCTGGCCAACGGAAAAATCGAAATGATGGATCTGGACAAGATTCGCGGCCGCTCCATTCAAAAATGTTATGTCATCGTCGACGAGATTCAGAACCTTCCGCCATCCCATGTCAAAGCCATAGCGACGCGCGGCGCCGAGGGAACAAAAATGGTTTTCACCGGCGATTTCTCCTACGATCAGATTGATGTTCCCTGGCTCGACGAACGCTCCAACGGCCTTTCGGTGCTCAACGCGAAGATGGCGGGCAGCCGTTTCTTCGGCAGCGTGCATCTGGATCAGGCCATCCGTTCGGAACTCACCAAGGAAATTTTGGAACGCTGGTAAAAAAACGCTGCGTGAAGGGACAAGTGCTTTTCTTGTGATTCGATGCTCTTTGTTTATGTCCCATGCGTCGATTTTAATCGAAAGATTCATCATCCGGTGCGATGCTTTGCGGTTTCTCTTCACGACAAAAATTTACGTTGAGCAATCCTCACATGGTTGACCATCGTCTGCGGCCGGAAGAATAAAAATCCGAGGCGTCCATGCACAATAGAAAAATATTCTTGCATTTCGTACTCAACCCGGACCCGCAAAGAGAATCATGTCCGGATAGATCTGTCGGAAGGTCTCCGTTTCTAATTTTCCTGTTTTATGCTAAATTAAAACCAGCGTATTGAAATACGGGGCAATTCCGGTCTGACAAGAGGTTCGTGTTTGGGAGGATGATCCGTCAGACTGCAAGGACTTTGTTAAATTTGAGGAGGTGTTTTATGGCAGACAGCAAAAGTGATTTTTTCACAGGCCTGATTGTCGGCGGCCTGATCGGCGTAGCGTTGGGAATTTTGTTTGCACCCAAAAGCGGCAAGGAATCGCGCGAAGATATTGCCCGCAAGGCGGATGAACTTATGGCCAAAGCACAAGAAGGATATGAAAAAGCTGCGGGAAAGTACTCCGAGATGACAGGCGTGGAATCTTTTCGCGATTACAAAACAGCAGACAATGAAGATTTGGCGTAATGAACGTTTACAGGCAATCTTCCGCAAGGATTGTCATCAATGGCTGTTCGGGCGTCTCAATGTGCATTTAGAGAGCATTGAGACGCCTGGCCGTCATGATCTCCGGACGATTGCCCAAGGCGCGGTTTTTAAAACGAGTCGAACCTGATTTTCACGATGCCCCTTGTCAGAGGGGTATCGCGCTTCGCCACGAAACGTCTCACACAGACAAATGCCCCTCAATAATGAAACGAATTTCCGATTTATGGATGGCGAAACGGCATTAATTTTTTACTACCTCAAAGGAAACCTGAACAGCTACAACGCGCTGGCCGGGGCTCTGGAAAAGTATCCGGACATCAAAAACATCGACGTGTATTTTCTATCCTCTGAAAAAGAACTTCTTCAAAAAATATCCGCCATTTCAAAAAAGCACAGAGAAACAATCATTGGAATCTCCTTCTGCACGCCTCAGTTCCTGAAGATCAAAGACCTGATTAACAGGGTGAAAAAATTAGCCGGCGAAACCGTCTTTCTGGCAGGAGGGCCTCATCCCGCAGGCGCTCCACTGGAGACGCTGAAACTAGGCTTCGATTTCGTAATCAGCGGCGAAGGAGAAGAAACGCTTACGGAATTACTGTCCAAAATTAATCATGATGAAAATAATTCGGACATAAAAGGTTTGTCATACCTGGACAAAAACGGAGAGTACGTTTTTACCGGCAGGCGCGAAGCAGCAGACATCAACACTTTTTATCCCATCTCGCACTATTTTTCCAAATACGGCCCTATCGAGATTACGCGGGGCTGTCCTTATGCCTGCCGTTACTGTCAGGTCTCGCAGTTGTTTGGCACAACACCGCGGCACCGCAGTATAGAAAATATTCTGGATTGCGTCAAAATAATGAAAAGACAGGATTCGACGTATTTTCGATTTATTTCCCCCAACGCTTTTTCATACGGCTCGGAAGACGGCAAAAGAATCAATAATGAAAAACTGGAGAACCTGTTGTCGGACATCAGGCGCCTGGTCGGAAAGAGCGGTAAAATATTCTTCGGCAGTTTTCCGTCAGAAGTCAGGCCGGAACACGTCAATGCCCATACGGTCAAGATGGTGAAAAAGTACGCCAACAACGACAATCTGATCATCGGGGCGCAATCCGGCAGCCAGCGAATGCTGGATTGCGCCGGACGCGAATATGATGTGGCAACCATATACAACGCCGTGGATGTCACCCGTCAGGCCGGTTTGAAGGCGAAAGTTGATTTCATATTCGGCCTGCCCGGGGAGACAGACGAGGATATTGCCTCCACGCTGAACGTTATACAAGACCTGAGCCGGTCGGGCGCAAAAATTCACGCTCATACATTCATGCCGCTGCCCCGGACGGCCTTCGAAAACGAAACCGCCGGGAAAATCGGTCCGGCGCTGAAAAAGGAACTCAACCGGCTTTGTGCTAACGGCATCATCTACGGCCAGTGGCAGCAACAGGAAAAAATAGCGGCGGGAATCGCGGCAAAACAGGACAATGCCTGATCATCCGTCGTCATTTCAAGGCCTTTTGGTTTTCGTTGATCAGCGCTTTTCTGGATATTCCCAGATCAATAATATCCCAGGGCAGAATTTCATCGAAAGATTTCTCACGGTAAACGTAAAAATCCGGATTGACGTTGACTTCTTTGAGTCCCCGGCCCCAGTTGCCGTCCAGACGATTGACGGCCAGCAGTATTTCTCCAACACGCCGGTCGCCCAGCGCAAGCAGTGCCTGAACATAGTTCCATTTCGGGACGTCGTGAATCACGCGGACAGACTTGTCTTTTCGAAACGCCTCTTTGATCTTTTTGATTCTTTTGCCGGCGATATGGACGTCGAGCAGAGGAACCCATTGAAACGGCGTTGCCGGTTTGGGAATAAACTGATTGATGCTCAGCGTCAAGCGCCGGAACTGTTTTTTCCCGTCGAACCGGAGACGTACATGGTGCTGAATTTTTTTGGTCAGACCGATGATGGCATCGATGTCCGACTCCTCTTCCCGTGGAAGGCCGATCATGAAGTACAGCCTTATATTGGCAATGCCATGCTCTGCGAGTAAGGCTGTGGCATACATGATTTGCTCTTCACTGATTTTCTTTTTCAGGATATCGCGCATCTTCTGACTGCCGGCTTCCGGCGCCAGTGCCACGGTCTCGATGCCGTTTGCTTTTATGAGACCGACCATCTCCTCATTGATCCGGTCGATTCTCAGGGAACCGAGCCCCGCCCGGCCGTTATGGGCAATGATGTACCGGCAGACGGCGGGGATGTCCGGATGATCGGAAACGGCGGTGCCCACGAGCCCGATTTTATTTTTTCGCGTCAGGCCGTCATGAATTGCGCCGATCATTTCCTCAATGCCGCGGAAACGAACCGGGCGGTAAATGAAACTCGCCGCACAGAATCTGCAGCCATGTGCGCAACCGCGGTTGACCTCGACCAGGAACATGTCCTCCATCTCGGTGCAAGACGCGCTGATCACCTCCTGTGTGCGGAACGCATTGATATCGTTTACAGGCTCCACTTTTATTTTTTCCGGCAACCCCGCTTCCCGCGGAACCACCGATGTGATTTTTCTTTCCGGCGAATAGTGAACGTCGTAGAGCCCCGGAACGTAAACATGATGCAGTTGCTTTTGCGCATCTTTCAGAAATTGTTCCCGGCGCTGCCCCAGACGGCGCGATGCTTCAAAAAAACGGCAGAATACCGGCAAAATGTCCTCTGCTTCCCCCAGAACAAAGAGATCAAAGAAATCGGCCAGCGGCTCCGGGTTCAACGTCGGAGCAATACCGCCCCCCAGAATCAGAGGATATTTTTCCGAGCGATCTGCGGATCGTAGCGGCATACCGGCATCATCCATGATTTTCAGAATATTCGGGTAATCGTTTTCAAAGGAGATGGAAAACGCCAGGATGTCAAATTCGGTTAATGCTTTTTGATTTTCCAGGCTGAAGATTCCCGCCGTTCCGGAAACGCATCTGGCCTCGTTTCCGGAAACGGACAGGAATGCCCTCTCACAAAGAAAGGAAGGTTGAGCATTTAATAGTTGATAAACGGTTTGAAACCCCAGATTCGCCATGCCTATCCTGTAGTGATTGGGATAAACAAGGCAAACGGTGTTGTCTTTCCCCCATATTTTTTTTACATATCCGGTTTCATTCTCCAGTATGCTTTTGTATACTGCTTTTAGTTTCCAATCCATGGCTTGATCACGGCCTGCCCGTGAAACGGAACATCCCGGATAACGTTTCTGGTGAAAGCATCATGATCAGTCAGCCTGACGCCTTAAAAACGTGGGAATCTGAATATCCATATTCTCCGTTTCGTCGCCAAGACCCACAACGGCTATTTCACCGCTGTTGAGTTTTCTTTCCCGACGGATAAACGTCGGGGTAGCAAGATCCTCCCGTCCGCCGACGCCGCGGAACCGGGTAACGTTGCCGACTGAATCATTTTTCTTCCTGGCGAAATCATCAAAACCGGTGGCGATAACGGTAATGCGGATTTCATCTTCCATGTTCTGATCAATCACCGTGCCGAAGATAATATTGGCGTCTTCATCCGCCTCTTCCTGAATCAGGGACGAGGCCTCGTTGACTTCATAGAGGCTCATGTCCGACCCGCCGGTAATATTGAGCAGAATACCGTGGGCGCCCTGAATGGTATTGTCTTCCAGCAACGGAGACGAAATCGCTCTCTGGGCCGCTTCGACGGCTCTGTTTTCACCGCTGGCGATGCCCGTACCCATAATCGCCATGCCCATATTGCTCATGACGCTTCTGACATCGGCAAAATCCAGATTAATCAGGCCCGGCACTAAAATCAGGTCGGAGATGCCCTTGACGGCCTGATAAAGAATGTCATCCGCCTTCTTAAACGCTTCAAGAAGCGAAAGGTTGCGGCCTCCCAGGCTTAACAATCTCTGATTCGGAACAACGATCAGCGTATCCACTTTTTCCCTGAGCTGTTCGATGCCTTCCTCCGCCTGCATATTGCGCTTTTTCCCTTCAAACTGGAACGGCTTGGTCACAACGGCGATGGTCAGAATGCTGCACTCGCGGGCAATCTCTGCAATCACCGGAGCGGCGCCTGTTCCCGTTCCTCCGCCCATGCCCGCCGTGATGAAAATCATATCCGCGCCTTCCAGATAAGGACGGATTTCATCGCGGGATTCCAGAGCGGATTGTTTCCCGATCTCCGGATCGGAACCGGCTCCGAGCCCTTTGGTGATTTGACTTCCGATTTGAATTTTGACCGGTGCGCTGGACACGCCGAGGGCCTGCGCATCCGTGTTGGCGTTGATAAAATCAACACCCTGCAGGCAGGATGCGATCATCGTGTTGACGGCATTGCCGCCGCCCCCGCCGACACCAATCACTTTAATTTTTGCCAGATTTTCACTACAGACTTCCGTTAATTCAAACATGCGCTCTCCTTCCTTTCAGAAAAATTCTGAAAACATTTTTTTAACAGTTCTTGTTATACTTCCAAGCATCCCGGTGGATGTTCCTCTTAAAATATTTTGATTACGGCCGTAAATGATCAGTCCCACGCCGATGGCATGAGCCGGCGAATTGACAATGTCGTTCAATCCTCCGACGCCGATGGGAATGCCCTTGCGCGCCGGCATATCAAAGATCTTTTCAGCCAGTTCGCTGATGCCCTCCAGCAACGATGTCCCCCCGGTCAGAACGACGCCCGCGGCCAGCAGATCCTCAAAACCGAATTTCACCACTTCGTTGTAGGCCAGGTTTAAAATTTCTTCCATCCGGGGTTCGACAATACGCCCCAGGATCTGCCGGGAGACTTCGCGGTCTTCCCTTCCGCCGAGGCTGGGCACTCGGATGGTCTCATCCTTGGGAATCATGGATGTCATGGCACAGCCGTGTTTGATTTTGATTTTTTCGGCTTCGCTCAGAGGCGTACGCAGACCGGTGGATATATCCGAGGTCAGATAATTGCCGCCGACCGGCAGAATGGCCGTGTGTTTGATGCTGGATTCGGAAAAAATGGTCACGGATGTATTGGACCCTCCGATATCCACGAGGACGACCCCCAGTTCCTTTTCATCGCTGCTGAGCACGGCTTCCCCGGCGGCAAGTTGCTCCAGGACAATGCCGTCAATATCCAGACCGACGCGGTTCACCGATTTTTCAATATCCTGAATGGCGGCAATCGCACCGGTTACAATGTGAACCTTGGCTTCGAGACGGACACCGGACATGCCGATGGGATCCTTGATCCCTTCCTGACCGTCAATCACGTAACTCTGCGGAAGAATATGCAGGATTTTCCGTCCGACAGGAATGGCAATGGCCTCGGAAGCTTCAATCACTCTCTGCACGTCTTTTTCATCCACTTCCCTTCCCTTAATGGAAACGATACTTAAAGAGTTCTGGCCTTTAATGTGGCTTCCGGAAATCCCGACAAATGCCGAATTGATGCGGCACCCGGACATATGCTCCGCTTCCTCCACCGCCGTCTTGATGGACTCCACCATGGTGTCGATATTGACAACCGTGCCTTTTCTCATTTCTTTGGTCTGCGATGTTCCGATCCCGATGATATCGATACCCGTTTCGGTTACGTCACCGACGATCGCCGTGGTTTTTGTCGTTCCGATATCAAGACCAACTAAAACATTGCTTCTCTTTCCCATCAGCCTTTTCACCTCTTTTTTATTTATACTTTCTAGATCAGATAATTTTTATTCTGATCGCCATCTTGCGTTTTTTCCGGAACATATTTGCGTTTGACCGTCACTTTGGAATGATCCGACAAATCAACACACAAGAAACCTGTCTTCATTCCCCTGTTTTCCAAATCGGTCAGAATGGCCTTTAACTTCCTCAGCTTATTTTCAAAATCATCCGTGCCCAGTTTCAAATACAGACCGTTGTCGGACACCAGCGCAAGCCCGAACACGGAATCGATATGAATCTCGGAAATCGTTCCGAGATGAGCATACGCGGGAGATTTAGAAATCCTCTGGATCAAACCGAGTGCGCTCAACAGCAGCGGCGAACGGGTTGCTTCGCCTGTTGCAGCACCGGTAATGACCGGCAGATCAACTTCATCGCTTCCACCCAGTCTTTTAAAAACATGACCTTTCACATCCATCAGATAAAAATCACCACCCCGCTTTACCAGGGCCAGAGGAATTCTCTCCCGGACGTCCAGGACGAGTTTTCCCGGCAGTTCCTTGCCCACGTAAACCGTTTCCACCCAGTGATTGGAACAGACACGGCGGATGATCGAATTTTTGTTCACGGCCAGAAGATTCTGTTGTGGTTTAATATTCGCCGATGCCAGAATATCCTTCTCCGTCAGTTCCTTCAGTCCGCGCACGGATATTTCCTTGATCTGAAAATACGGGCTGCTCATCATCACATTGTAAACATAAATAAACAGGACGCTGAGGAAAACAGCCATGCTCAGCAATGTCATCGCCGTGAAAAAATCTCCGGACAAGCTCGTAAAACGCCGGCGGATTCTGTTTTGTTTTGTTTGAATGCCCGTTTTCTTTAACATCTGTCTTCCCCGATCACGACAACCTCGGTTTCCAGATCGATATTTTTTTCTTCTCTGGCTCTGGACTGGACCAGACGGATCAGCGCCAGAACATCCGCAGCCGTTGCCCCACCTTTATTGACGATAAAGTTGGCGTGTTTGGACGATATTTCCGCGCCGCCTGCCTTTTCACCTTTGAGTCCCATGTCCTCAATAATCTTTCCAGCCGGATGTCCGGGAGGATTTTTAAAAACCGATCCGGCACTCGGATATTCCAGGGGATGTTTTGCCTGGCGCCATTGTAAAATTTCGCTGATTCTCGCTTTCATTGTCGCGCGATCACCTTTTTTCAGTCTGAACCGGGCCCCCAGGATGATTGTTCCCGAGGGAAAAGACGATGTGCGATAACCGAAAGAGATCGCTTCCCGGATCATTGTTTTTTTGCTGCCTTCGGTATCGAGCACCGTTACCGATTCAATCACATCCTTCATTTCCCGTCCGTACGCTCCCGCGTTCATCCAGACGGCTCCGCCGACACTGCCCGGAATGCCGGAACAGAACTCAACGCCGCTCAACGCCTCCACGACCGACCGGCTGACAACCTTGGCCAGAGAGGCTCCCGTCTGGGCCAGGATATAACCTTCATGGCCCCCCACAGGTTTGCACTGAATTTCCTTCATACCCGTCATCAATATGATCGCTCCCCGGTATCCGCCGTCCTTGACAATAACATTGGTCAGATTTCCCGCCGTGAAATAATTTATGCCCTCCATCCTGAATTTCCTGATGACCCGCGCCAGTTGATTTTCGTGCTCCACGACAACCAGGGCATCCGCCTTTCCACCCACGGCCAGCGATGTATGCAGCGACATCGGCTCGTCGTACAATACTTTCCCGGCATCTATCTCCTGTAAAATGCCCCTGATCTCACAATGGCTGGTCATTACGTATTCTTTCCCCTGGCTACCAGTTGAGTAATGAACGTTTCTCCTATTTTATAAATACTGCCCGCTCCGATGGTGGCAACCGTATCCTTCTGATGAACCGTTTTTAAGAGATATTCGACGGTCGCTTCCGCACCCGGAATATATTCCACATGCTTATGACCGGCCTTCCGGATCGCCTCGCAAAGCGCGGCAGCGGTAATACCTGGAATCGGCTCTTCACTGGCCGGATAAATGTCATTGAGAATCAGAATGTCAACCTCGTCAAATGCTTTCGTAAACTCCTCAAAAAGCGCCCGTGTCCGTGTATATCTGTGCGGCTGAAAAACGACGATCAGTCTGTCCTTCCAGATTTGCCGCATGGCCGCCAGCGTCGCCTTGATTTCCGTCGGGTGATGACCGTAATCATCAAGAACAGTTACTTCGCCGACCCTTCCCTTGATCTCCAACCGGCGCTGCACCCCGGAAAAACTTTTCAATCCTTCTTTGATGGTGGCCAGATCCAGGTTCAACTCCCGGGCAACCGCTATCGCCGCCAGAGAATTATAAACATTGAACAGACCGGGGACAATTAATTCGATCTTGCCCAATTTCTCTCCCTTATGAACCAGACTGTAACACGTTTTTCTTTTTGTAAATTTTATATCCTCGGCGCTGTAATCCGCCGGGGTATCGATACCGTAGGTGATCATCCGTCGTTTGATCGCCGGAAGAATCTCCCGCACATGAATATTGTCGTTACACAGGACCGTGCACCCATAAAAGGGAACGATATTGGCAAACGTCAGAAACGCCTCCTTGATTTCGGCGATGCCCGGATAATAATCCAGATGCTCCCGGTCGATATTGGTGATGACGGCGATGGTCGGCGACAATTTCAGAAACGAACCGTCGCTTTCATCGGCTTCCGCCACAATGATTTCGCCGTCACCCAACCGGGCATTGCTGCCGATGCTGGCCAGTTTACCCCCGATGACCATGGTCGGATCCAGATTCCCCTCCGCCAGGATGGTGGAAATCATGGACGTGGTCGTCGTTTTGCCGTGACTCCCGGAAACAGCCACCGAAAATTTCATTTTGAGCAGTTCCGCCAGCATTTCCGCACGCGGGATGACCGGAATATTTTTCCGGTGCGCTTCCAGCACTTCGGGGTTATGCTCCTTCACCGCCGTTGAGGTCACCACAACATCGGCATTCCCGACGTTCTCCGCCGCATGTCCGATGACGATTTTAGCGCCGAGCTTCTGCAGCCGGGCGGTGGTTTCCGACGGTTGAACATCTGAACCGCCCACATTGTATCCGAGATTAACCAGAACCTCGGCAATGCCGCTCATGCCGATTCCGCCGATTCCGACAAAATGGATGCATTTGATTTTGCGCTGCATCAGGCTTTTTTCCTTATCTTTTTTCATTGTTTTTCCGCTTTCCAAGCACTCTGTCTTTAATGTTTGGCGTCCGTCAGTTTCATGCATTCATCAACGATCGTTGCCGCCGCCTCCGCTTTTCCCATCCTCAGGGAATTTTCTTCCATCAATAGCCGCCGGTTTTCATCACGCAGAATGCCGTCAATGGCGTTGAACAGGCTTTCGCCACTCAGCTCTTTTTCCGGAATCACCACCGCGGCTCCCGCGTCGGACATGGCCAGAGCATTTTTCAGTTGGTGATCATTGGCCGCCCACGGATACGGAATCAAAACAGCGGCCTTGCCCGCAACCGTTATTTCCGCCAGCGACGTCGCACCGGCGCGGCAAATGATCAAATCCGCCTGCGCATAGGCTTCAGCCATATCCATGATGAAATCCGTTGCTACCGCCTGAAGACCGGATTGCGCGTAAGCTTTTTTAACTTCTTCCATCTGCCGCGCACCGGTCTGATGCACAATGCGTATCCGGTCTTTCATGCCGCTTAACCGCGGCAACATATCGATGACGCCCCTGTTGATCGCTTCGGCACCCTGTGATCCGCCGAAAATCAGGAGTTGCCGGTGCGTTCTGTCTTCTTTCGTTCGGAAACTCTGTGCGGCAAACGACGCCCTCACCGGATTGCCGCTGATCACAACTTTTCGACGCGGGAAGCATTGCTGTGTCCGGGGGTAAGTGACAAATATTTTGCCTGCAATGTTTCCCAGAATTTTGTTGGTGACACCGGGGATGGCGTTTTGTTCAGCAATGGACGTCGGGATCCCCATCAGATAGGCCGCCAGCACCGCAGGACCCGATGCGTAACCGCCGACACCGACCACCATGTCAGGACTGAATTGTTTCAGAATTCCTCTGGCCTGCCACAAACTTTTTGGAATCTGGAAAACACTTTTCACCAATGCCCTGATCCCCCGTCCCTTGATGCCCTCAATGTCAATCGTCTCGAGGTCATAGCCCAATCGGCTGAGCAATCGGCTTTCAATGCCTCTTTTCGTTCCGATGAACACCACCTTGGTCTGTGCATTTCTTTTTATAAATTCCTCCGCGATGGCAATCCCGGGAAACAAATGACCGCCTGTTCCTCCTCCCGCAATTACAATCCGCATTGTTCGCTCCACACAAAGCCACTCATGTTTTTAAATAATATCATCACACCGCTCTCACGATGTCTGCGTGGAAATATTGAGCAATATTCCCACGGCCGTCATACTCATGATAAATGCCGTTCCGCCATAGCTCAAAAACGGCAGAACCAGTCCCTTCAGGGGAATAAGCCCCATCACACCGGCAATATTGATGAATGCTTCCATGCAAATCACCATGGTCAGCCCGGACGCCAGCAAACTTCCGAACAGATCGGGGGCGTTCAGCGCGATCCGGAAACCACGGTAGGCAAAAAGGGCAAACATGGTGATGACCATCGCCACACCGATGAAACCGCTCTCTTCGGCAATAATGGAAAGAATAAAGTCCGTGTGCGGTTCAGGCAGGTAAAATAGTTTCTGCATGCCGTCGCCGATACCCACGCCGAATGTCCCGCCGGAACCGAAAGAGATCAGCGATTGAATGATCTGGAAACCCGTATTGTCCGCATCTTTCCAGGGATCCAGAAAAGCGGTCAGTCGCGTCAGCCTGTATCCTTTATACAGGATCAGAGCGATGCCCACGGGAATGAAGGCCCCGATCAGCAGCGCAAGATGTTTGATCTGCGCCCCTGCAATACACAGCATCATCAGCATGATCGTGGCAATAATCGCCGTTGTTCCAAAATCAGGTTCCAGCAGAATGAGCATCATGACCACCGACGTGGCAGCCAGCGGGACAAGCACCCCCTTTGTAAAATTTGTTATCTGAAAAGCCTTCCGTGTCAGCAGATGCGACAAAAAAATCACGATCATGATTTTTACCATTTCCGTCACCTGAAAAGAAAAGCCTCCCAGATTCAGCCAGCGGGTGGCGCCCCCCCGGCGCATGCCGATACCCGGCACAAACAACAGGGACAGTAACAGCAGGCACAGCAGCATTCCCGGATAGGCGATTTTTCTTAAATGCGTATACGGAACTTTTGTCATCGCGACCATGATCGTGAATCCCAGAAACACAAACACGAGCTGTTTCTTTAAAAAATACTGGCCGTCGTTGAACTTCTCCAGGGCAATGATGGAACTGGAGGAATAAATCATGGCGGTTCCCACCACCGCCAGCAGCAGCGTAACCAGCAGCAGAACAAAATCGGGATAATTGTCTTCTTTTTTGTACGCGGTTTCCATTTACAGATTTTCCACCACTTTTCTAAAGAAATTACCTCGTTCTTTATAATTGGCAAATTCATCAAAACTGGCACAGCCCGGTGATAATAGTACGACGTCGCCGGGCACGGCTTCCTGATACGCAACTTCCACGGCTTCCTGCAATTTTGTCTTTTTGATGACCGGAACAGTTTGGCCGATCAATGAGGCAATGCGTTCGCGCGCTTCGCCGAATAAAACGATTTTTTTGGCTTTGGCCGCCAGCACCGGCTGCAGGGTTTCGAAATCCCCGTCCTTGTCCCGTCCGCCCAGCAGCAAAATCACCGGCTGGGTGAACGTTTCCAGCGCGCGCAGGACCGATCCGACATTCGTGCCCTTGGAATCATCGAAGAACTTGACGGAATTCTTTTCTTCCACAAATTCGATGCGGTGAGGCAACCCCCGGAAGTTTTCAACAGCCCGGATCGTATCCGACGGATCACATCCGCAGAAACGAGCCGCTAAAATCGCCGCCATCACATTCTCCACATTGTGCAAGCCGGGAATGTTGATCATGCTCAAAGGATATTTTTCTTCTTGCATCCCCGGCAGACTCAAAACAATATTCTCTTCTTTAACAAATATTCCCGAGGGCAGAACATGCTTTGAACTGAATCCGGCAACACGCGCCCTGATGTTCCGTTCGATCTTCTTTTGTTCATCGTCTTCGGCATTCAGAATCGCGAAATCTTTTCCGGTCTGATTGGCAAAGATTCTGGCTTTGATGCGGCGATACTCGGCAAAAGACCCGTGATAATTGACATGATCGCTGGTGATATTCAAAAGAACGGCAATGAAGGGCCGGAATTGATCGATCCACTGCAGTTGAAAACTGCTGATTTCAGCCACGATAAAATCGGCATCCTGATTTTTATCTGCGTATTCAATCAACGGATTGCCGATATTTCCGCCGACAAAAACTTTCTTCCCCGATTTCTGCAAAATTTCACCCAGCAAGGTGGTAGTAGTCGTTTTACCGTTGGTGCCCGTTACGGCGATAATCGGAACCCTGATAAACCGGTAGGCCAGTTCAATTTCACTGACGACGGCAATGTTCTTCTTCAAGGCCTCCGCCAGCAAAGGATTACCGGGAGGAATGCCGGGAGAAGGAATA
Source organism: Smithella sp. (assembly GCA_017993615.1). Taxonomy (GTDB): domain Bacteria; phylum Desulfobacterota; class Syntrophia; order Syntrophales; family Smithellaceae; genus Smithella. Next base: position 42,754 of record JAGOMJ010000012.1, on the reverse strand, counting down.
ACCATATCCGCGTCGTTTAAAACATCCACGCTGTTATATTCGCCGACTTCCAGCCATGGCTCGCCGGCAATTTGCTTAAATCCGCCATCCCAATGGTCCGGTGATTTTTCATCAGTCACCACGATTCTGGCGCTCTTTTTCCCCAGAAACCGGGCGACGGCCACGCCTGTTTTTCCCACGCCGATGACAACAATTTTTTTACCGTTAAAATCCATTGTCCCTCTAACGCAATTTCAATGTGCTGATGGCCATTAACGCCAGCAAAATGGAAATGATCCAGAACCTGACAATGACTTTCGGCTCCGCCCAACCCTTCAACTCGAAGTGATGATGCAGAGGCGCCATTTTTAAAATCCGTTTCCCCCCGGTCATCTTGAAATAACCGACCTGAAAAATGACCGAGAAGGTTTCCACAACAAATATCCCGCCGACAATGGCCAGCAGGATTTCCTGTTTGGTAATGACCGCTATCGTGCCCAACGCGCCACCCAGAGACAAAGATCCGACATCGCCCATGAATACTTCCGCGGGATAAGCGTTAAACCACAAAAATCCGAGTCCCGCACCGACAATCGCCCCGGCAAATACCGCCAGTTCTCCTGCTCCGGAAACATGAACAATCTGCAGATAATTCGATGTCTTTATATTTCCGGCAAAATACGCAAAAAGAATGTAGGTGGCAAAACAAATCACGACCGGACCGATGGCCAGACCGTCCAGGCCATCCGTCAAATTGACGGCATTGGCCGCACCGACAATAATAAAGGTCGAAAGCAGAACATAGCCCCAACCAAGATCAGGCAATACCGTTTTGAAAAAAGGAATCGTTACCTGCGCGTTAAAACCTGGCTTCACATAAAGAATCACACTGACAAACAGAGCAATGATAATCTCGGCCGCCAGTCTCGTTTTTCCGGAGACTCCCCGGGAACTCTTGCCGGCCAGTTTGCTGTAATCGTCGATAAAACCGATCAAACCGAAGCCAAGCGTCACCATGAGTATCAGCCAGACATACACGTCCGCCAGATTCGTCCAGAGCAACGTGGATACGACGACCGCCATAATAATTAACATGCCTCCCATGGTGGGAGTGCCTTTCTTCACCAGATGACTTTGCGGCCCGTCATCCCTGATCTGCTGACCGATCTGCATGTCCTGAAGCTTCCGAATCATCCATTTCCCAAAAATCAGACAAATCAGCAGCGCCGTAATGGCGGCAAAGATCGTCCTGAACGTGATATAACGAAAAACGTTAAAGAACGAAATGGTGGTATGCAGCGGATACAGTAAATGGTAAATCAATCTTCTTTACTCCTGATTAATAGTCTGTCTTGTTCTCCTCGCTGACTTTATCTCTGCCGAAATCTTCACAGATCTGCGCCGCAATTCTGTCCATGTTCATGCGGCGCGAACCTTTCACCAGAATCCAGTCCCCTTTTTTCAGGCATTTTTTCAGAAAATCAGTACCGTTTTCCTTATCGGACAAAAAGAGGATGCTGTCGGACGCCATGCCTCCTTCCGTCGCGCCGGCAGCGGTCATTCCGGCATAGTCACCCTGGAGAAACAGCGTCTTCACACCGATGGTGGCAATCAGCATTCCTATCTTCCGGTGCATTTCATCGGCTTGTGCGCCCAGTTCCAGCATGTCTCCCAGAAAAACGTACGCATGGTGATTGCCCTTTAAATCTTTCAGGGTCATCAGGGCTTCCCGGACCGATGCGGGATTGGCATTGTAGGAATCATCCAGAAGATACGCGCCGTTGCGGAGTTTGATAATTTCCATCCGTCCGTGAAACGGACGGAACGCCGAGAGACCTTCCGCAATATTTTTCAGATCCATCCCCGCTGCCACTGCCACCGCCGCAGCGGCCATCGCGTTATTGATGTGATGAAGTCCGGTTATTTTCATTTCCACTTTCTGCGTATTGCCCCGGATAGCAAGGTTGAAACGAACTCCTTTCGCACCGTTTCTTTCGATATCAAAGACGGTCACATCCGCATTGGGGCTCATGCTGAACGTGATCTTCCTGCCTTTCCACGTCTCAGCAGCCGTCAGGATGGCTTCATCATCCAGATTGACCACAATGATTCCCGACGATGGCATATTCAGAAATAAATCCCCTTTCTCTTCCCCGACAACCTGCAGGGACCCAAACCCTTCCAGATGAGCCGGTCCCACGTTTGTAATCAATCCGATATCCGGTTCGGCAATGCGGGTCAGTCGTCTAATTTCTCCCCGGGTATTCGTCCCCATCTCGAGAACCATCATGTCATGCTGATCCGTCAGGCGGAATATCGTCTGCGGCAATCCGATCAGGTTGTTCAGATTCCCTTCCGTCTTCAGGATATTTTTTTTCAACCCGAGGATGGACGCTATCATTTCCTTGGCCGTCGTCTTTCCCGAAGATCCGGTCAATCCGATCACCGGAATGGAAAATTTCTTTCTCCAGTCATGCGCCATCTCTCCCAGCGCGAATAATGTATCGGCAACCTTTATTACCGCAAAGGTATCATCCACTTTCATCCGGCGTATTTTTTCATCATCCTGCGCCAGTATTCCGGCAGCGCCTCCCTGAAAAACCGACTCGGCATAATCGTGACCGTCAAAATGATCCCCCTTCAGGGCGACAAAAAGATTGCCTTTTTTTATCGAACGGGAATCTGTGGAAACGCCGCGAAAAACAGTTTCCGGCAATCCGGACATCATCGTCCCGGACGTTGATGTCAGCACGTCATTCAAAAAAAATACAGGTGACTCACTCTTCATTGTTCGTCTCAATAACTCTTGGTTTCAAGAATCTGCCGTGCAACAACCCGGTCATCAAACGATATCTTCTCCGTCCCGAGAATCTGATAATCTTCATGGCCTTTGCCTGCAATCAAAACGATATCGTCTCTCCGGGCGGCCCTGATCGCCGCCTCAATCGCCTTTCTCCGTTCGGGGATCACTGCATATGAACGAGCACGTCCGTTCATTTTTAACATTTCCGGATCGCTTTTTTTAACGTCTTTCCGGTCAATGCCCGCTTCTATATCAGCGATGATATCCAGCGGATTTTCCAAACGCGGATTGTCCGAGGTAATGATCGTCAAATCGCTGTACCGGGTGGCCGCGTCTCCCATCAGGGCCCTTTTGCCTTTGTCCCTGTTGCCGCCGCAACCAAAAACGGTTATGATTTTGTTTTTTTTAAGCTCGGATAAATTTTGAAGAACACGCCGCAGCGCATCATCCGTATGGGCATAATCGACAAAAACGTGAACCCCTCCGGCGGAAGGCACCGATTCCAATCTCCCAGGAACATGCGATAAATTTTCGATCCCCGCTTTAATCACCGGCACGGGAATGTGTAAAATAAAAGCCGCTCCGGCAGCGGCTAGAATATTGTACAGATTGAATTTGCCGATGAGGGGTGATTGGATCAAGACATTGTTTCCCGCCAAGCGGATGTCCGCTTCTATGCCGTTCAGAGACAGCTTGCAGTTTAACGATCGTACGGCACAGTCGTTTTCTATTCCGTAAGTCAGTGCCGGCAGGGGCACGTCCTTCAGAATTCTCCGTCCCCAGTCGTCATCGGCGTTGATGATCATTTTCTGCGCATAACCTTTTCTGCTTTGCGGAAGGATTTCCGCAAAAAATCTTTTCTTCGCCTGAAAATAATTTTCCATCGTGACGTGATAATCCAGATGGTCACGGGTCAAATTGGTAAAAATACCCAGATCAAAATCACAATCGTCCACCCTCTTCAAATCAACGGCATGCGATGAAACCTCGGCTACAACATGGGTGACGCCGTCGTCGGCCATGGCGCGGAGGATCTTCTGCATCTCGTAAGATTCCGGCGTAGTGTTGGGAGCATCATAGACCTTGTCGTTATAGCGATAATTGACGGTGCCCAGGACACCGCATTTGCATCCGGCTCCTTTTAAGATGGATTCCAGCAGATAGGAGATGGTTGTTTTGCCGTTGGTGCCCATCACCGCAATTACGGTCAGCGCCGCGGAAGGATCACCGAAATAATTCTTGGCCAGGATCCCCAGCGCCCGGCGGCTGTCGGACACCTTGATCGCTCTTACGAATGGCGGGAACGTCAGAACCTTCTCATGAACAATGAATCTCGCGCCGCGGGATATGGCTTCCTCAATGAAATCGTGCCCGTCACGTTTTAATCCCGGAATGGCAACAAACAGAGACTCCGGCACGCACTGGTCCGCAGAAAAACAAACACCGGACACGTCTCCGGACGCCTCACCCGACATATTGATCATATCCAATCCTTCCGTCAACCGAGTCAGTTTCATGCCATCCTCAATCCGTCAATTCAAAAACCACGCTGCATACACGTTCATGGCCCAGAGGCGCGTGCGGTTCGGGGTACTGACGCACGGCCCAGCCGTTGCCCGATATTTTCAGCTCGATGGATTCGGTTTTTGCTTTTTTCAACGCTTCCCTGATCGTTAATCCCATAAAATTGGGCATGGACGGTCCGTCGCTGTTTTCGACAATTTCAGGGAGCAAGGTTTGTTCCGCCGACACCAACTGCACCTTATCGGTTTTTTCCTTCTTAAAAACGGGGGTTTCTCTGATATCGGTTTTAAAACAGTTCAGAATCTGTTCCGCTATATTTTTGAATACGGGCGCCGACGCAACGCCACCCCATTTGTCTTTTTGCGGCTCATCGAGAACCACCAGTATGGCAACCTGAGGATCTTTAGCCGGGAAAAATCCCATAAACGACGTACGAACTTTTTCCGATGAGTAGACGCCGCGGGCGGTGTCGAATTTCTGGGATGTTCCTGTTTTGCCGGCTACCGCCACATTGACAATCTTCGCATTTTTACCGGTGCCGTCTTCGGCACCAACGACATCCATCAGCATATTCGTCACGCTCTTGGCCACTCTGGGAGAAATGACCTGACGCACCACGGTGGGTGTATAGAGTTTGACCAACCGGTTATCCTGGTCGGCAATGCCGCGCACGATATACGGTTTCATCAAAACGCCGTTGTTCGCGATTGCGGAGACGGCACTGATCAACTGAATGGCCGTAACGGAAATACCCTGACCGAAAGCAATCATGGATGTATCAACTTTTACCCAGTCCCTCACCGGCCGCACCAGTCCGGAAGATTCCCCCGGCAAATCGATTCCGGTTTTGGATCCGAAACCGAATTTTTGAATATAATTATAAAATTTTTCTTTGCCCATTTTCTGGGCAATCTTTGCGGAACCGATGTTACTGGAATATTTTAAGATCTCCCTGACCGTTAATGTGCCGTAACGTTTTCTGTTGGCCTCATGAATCACGCGATCGGCAATCCTGTAATTGCCGTTTTCACAAAAAAATCTGTCCTGTTCGCGAATAACTTTTTCTTCCAGAGCGGCGGCCACCAAAAACGGTTTAAACGTGGACCCCGGATCATAATAATCGGTAATGGCGCGATTCCGCCATCGCTCGGGAGACAGTCCCTGGATGTTGTTCGGATTAAACCCGATCTGATTGGCCAGCGCCAGAATCTCTCCCGTCTTCGGATCCATGACAATAGCCAGCCCTCCCTTGGCGCCTTTTTCAATCACCGCCTCTTTTAAATGGGTCTCAACAAGATATTGGATTCGGTTGTCGATCGTGAGGACAAGGTTGGTATTTTCATTTTTTGCGGTCTGCGTTTTTTCCACCCGGAGGAAAAGTTTCTTCCCTTTGGCATCCCTCGCCCATTCAAGTTTTTCCGGGCTGCCCACTAAAGAGTCATTGTATTTCTTTTCCAACCCTTCCAGACCGGAAGCATCCAATCCGACAAAACCCAGCAGATGGGCGGCCAACTCTCCATTGGGATAAAACCGTTTCGGCTCCTTGACCAGAAAAACGCCCTCGACATCCGCTTTCACCACTGCAGCGGTTTGCTCAGGCGAAATCCGCCTGGCCAGCCAGCAGAAGTTTCTGGGGGCGGATAATTTTTTATACACCGCCTGACTGTCCAACCCGAGGATGTACGCAATCTGTTTGGATGCCTTGGCCGGATCAATGACTTTCGACGGATCGGCACAGACGGAATCGGCCATAATGGAAATGGCCAATTTTTCACCGTTGCGGTCGTAAATAATTCCCCGTTCCGGCTGCAACTGCAAAACCGTCGTATGCTGCCTTGTTGCCAGTTTCTTCAGCTTTTGACCGGATAAAACCTGAAGCTGAAACGCGCGCGATATGAGCGCCACAAATAAAACGAAAAAAAACATGAAAATCATGATGATTCTGAATTTCATTCTTTTTTTCGATTCAATCGCCATGTCAGCCTCCCGATTTTCTTATAACAATGACCTGTTCATTGTCAGGGTAGGACATCTGCAATCTGTCGCGGACGAGATTTTCTATTCGTTGCGGCGATTTGAGCATGGCATATTCCAGTTTCAATTTTTTCTGTTCTTCCAGAATTTTCTCCTGGGTACTGATTTCCGCTGCGATATTGTATTCCAGTTCGGTCATGCGAATATGCGAGCCGACATAAGCAACAAACACAAGCATCAGCACAACGGCGAGAACAATAAACGTCGGATATTTAATTCCGACGGACGCTCCTTCGACTTCTCCCAGATGGGGGACAACTCGTGCGTCTGCTGATTGAGCGGATGGGGCCATCTTACAATCTCCCGGCTACTCTTAATTTAGCGCTTCTCGCCCGCGGATTGGACGCTATTTCTTCCTCCGAAGGCATGATCGCTTTTTTTGTCAGATTTTTAAGTTTGGCATCTCTCTGACAGACACAAAACGGACTGTCGGGGGGGCATACGCAACGCCCTTCCAGCGAACGAATCTCATTTTTGACAATACGGTCTTCCAGAGAATGAAAAGAGATCATGCAAAGACGGCCGCCGGTCTTTAACACATCAACTGCCGCATGCATGGCCGGTTTGATGTTGTCCAACTCGTGATTCACGGCAATTCTGATCGCCTGGAACGTTCTGGTCGCGGGATGAATTTTGCGCCATCGCGTTCCGGCGGGCATGCAGGATGCGACAATCGCCGCCAGCTGTGTCGTTGTTGCAATCGGCGATTCCTGTCTTTTTTTTGATATTGCCCTGGCTATTCTTGAAGCCATTTTTTCTTCTCCGTAAAACCTAATAATTTTTTCCAGTTCGTTTTGCGCGAAGCTGTTGACAATATCATAAGCGCTCAACGTCATGCTGCGATCCATGCGCATATCGAGCGGCGCCTGCTGACTGAAGCTGAAACCTCGTTCAGATGCATCCAGTTGACGGGATGAAACACCCAGATCCAGAAGCACACCGTCAACTTTTTCTATGTTTAAACTTTTCAGTATATGGTCTAAGTTAACAAAATTTTCTTTTAGTAAAATTTTGCGTGAGCCGAATTCTTGCAGTCTTTTTTCGGCAAACCGCAGAGCTTCATCATCGCAATCAATGCCGATCAGCAAAGCATCCGTCTGCTTGAGGATCGCGTATGAATGGCCAGCCCCTCCAACGGTGCCATCCACATAAACCCCGGCCCTGCTGACGATAAGCGAATCTATAACTTCCTTCACCATGACCGGCTGGTGATAAAACTCGGCCGTCATGGTTTAAATTCCCAGATCAGCTATAAAGTCGGCGCATTTGTCAATTTCTCCGACAGCCTGCTTCATCCTTTCTTCGAAACGGTCCTTCGACCAGATTTCAATATTTTTCAGCATGCCGGCCAGAACAATATCTTTTTCCAATTGAGCATATTCGCGCAAAGACGGCGGAATCAGCACACGCCCCTGTCCGTCAATACTGCAATCAATCGCTCCGGACATAAAGAAACGCTGAAACGATCTGACTTCCTTGCGCAACTTGGATTGATGGGCGACCTTCTCTTCAATAACCAGCCATTCATCGTAAGGAAAGACCATGAGATACTGATCCCAGTTGGTAATCACCATCCGGTTGTCATACTCTTCAGCAAAGATTTCACGAAACTTTGACGGAAAGATTATCCTTCCCTTTTCATCAATTGTATGGTGATACTGCCCCCTGAAAACAGACATCACTTCCCTCCACGATAAGCCACTTTACTCCACGTGGCAACTATAGAGGCGCTATTTGTCTTTGTCAAGTAAAAAATGCAACTTTTTTTTAAATTAAATAGCTTAAAATTACTGAAGAAATAGGGAAATTCTGATAAAAAAATATTTTATGGCGAGAAAAACAAAAAAACAGGAAATTTTTAAACAAAGGCTGGATTTTTTATTTTAATACTCCTCAACGGGAATATCATATTCAAGTAATTGATTTTGTTCATCTTTTAAATTAATATACCGATTAACCGCCTGATTATGTTCCACCAATGAACTGGAAAAATGGTGAGTGCCGTCTTTTTTGGAAACAAAATAAAGATAATCGACAGAGCTCGGGAAAAGCGTTGCCTTTAGCGAATCCAAGCCGGGATTGGCAATCGGCCCTGGAGGTAACCCTTTGATCCGATAGGTATTATATGGAGAATTCCTCTTCAGGTGACTACGAAAAATTTTACCCTCAAAGTCATCCATGTCATAAACGGCCGTCGGATCGCTTTGCAAAGGCATTCCTCTTTTCAACCTGTTGTAAAATACAGCGGCAACGGAAGGTTTCTCGAGAGCACTACCGGACTCTTTGCCGATGATGGAGGCCATGGTCACTAATTTATGCACGCTTAATCCCATCTGATTCGCCCTCCGAATCATGGACGGCGTCATTTTCTGCCAGAATGTATCGACCATTTTCTTCATGATGCGACGTGTATTCATCGAACGGTTAAAATGATACGTATCAGGAAACAGATACCCTTCGATAGACTCCGCTTCAATATTCAACGATTTTAAGAATTCCTGATCCCGGGCCAGTTCAAAAAATATTTCTTTATTAATCAGCTTATGCTTGTCCAGAATCACCGCGATGTCGCGAAATGACAAATCTTCCGGAATCACAACCTCATAGACTTTTATATCACCGTGCATGAGTTTGTTAATCATTGTTATGGGGTTCGTCAACGTATTGATTTCATACTCTCCGGCACGAATGTTACGACTGGCCCTCTTGATCGCGGCCAGGCTGTAAAAGAAAAAACGGTTTGTGATTAATCCTTCTTTCTGAAGCAATTCAGTCGCTTCCATGAAGCTGGAACCTGTCGGGATATCAATCACAACCGTTTTATCTCGGACATCGATCGGACTGAATGCATAATCCAATAACATAATACAGAATATGAGGATGACGGCAACACTGTATAAAACAGTGCGGCGAATCCATCTTCTTCCGGAAAATATTTTTTTCAGAAAAATGAAGATTTCATGGAATTTACTTTTCCAAGCAATTGCCCGTGACGTCATTTGATCGACCGCGTTGTTTTCTTCATTTGACTTTTTCAGGATATTCTTTTTGTCAGGATTTTTCATGGCTGTTCAGAAATTATTTTTTTAATGATGGAGCGACAGAATCCAGATAACTTTGAAGAATAAGACAGGCCGCCAGTTTATCGACCATTTTTTTTCTTTTTTCCCACCGGATACCGGAGTTGATCAGTATTTCTTCGGCTTCCTTGGTGGACAGCGTTTCCGGCCACCTGATCACCTGCAAACCGAAGGTTTTTTCCAGCAGCGCGGCAAAACGATTAACTTTTTCACACTGGATGCCTTCCGAACCGTCCAGCTTCAGGGGATACCCGATGACGATTTTCTCAACGTTAAAATCCCTGATGAGCCTCTCTAAAATTTCCCCGTCATGCTTTTTTGTTTTTCGTATGATTGTGGACAATCCCTGGGCTGTCAACCCCAGTTCATCACAGATGGCCGCCCCTATTCGTTTTTCGCCGTAATCAAGACCAAGTATACGCAAAAAATACCTCTTTATTTTTTTCTAACAATTCCATCCGGCATTTTCAAGAATTAATTTGTCCAGTTTTTTTCAACATGGGTTTTTTATTTTTGATGTCTTGAAATATAACCTTGTTAAAAAATGAAGAGTTTGTTATTTTTCACTTTCAGATAATCAGGATTAAAAAATGAAGCATTTTGTTTTGGGCACCGCCGGTCATGTCGATCACGGGAAAACGGCTTTAATCAAAGCTCTTACAGGAATTGACACAGACCGTCTCAAAGAGGAAAAACAAAGGGGCATCACCATCGAACTCGGTTTTGCTTCCCTGAAATTGCCTTCGGGTCTGACACTCGGGATAGTGGATGTTCCCGGACACGAAAAGTTTGTGAAACACATGGTTTCCGGCGCTGCCGGCATTGATCTGGTTTTAATGGTCATTGCCGCAGATGAAGGCATCATGCCTCAAACAAGAGAACATCTGCACATCTGTTCCCTTCTGGGAATCTCCAGGGGAATCGTAGCCCTGACCAAGATTGATCTCGTGGAAAAAGACTGGCTTAATCTTGTCGAGTCTGAAATCACCGATTTTCTTCGAGGAACATTTCTGGAAAGCGCACCGGTCATTCCCGTTTCCGCCATAAAACAGGAGGGGTTGTCCGAGCTACTTCAGGCCCTGGATACCATCATCGCAGAGATTACCGCAAGAACGGACGACGGTATTTTCCGTCTGCCCGTGGATCGCATTTTTACCATGAAGGGTTTCGGCACAATCGTCACCGGTACCCTGGTTTCCGATCACCTTAAAACAGGGGAAGACGTACAGATTCTTCCCCAGAATATTTCCGCCCGCATCAGAGGCATTCAGGTACATAACCGGCCTGAGGAAGAAGCCTGGGCCGGACAGCGTACAGCGGTCAACCTGCAAGGTATTGAAAAATCCGCCATCGTGCGAGGCAATGTTCTGGTGCGGCCGCACACCGTCTGGCCTACGCAGCGGCTGGATATCGCCGTCGACTATCTTTCCGCCAATACCAAAAGTCTTAAAAACCGCGCGCTGGTTCGGCTGCACACCGGCACGAACGAAATCATTTCCCGGATTATTCTTCTGGATACAGATGAACTTGCCCCCGGGCAGCAAGGATACGCCCAACTCATTCTTTCTGAAAAAGACGTTGTTGTCGCCGGCGATCATTTTGTCTTGCGCAGTTATTCCCCGGTTACCACCATCGGCGGCGGCGTCATTATCGATCCGCTTCCGCAAAAACATAAACGGTTCAACCGCGGAGCGATCGAAGAACTGATGTTGCTGCAAAAAGGCACCTTACCGGAAAAAATTACCGTCATTCTGGACAGGACCGGGTTTAAAGGAACCCCGCTTCAACAATTGGCCTTCCGTCTGGGAATGAAATCCAGAAAAATACGAGAGGTTCTGGACGATTTATTTTCCAAAAAGGAGGCGTTTCTGCTTGATAGCGAGGACACGACGGTTATTTCCGCACGTTTTTTCAATCGACTCGAAGAGATGATCATTTATAATCTCAGTGGGTATCACAAGAAAAATCCCCTGAAAGAAGGCATTCCCAAAGAAGAGCTGAAGGGATCCCTTGCCAATGATATTTCACCGAAACTCTTTAACATGGTTCTCAACACGCTCAACAAAAAAGAGACGATCGTCAGCAACAAAGATAATGTGCGTCTGGCCAAACATCAGGTGGAGCTTGCGGGTGATCTGGATGCTCTGCGTCAGAATATTATCGGAATATACAAAACAGCAGGACTGATGCCTCCTTCGCTGACAGACGTCATCAACAAATTTATTGACAGGAAAAACAAAGCACAAAACATTGTCAGCCTGATGCTCAAAGAAGGAGAATTGATCAAGATCAATGAAGAACTATGCTTTTCCGGCGAAATCCTGAGCAAACTGCGCAATGATTATAAGGCAATGCTGATTAAAGACGGCAAGGCAACACCGGCCAGTTTTAAGGAACTGACAGGTCTTTCCCGCAAATATATCATTCCACTAATGGAATACTTTGACATGAATAAACTGACGGTTCGGGTAGGAGATCACCGCGTATTAAGGGAAAAAACATGAACGATTTGCAAAAAATCATCAAGACGATAAGATGCTTTTCCGGCAGCTATTCTGCCGTGTCCGGATCCCGCGTCAAAGTGATCCAGGAAGTGATGATCACCGTCCGGGTCAACAAAACCCCCCTGGCCAATATTGCCTGCGCCGGCATTCATCTCGAAGAACTTGCCGCCGGATTCTTACGATCGGAAAAGATCATCACCCGCCGGCAGGACATTGAAAACATCTCCCTTGCCAAAAACCGGGTTGACGTTCTTTTGAAGAACAAAAATTTTTTTCCGGACGTGTCCGTGAAAAATATTGCATCGAGCGGCGCACGCGGCCGAAGCAACGTCGCTCTGCTGACGCCGCTGAACGTCCCGGCCGGCTTGAGTATCAACACAGCGCTGGCACTGAAACTTATGGACGATCTTTTAAACGGTTCGGCGATGCATAATGAAACTGGCGGCACGCACTGCTCGGCCCTGGCCTTTAGAAAAAAAATTGCGGCTCTGCGCGAAGATATCGGCCGGCACAATACCATCGACATGCTGGGCGGATATGCTCTGCTGAATAAACTCAATCTCCATCGGGCCATCATATTGACCACGGGCAGAATTTCTTCGGAAATAGTCTATAAGATATGGAACATGGGCGTACCGTTCATCATCTCTCATTCCGCACCAACGGCCAATGCCGTGACCCTGGCAAAACAGGCCAATATAACGCTGATCGGCTATGTCAGGAAAGGACGGATGAGCATATACTCTCACGAAAGGCGGGTCATCATTTGAACCATAAAAACGTTTATCTCAAGGATATCAAACAGGGCGATAAAGTTGCTTCTTCTTTTCTGGTAACGGAAAAAAACATGGCCTTTTCACAAAAAGGCTCCCCCTATCTGACGGTAAGGCTGAAAGATAAAACCGGCGAAATGGAATGTAAAGTATGGGAAAACGCCTTGGAATTCGATAACGTCTTCAAAAAAGGCGATGTCATTTTTATCGAAGGACGGGCCGCAAGCTACAAAAACTCGCTGCAAATATCCATTCTCAACATCAAGAACATTCCCCGGCAAGATATTGATCCTGCCGATTATCTGCCTGCGGTAAAGACCGACGTCAAAACAATGTTTGCGGAACTGCTGGCCTTTGCGGAAAAAGTAAACCATAGGCATCTCAAGGCATTGCTGAATGCTTTTCTGCAGGAAGAGGAAACTGCAGCCCGTTTTCGGCGAGCGCCCGCGGCCAAAGGATTCCACCATACCTACCTGGGAGGACTTCTGGAACATACGCTTTCGGTGGTCCGCCTGCTGGATAAAGTTGCCGATCATTATTCCATCCTCGACAGGGATATGCTGATCACCGGAGGCATTCTTCATGACATCGGCAAAATTTACGAATTCTCTTTCGAGAGCATTATTGACTACAGCGACGAAGGAAGATTGATCGGCCACATCGTTATGGGTGTGGAAATGATCGATCAGAAAATCGCGGCAATCAACGGTTTTCCGCCGCAGCTGGCAATGGAAATGCGACACATCATTCTCAGCCACCACGGCGAATTCGAATTCGGTTCTCCCAAGCGTCCGAAGACTCTGGAAGCGCTCGTCGTCCATTATATCGACGATCTGGACGCCAAATTCAATGCTTTTCAGACCTTCATGAACGAGTCCTCCAGTCCCGATTCCGATTGGACCGTGTATCATCGTTTTTTAGAGCGTTTTCTTTATAAAAAGAAAAACGCCGCCTTCGATATTCCTGAAGATCCGAAAATTTAAACTTGATTTTTGACTAAAAAAAAGCGTATGAAAACGCACTGCAAATCAAAAATTAATAAACAAGAAAACTATCTACCAACACCATCACGATAGTTCATTAAATACTTTACAGGGGGGAGGATGTAGTTATGGCATACAGGACGGATACTTTATGCGGCATTTTTCACAATCAGGCATTGCGTTACGGTGATCAGGTTGAACTGCTTCGGGCCAAGTTTGATCAAAACGGCAATCCCAGCGCTCAATGGCATTCCCGGACATGGAAAGAGACCCGGGAGGAAGCCATCGGCCTCGCCAAGGGGCTCATGGTCCTGGGGCTAAAAAAAAGCGACCGTATCGTTATTTTTTCGGAAAGCAGACCCAGATGGATTATTGCCGATCAGGCCATTCAGGCCTGTTGCGCCATCGGCGTTCCCCTTTATCCGACGTTAACCGTGGAAGAGCTGGGCTACATGACATCGGACAGCGGATCTAAAATTGTCATTGCGTCCACACAGGGCCGCGGAGAGATGGCCCTCAAAGCAAAAGCACAGGGGGTTCCCATTGAAAAAATCATCGTCATGTGTTCCTGGGAAGGCGCAAAACCCGAAGGGGTTTACACGTTTGATGAAGTCATCGACTTAGGCAAAGGGAAAATCAGCGACGAAGAAATTGAAAGAAATATCAACAGCGTCACTCCGGAAGACGTCACTTCCATCATTTATACATCGGGCACAACGGGGAAACAGAAAGGCGCCATTCTGACCCAGAAAAACTGGGTATCCAACATGCTTCAGGCTTCCAATTCCACGCTGATGCGGAAACAGCGTGAACTGGGACTTCACCTGACTTTCCTGGTTCACCTGCCGATGTGTCACGTCTTCGGCCGGACAAGCGATTATCATGTGGGTGCTCTGCAGCAAAGCGGGATTCTGGTTTTTGCTGAAAGCTTTGAAAAAATCCCAAAGAATATTCTCGAAGTCAGACCGAATGTTTTAATCAGTATTCCCCGATTATGGGAAAAGATTTATGATACGACCCGGTCGATTGTGTCCCGTCAGGATAAACGGGTCCAATCCATTTTCAACTGGGCCACCCGGCTGGGTGAAAAATACTGCGAAGCGATGGCTACAGCGACCAGACTGGGTTTCTTGGATCTGCTCCAGTTCGCGCTGGCGAACATTCTGGTTTTCAATAAAATCAAAAAAACAGCCGGATTGGATCATGTTGTTCTCGGCATATCGGGTGGCGGCAAGTTATCCAAAGAAGTTTGCGTTTTTATCCGCGCTCTGGGCATTCAGCTGGCCGAAGGTTACGGACTGACCGAAACGTCGCCCGTCATCAATTTCAACGAACCGGAATTCGCCACCAGCTTTGATATCAGCAAGGCCAGTTGGTTTCAAAAAAAGATGCTTGATTTAACGGTTGATTTGATGGTCACCAAGCAGGCCAAAGGGCTTTCTCCCTATACCAATCCTCTCCGCTCCTTGAGTCTTTCTCTGGCATACAACACGCTCGCCCACAAATTGCAGATTAAACCCGGCACCGTCGGAAGACCGGCGTTGTGGACGGAAGAAAAAATCGCAGAGGACGGCGAAATTCTTGTCAAGGGACCTCAGGTCTTCCAAGGTTATTGGAATCTGCCGGACGCAACCAAGGAAGCTTTCACGGATGACGGATGGTTCAAAACGGGCGACATCGGAGAATTTGACAAGGACGGATTTCTTACAATTACCGACCGCAAAAAGGAACTGTTTGTCACATCAGGAGGCAAGAATATTGCACCTCATCCGATCGAACTGGCCCTTACCGCCAAACCGTATATCGATCAGGTCTGTTTGATCGGAGATGCGAGAAAATACATTTCCGCACTGGTCGTTCCCGATTTTCAGGAACTGCATCGTTTTTCCAAACACAACGGCATCCCGGCGTGTTCCGATAAAGACCTGCTTGCCAACGAACAGGTCAAAGAACTGATTCAGAAACAGGTTGATGAAGTCAACGAAGCACTGCCCCGCTACGAGCAGATCAAATATTACAAACTACTCGATAAGCCCTTCAGCGTCGAAACGGGCGAATTGACTCCCACGCTGAAGTTAAAACGCAGAATCGTTTTTGAAAAGTTCAAGGACGATATTGAAAGCATGTACAAAGATTAACATCGCGGAAGTCTTAAAAAAAGACATAGGGGGACGGTCATCGTGGACCGTCCCCCTATTTTTTGGTCATTATGTCAATGGGGGTGACTCTTTATCTGCCCTTGAAATCCGGCTGTCTTTTTTCCATGAAAGCAACAAAGGCTTCTTTCAGGTCATCTGTGGCGAGCAGGAACATGTTTTTTTGAATGGCCAGAGACATTCCTTCGCTGACGCTCGTACCTCTGCTGAAATTAAGAACCTCCTTCGTGCATTCAATAGCCAGCGGAGCGTTCTCTGTGATTTGTCGAGCCATTTCACGGGCCGCCTCATAAAGCGCCGCCTGATCAGCATAGACATGATTGACCAGTCCCATTTTCTCAACCTGCTGGGCATTATAAAAGGCAACGGTGAACGCGATTTCTCTGGCATAGCCCTGCCCCACGATCAGAGGCAATCGTTGAAGCGCGCCCATGTCGGCGCACAATCCGATTTTCGGTTCCTTCAGGCAGAACGTCGCATCCTGAGTACAGAGGCGGATATCGCAGGCGGAAATAATGTGAAGCCCGGCTCCAATGCACTGACCATGCACCGCGGCAATGACCGGTTTGGGACATTCTTCAATGACATTGCAGCAATCAAACAACGGCTGTGATTTTTTAATCATATCCCATGGCGCTCTGGTTGTTCCCGTAAAACCACCGGCGGCATCCTTCAAATCCAGACCGGCACAAAAAATTCTGGCCCTGCTTTTCAAAATGACAACTCTGACGTCATCCATGGCACTTAATTTTCTAAACACATCCGTAATTTCCGAGGCAAGTTCCAGGCTAACGGCATTTAAGCTTTTTTCTCTGGCCAGGGTTACGGTTGCGATATGATCCTTGACCTCCAGTTCAATAAATTTATAATTCATATTTTTCTCCTTAAAAAAATTTTACACGTTCAATTGTCCCGGCACTCCTTGTACAAATTATGCTTCATGATGTATTGACGGACCTTGCCGGGTGTAAGATATCGGATGGAATTGCCGGTTCTGACCATGTCTCTCATGTGCGACGATGAAATATCCAGGAAACTCGTATGGCGAAAATAGATGGCCTGTCCCGTTGGACCTTTAAATCCGTCGGTTTTTTTATCGTAGATGAATTTTGCGGCAAAGGTTCTCGGCAGAATTGCATCAAGCCTCATATCATCATAACCGGGACGGGTCATCACGGCAAAATTACATAATAGCAAAAGCCTTTCCCAATCCTTCCAGGTTGTCACCGCCTGAAACGCATCCTGCCCGACAATAAAATAAAGTTCCAGATCTTCCATGTATTTATTAAGTATGTATTCGACTGTTTCCACGGAATAGGATTTACCGGCGCGCAGATTTTCCACCTCGGAAAAAGAGAAATTGACATTATCTTCAATAGCCAAACGAATCATCTGCTCGCGATGATTGAACGCCGTGATATCCGCTTCCAGCTTGTGCGGCGGTCTGGAGGATGGAACAAAGATGATACGATTCAGATTGAAAATTTCGAGCATTTCCTCCGCCCCGCGCAAGTGGCCGAAATGAATCGGATCGAAAGTGCCGCCGAAAAGTCCCCATCTCATGTTCTCACCTGTCCGTTCCCGTAAATGATAAATTTTGTTGTCGTCAGTTCTTCCAAGCCCATGGGGCCGAAAGCATGAAGTTTTGTCGTCGAGATTCCGATTTCGGCGCCCAGTCCCAGTTCAAAGCCGTCGCTGAAACGGGTCGACGCATTCACTAGGACGGTCGAAGAATTGACATCGTTTAAAAAGCGCTGGGCATTGGAATAATCACCCGTAATGATCGATTCGGTATGCAGAGAGCCGTATTTTTCAATATGGGCAATGGCTTCATTCATGTTTTCCACTACCTTCACAGCCAAAACCAGGTCCAGATATTCGGCAGACCAGTCATCTTCAACCGCCTTTTCGATTCGTTTCAAAATCGATTTTGTTTTTTCGCATCCCCGGATGACGACGCCGGCTTTTTTCATTTTATTGGCAACCACGGGAAGAAATTTCCCTGCGATCGTCTGATGCACAAGCAACGTTTCCATCGCGTTGCACACGCCGGGGCGCTGTGTCTTTGCGTTCAAACAAATATCAACGGCCATGGCCATTTCGGCGCTGGCATCCACAAAAATATGACAGACCCCCTTATAGTGCTTGATGACAGGGATTCTTGACTGGGCAACCACCGCGCGGATCAGATCTTCCCCGCCGCGGGGAATGATTAAATCGATGTATTCTTCCATTTTCAGCATGGCAGCCACCGCTTCGCGGTCCGTCACCGGAATGACCTGAATCGCTTCCACGGGAATGGATGTATCCTGTAATACTTTCCGCAAAACGGATGCAATCGCCAGATTGGATTTGATCGACTCGGAACCGCCGCGTAAAATGACGGCATTGCCTGCTTTCAGGCAGAGCGCTGAAGCGTCCACCGTAACGTTCGGCCGCGATTCGTAAATAATGCCGATCACTCCCAGGGGAATGCGCATTTTTCCCACCAGCAAACCATTGGGCCGGCGCCACATGGAAATGATTTTACCGACAGGATCGGGCAGCGTAGCAACTTCCCTCAATCCTTTGGCCATTTGATCGATCGTTGATTGTTTAAGGGTCAGACGTTCCAGCATGGCTTTGGAGATGCCTGCTTTTTTCGCGCCGTTTACATCTTTGGCGTTTTCATCCAGAAGAAATTTAGAATTCCGTTCCAAGGCTTCCGCCATGCGTAAAAGAGCCGTGTTTTTTTCCGTTTCAGTCACACGGGAAAGTTTTTTTGCGGCCAGCGCCGCATTCCGGGCAATGTGCTCAACAGAATCTTTTATATCCATGATAATCATCCTCACGTGAAATGAATTTCCGGATTCCGGAAGCGGAACCGGAAATGTTGTCCAATAACAAACGGTATTTTTTACGCCCAGTGTTTTTCGGAATCCTTTCCAAACTCTCACGCCGGACTTGAAAAAATCCGAGTAAAGAACGTCGGGCCGTCATCATGATGATGTTCCGGACAGATCATCACTGATGCTGCCCATTGCGAAATCTTCCATCTCATGACACCGGGTGTCCGGCAGACATTGCCCCATTTTCCCATGTCTGTTTGAGCCATTTTAAACAGTCCGGACGCACGGCCTGTGTCGTCGATAAATTTTCTTGCATTTTGACCAATTACTGATAAAACGTGCCCCACTTAAAAGACATAATAGAAATTATGAACCCTCTTCTCACATAAGAATTCATAAGAGCTGTAAGTGAATCTACAAGACAAAAGTTTACGTGTCAAGGCCTTTGCCCGGACATAAGATCTATGAGTAGAATACGAATTAAAGCCGGCAGGAAAATTTATCAACTCATCAAAGACGGCGGGTTCAACTTTGATCTGATTTCGACGTATTTCGGACCGGCGGTTGGACCGCGCTGGCTGATTGCCAGCGGATTCGATTTGACACTCCTTGAAAGATGTTCTCTGGGCCGTTCGACCCCTGTCCAGCTCGTGGGCTCTTCAGCGGGCGCCTTCCGTTTTGCTGCCTGGCTGCAACCGGAAGCCGTCAAATCCTACCGGCAACTGATGGAGGCTTACATTCATGTTACCTACACAAAAAAAGATACACCGGCAACGACGCTGGAAAAAATAACCGGCATCATCAATGCGTATCTGGAAAATGACGCCCTGCCTTTTGCCCTGAACAACAAGAAATACCGGCTGACCATCATTACAGCGCGTTCACGCGGCCTTGTCGCTTTTCAAAACGTCTTATTGCAGAAAACAGGACTGATTTTCTGTTTTCTATTGAACTATTTAAGTAGAGAAAATATTTATAAATTTTCCGAAAGAGTCGTTTTTTACAATGCGTCCAAACCGCCGGCTTTTTGCCTGAAACCGCAATTCCGCGGCATCTATGTCCCGCTGAACGAAATCAATTTCAAATACGCTGTGCTGGCTTCGGGCGCAATCCCGCTGGTGATTGAAGGTGTCCGCGACATTTTTGGCGCTCCCCGCGGTGTGTACCGCGATGGCGGCCTCATCGATTATCATCTGACCCATCCGTTTGCGTCCGGAGAAAACGACATCGTGCTTTTTTTTCATCATCAGGAAAGGATCATTCCGGGATGGCTGGACAAAAAAATAACGCGCCGTGCGCCCGATCCCAATATACTGAATAATGTTTTAATGGTCTTTCCTTCTCAATATTTTACGGAAAGCCTTCCCGGCGGAAAAGTCCCCGACCGCACGGATCTGGTCACATTCATTGACGACCCGCAAACAAGAATCAGAAATTGGTGCAAAGCGGTGGACCTGTCCGCTCCGCTGGGCGACGACTTTCTGGAACTGGTAGAAAGCGGCAGACTCCGCGATGTGGTGGAACCCTTTTAACCAAAGGATGCTCCGGACGGAATTTTTAAGAATGAATTTGGAAGAAAAAATTTTCCTCCTGCAGGAAATTTTCAAAGACTGTATCCTTTGTCCGCGAAACTGTCATGTGAACCGGACGAAAAACGAACGGGGATATTGCGGTCTTGCGGCCAGTATTATCATGGATTGCGCGTTGGCCCATCACGGCGAAGAACCGCCGCTCTCCGGCACGCACGGCGCGGGAACGATTTTTCTTTCCTCCTGCAACCTGGGCTGCATTTATTGTCAGAATCACCAGATTTCCCACCACATCACAGGGCAGGAAATGAATTCAAGGCAACTGGCCGATGTGATGCTCGATCTGGAGAAACGGCAATGCCACAATGTAGAACCGGTCACGCCCACGTCACAGATGCCGCTGGTGATGGAGGCGCTGTTGATTGCACGCAAGGCAGGATTGAAAATTCCTTTTGTGTATAATTGCGGTGGTTATGAAAGCCCGGACATCCTGAAACGGCTGGACGGCATGGTGGACATTTATCTGCCGGATTTCAAATACGGCCAGGAGGAAGACAGCATGATGTTTTCCGCCGCCCCCGGATATCCGTGGTTTGCCGCGGACTCGATAAAAGAAATGGTGCGCCAGGTCGGCGACGCGTTGGAATTAAAAAACGGGATAGCGCGGAAAGGCATCATCATTCGTCATCTGGTTCTGCCCGGGCGCATCGAGAATTCCAAAGCAGTTTTGAGATTGATCAGCAGAAAAATATCCAACAATGTTTTTTTAAGCCTGATGTCTCAATATACGCCCATGGCCAAGGTCCGCAATCATCCGGATTTAAAACGCCGAATTACAAAAAAAGAGTACGAACAGGTTTTGGACTATGCCGAGAAATTGGGTTTTCATAACCTGTTTATTCAAGAAGTCAGCGACTTCGACCTGACACCGGATTTTAGCCTGGATAATCCATTCAAATCCTGAAAAGAATTTATGGACATTGATATACGTGAAATTTACGATCGTTTTGCCCAAACTTACGACAAAAACCGTTACCTGTTCGATATGACGGATGTCATGGACGATTTCTTCAGAAGACTGCCTTCCATCAAAGGCAGTTTGCTCGATCTGGGTTGCGGTGCGGGTGAACCGTTTCCCGCCTATTTCATTCAAAAGGAATGGCAGGTTACCGGAGTGGACTTTTCATCAAAAATGCTGGAATTGGCCCACCGTTACCAACCGGCAATGAAGACCATCGCCGCAGACATCCGGGAGGTGGAGTTTCCCGGCGAACAATTTGATGCGGTAACAACCATTTATTGTCTCTTCCACATTGAATACGAAAAGCACGAAGGCATTTTCCGGAAAATTTACCGCTGGCTTAAACCGGGCGGCAGGGGACTTTTTACCTACGCCACAAAAGCGTATACCGGAGCGGACAGCTTTAGCGGTTACAGGAAATTTATGGGAGAACGGCTGTTCTACAGCCACACGACACCTGAAAAACTGAGGGGAATCCTGGAAACCATCGGGTTTAAAATAGACGCATTTCAATACCGCAGTATAGGCGGTGAAACTTTCCTGTGGGTGACTATCGCCAAACCTTAATGTTTAACCCGACAAAGGGAAATTTGCTCATCGCCCCGGGTTTTCACGGCATTTCAAAAACCTGTACGCCTTTGGGTGGCTTGAAGAGGAAAAACGTCTTCGGAAGTCCGGTGTTGAATTGAATACGGGAAAATCTCAGATCCGTTGAATTACCGAAAGCGTCATCAAAACTTAACCGCAAGATATAAAAATTGTTTTTATCAATTGTAAGCCTCAACACATTGAACGTCGTATTTTTTTGACGCGGCGTAAGCACGAGGAGATAATGACCGTCTTTGTCCGGAGATATGGCGCTGTCATATGTGATGATGAAATCATCTTTGAGTTTTCCCGATCCGGAAAAAAAATCGATCAATAGTCGGGATTGAAAAATGCTTTCGGCGCTCTGTCGGTAGGCAACTTTTTCCTGCGGAAGATAGAGCCAGGCCGTCTGATGATTCATCACCAGTTTTTTCCCCTGTGGCTTTGTATAATTCCATGACATATTTTGGGGATTTTTAAAGAAAACGCGACCTTCTTCCCGCTGTGTCTTTTTGATCGACTTGACCGTTGTCTCCTGAATAAAATCCGCGCTGAGATCTTTTGTTGACTCATAGGACAGCTGCAATTTTTGTACAACATCGTCAATGGCCGGACGTTCTTCGGAAAAAGAGCTGCCAGGTATGGAAATTGCCACGACAATAACGCTCAGAGCAATCCATGACGATGTAAATAGCTTATTTCTATTAAGAAAAAATTTCATCATTTTTTGTAAAAAATCGATCTTTTCTGGCACATTTTTTTTCGCAGAGTTTATATCTTGTTTCATAAATACTTCTTAAATGGCGATACCTAAAGGGAATATTAATAAGATATTGATTTTACTTGATATTTAAATTGCTCAAACCTTGGGCAATTTGGTGTAAAATCGTAACAATTACGCACTTAGAGAGTTTATCAACAAAGTTGTCCACAACGATTTCCACAGTCTTGTGGACTAAGCGCGTTTACAAATTTTGTCCACAGAAAATTATTACCGGGAACGTTTTTTTCCGTTCGCGATTTTAATTCGCCAGCCGAAGGGGTCCTCCACCATGCCGTATTGAATTTTGAGGATTTCATTATATAATTTTTCGGCCAACGCACCGGTTTTCCCGCCGTTTATCGCATACTCCTTATCGCGGAAGTAAATATTTCCGACCGGCGAAATGACCGCCGCCGTTCCGGAAGCAAATGCTTCTTTTAATGAACCGTTTTCCGAGGTTTTGATAACCTCTTCAATCGATATCGGTCTTTCGACAACGTTTGTCCCCAGATATCTGGCCAGCGTAATGACTGAATTACGCGTCACACCGGGTAGAATCGATCCTCCAAGCGGAGGCGTAATCAATTCGTCGCCGATCACGAAAAATATGTTACTGGTCCCGACCTCCTCCACGTATTTTTTCTCCACGGAGTCCAGCCAAAGCACCTGCGTGTACCCCATGTTTGTTGCGATTCTGCTGGCGTAAAGACTGGCGGCATAATTGCCGGCGGCCTTGACATGACCGATACCGCCGCGCACCGCGCGAACATATTCCTCCGAAACATACATTTTTGTCGGCGAAAATCCCTGAGGATAATAGGCGCCCACCGGGCCGACTACAATGAAGAACAAATACTCATTGGCCGGATGAACGCCCAGGGCCGCTTCCGTCGCAATCATGGTCGGACGGATATACATGGACGTTCCTTCACCGTGAGGAATCCAGTCTTTTTCCAGAAGCACCAGTTTTTTCATGGCTTCCATAAAAAGATCTTCATCGATTCGGGCCATACACAGTCTTTCGGCGGATGCATTCATCCTCTTAATATTTTCCATCGGACGGAAAAGATAAATGGCACTGTCCTGTCCCCGATAGGCCTTCAGTCCCTCAAATATTTCCTGACCGTAATGCAGGCACATGGCCGTGGGATCAAGCTGTAAAGGATGATACGGTTCGATGACGGGATCGTACCATCCCTCCCCCTCTCTATATTTCATGGTAAACATATGGTCCGTGAATATTTTACCGAAACCGAGTTTTGATTCATCAGCGGGCTTGGTTTTTCTTTTTTTCAGCGGTACTTTTTTTATTTTGATCTCCATAAATACCTCTTTCTCCAGTCTGCCGGCCGGACAATCATTTCATCAGGACGCCGCTCTGGTTGTGATAGTCTTTTTTTGACATAGCACTAAATCAATCCTCTATCAAGGTTTCGATACTGAATCGCTTCGGCAACGTGAGACGTTCTGATCGATTCGTCATGTTCCAGATCGGCAATAGTGCGGGACACTTTCAGTATCCTGTTGACCGCGCGGGCGCTTAAGCCCAGTTTTTCCATGGCCATGTCAATCAGTTTGTGCGCTTCCTCATCGACCTGACAGAATTGACGGATGTGCTTTTCCGTCATCCGCGCATTGCACATGATTCCGTTTGTGCCGAAACGCTCATTTTGTATATTCCGCGCATTGCTCACGCGCTGCTTGATCGCCGCAGACGATTCGCCCGTTTCCTTGTCGGACAGCGCACGATATTTGACCGAAGGCACTTCGATGTGCAAATCTATTCGGTCCAGAAGCGGACCGGATATTTTGGACTGATACTGACGGATCTGCTGGGGAGTGCAGCGGCAGGAATGGACGCGGTCGCCGAAATAACCGCAGGGACAGGGATTCATCGCCGCCACCAGCATGAATTTAGCGGGAAAAGAAGCGGTCACCGAGGAACGCGTAATAGTTATCATGCCGTCTTCCAGCGGCTGGCGGAGAGATTCCAGAACATTTTTTCTGAACTCGGGCAGTTCATCCAGAAACAGCACCCCGAGATGAGCAAGGCTAATTTCTCCCGGACGCGGCATTTGTCCTCCGCCCACAAGCCCGGCATCAGATATCGTATGATGCGGCGAACGAAAAGGGCGCACCGCCATCAGCGTTTTATCTTTATCCAAAAAACCCGCAACGGAAAATACTTTGGTAACGTCGATGGCTTCCTCAAAAGAGAGATCCGGCAATATCGTGGGCAGCCTTTTCGCGAGCATACTCTTGCCGGAACCCGGAGGCCCCAGCATCAGGACGTTATGGCCTCCGGCCGCCGCTATCTCCAGTGCTCTTTTGGCCTGTTTCTGTCCTTTAATTTCACTGAAATCCACATCGTATTGATTTGTTTTGTGAAAAATTTTCTCCAAATCGAGGCAAAGCGGCTCTATGGTTTTTCGTCCTTCCAGACATTCAACAACATCCGGAAGCGTTTTGACCGGGATAATGTTCACCCCCTTCACCATCGCCGCTTCCGGGGCATTTTCTTCAGGAACAAAAACCGATGTTAAGCCGGTTTCCAATGCTTTAAACGCAACAGACAGAAGACCGTTCACCCGTTTAATGCTGCCGTCCAGAGAAAGTTCTCCGACAAAGAGACAATCGCGCAGTCTTTCTTCACGGATTAATTTCTCGGCCGCCAGGATCCCCACGGCAATCGGCAGATCAAAACCGGTCCCCTCCTTTTTAATATCGGCGGGAGCCAAATTGATGGTCACGTGGCTGCGGGGAAAATGATACCCGGAATTTTTGATGGCGGCTTTGATGCGGTCGCGGCTTTCTTTGACGGACGCATCCGGCAGCCCGACCGTTGCAAACTGCGGCAATCCCTGGGATGTATCGACCTCGACGAAGACCGGATACGATTCCATCCCGATGACGCTCATGCTGTTGACTTTAACGAACATAACGCCTTTTTATATTTTTTGGGGCGAATACTAACCAATAGAAATATTTATATCAAGAGATTTTCTTGTTCAACGATTTCACACTGTTTTGTCGAAACGGTGCCTGAAACGCGACCGGCTATTTCTGATGATTTCTATACCAGCTTTTCGGTAGAACAAGAGAGGGATTTCTGTCCGTATTATCACAATCCAAAGGATGCGGAAACGTCCTGACAAACGACGGATTGTGGATACGATCATTCCGTAAGAACGTCAGTTCCATAACCATAGGGATGTCAATGTCGTCCACTTTCACGGCGTCAGAACAATTATTCGGATGATTGTGCACGCAAGTATGCGTCCGTAAAATTTTTTCAAACACCTGCGATGCCAGATTAAAAAATGGTTGGCGTCGCAGTCCGTCCAGCAAATGAAATTCAATAACGATGATCCTGAACCGTTTTAACAAATCCTCCGACACCGCCGACAACACGTCATATTCGGCACCTTCGATATCCATTTGTAGCAAGAGATCTCCCGTGGCATCAGCCAGGGATGAATTTACCCAGGCGTCCAGGGTCATTTCATGATCATTGTCGGTATTGCCGACATATTTTTTTATAAAAACAAAAAGCTCATGAGACAGACTTGGATGATTCACAAATCCGTCTGCCATAAAAACTTTCATCCCCCTGTCCGCACAATCTTTTTCAAATACGGATGAAAAACCCACCCCCGGGGAAAAACACGCTTCGATTCCCGTCAAATCATCCGGAACAAGGTAACCGCCGTCACCGAAGGCTCCCAGGCGAATCAACGGCTTATCGCAGAACACGGGATGCAATTTGTTTAATAATGATAATATTTTGTGTTTATCGGTGGAATCTTTTACACGCACACGCAATGCGGCCAATACACTTCATCCCGTTTTTTATGAAATTTTCATGGTCAATACTCTCAAGATTATGATAATCCCGTTTTCCCACGAATGTTTCACTTAAAATATTCGCCTATTTATATCAAGCTATTTCAACTTCAAGCATTTAAAAAATGTTGCTACGTTTCTTGACTCATCAGCAGGCCTATGTTAAGGCTTTACCAAAATAATTACGTTAAAAAAATATTTCGCAACAATGTCAAAAAAATTATCACATATTAATCATGAAGGCAATGTTCAAATGGTCGATGTTACGGCCAAGCCTCAGACCGCGCGTGAAGCAAAAGCGCGGGGAATCGTCAGGATGGATGCAGCAACGCTGACGTTAATATCCAAAGGGCGGATTGCCAAAGGCAATGTTTTGACAACGGCAAAAATCGCCGGCATCATGGCCGCAAAAAAAACGGGGGATCTTATCCCGATGTGTCACCCTCTGGAATTAACGGGGGTCGACCTGACGTTCACCGTTGATGAGAAAAAATCGGCGATTATCATCGAGGCATCGGTCCGGATAGCGGGAAAAACCGGCGTGGAAATGGAAGCCCTGACGGCCGTAAGCGTCGCCGCACTGACCATTTACGATATGTGTAAAGCGGTGAATAAAAAAATCGTCATCAGCGACATCATGCTGCTGGAAAAAAGCGGCGGCAAAAGCGGAACATTCATCAGAAGCAAATAAAACCCGAGCAACTGTCCAGCCTGTGCTGAAACGAATCAAACAGGAAGCGAAACCATGGAGCAGAACGTTTTTAAAATTAAAAAAGCTTTTCTTTTGCCCTTTATTGCAATTATCATCCTGCTTTTTGTGCTGTTGATCCTGAACCTGTTGAACGGGCAACCGTGGGAAAAAATTATTTTGGCCGTTGCCTTTGCGGTTACCCTGCTGGTGGGCATAGAAGCAGCCAACAGACATATTACCGCAAGCAATGAAGGTATGAAGGTAAAAAAATTTTCCCGTGTCAAGACGCTGACGTGGCCGGATGTCACGCATCTGGGCGTTGTTGCTATATTGAACAAAGCTTATTTTCTGTTAACCACCACCAAAGGGTTTTATTTCTTTTCCAACATGTATGAAAACCACGCTTTACTTATTCAATCCATTGTGGATAAGCTGGAAGCCGAAAGGGTGGAGATGGAGGTCAGAAATTACCTGGAGCATCCGCGGGAACGACGTTCGCTGATTGTTATTTGCTGGATCACAGCGCTCATTATTTCCGCTTTTATCGTCTTGAAATTACTTTCGTTTTAATTTGATATTCATTCGATATTTTAAAACGAGTTGATATTACTATCGTCCGGAAGGAGCATGCGTTTAAAATGCCGTCGAAGAAAAAGAGCAAATCTGAAATTGTCATGAACGTTAAGGCCACGCCTTATGCCGCGGTTGAAGAAATTATGGAAAAAAAGCTTGAGGATATTGCCACCATTTTGTCTGCGTCCGGTGATCGCAAAAGCAAGCTTTATGAAGAGGTCATGAATATCGTGGAAAAGGGATTGTTTAAGATTGCTTTACGCCGGTCAAACGGCGTTAAAACTTCCGCGGCAATTTTCCTGGGCATTAACCGCAACACCTTTACAGATAAGATGACCAAACTGGGTATTGATTGTAAAAAGTCCAAGTAAAATCTGCAATGTGCCTTCCCGCCCCGATTAAAACATACCGAAACACGTTCATCTTTTGACGGACGCTTTTTTTAACCACCTCAAAACACAAAAAGTAGCCCGTCATCATACGACAGAATAGTTGGAGCTCAACGAAAGTAATGGCACAGGATCACATCTTGACCAGATAGGGACGAAATTGTACTCCCGGTCCGGACGACATCACGTCGGACCGAAGAAACACAAACCCCACAAACCCACTTCTTTCATAGCAATAATTACCACACAACATATTGAAATTCTGAACAATATATCAGAAAATAACCATTTGTTACGGTTGATATGCTGCGCATCGGGTTCCTGTGAAAATCCGTTTAAAAAAATATTATTTTTTATTGACAAGGACATCATTTGAAAGTAGATATACGGCAAACGGTTGCCGATTAGCCATGAAACATTTATTCAATCCCGAAGACATAGAAAGAAAAGTCCTTCTGATTCTCAAGATTCTCAACGAAAATTCAGAATCCGCAGGAGCCCGCGTCATCGCGCGAAAAATGAAAGAACACGGCGTTCATTTAAGCGAAAGAACTGTCCGCTATCACTTGAAGTCGATGGATGAAAGAGGCTTGACCAGGCTCATCGGGCGGCGTGACGGCAGAATCATCACAGACATGGGGATGGAAGAAATCAACAATGCCCGCGTCCGGGACAAAATCAGTCTTTCCATTTCCCGGATTGATGTTCTTTCCTTAAAAACGACTTTCGACATAAAAAAACGGCGCGGCCTTGTTCCCGTTAATATTTCTCTGTTCCCTCAAAAACAATTCCGCAAGGCCTTGGCCGTCATGAAACCGGTTTTCAAAAAGAAAATTGCCGTGTCGGATCTTGTAGCTGTTGCGTCTGCCGGTGAAACGCTGGGAGAAGTCACCATTCCCGAGGGGAAAATCGGATTTGCCACCGTTTGCAGCATTCTCATTAACGGCGTTCTTCTGAAGCACGGCATTCCGATGGATTCCAAATTCGGCGGCATCTTGCAGGTGCGGCACGGTAATCCTTTGCGTTTCGTGGAGCTCATCAATTATTCCGGCTCGTCGCTTGATCCGTCCGAAATTTTTATCCGCGGCAAAATGACCTCCGTCAAGGACGTTGTCAAAAAGGGGGAAGGAAAGATTCTGGCAAATTTTCGAGAAATCCCGGCATTGGCGCTCTCTCTGGTGGAAAACATCGTTGCTGATTTTAAAAAGATCGGCGTTAACGGCGCCCTTTCGATCGGTAATGTTGGAAATCCGGTTTGCCAGACGAATGTGGATATCAACAAAGTGGGCATGATTCTTCTTGGAGGACTCAACCCGATTGCCGCAGCCGGCGAAGAAGGGTTCGACATAGAAAATAAAGCGATGTCCACCGTCATGGAGTATGAAACGCTTCAGCGGGTTGAAGATATATGAAAAACGTTGCATCATGAACGTCAAAAAATGAAATCAATAACAATTTTTTAGGAGGATGATAATTTATGTCAGTTATTCAAGATGTGATCGCCAAAGTCAAGCAGACTGATCCCAATCAGCCGGAATTTCACCAGGCTGTTGAAGAAGTTATGGAAACGCTGGAACCAACCGTCAAAAAGCATCCCGAGTTCGTCAAAGCCAACCTTTACGAAAGGATTGTCGAGCCGGAAAGAGCGGTCATTTTCCGGGTTCCCTGGGTGGACGACAAGGGAAACGTTCAGGTCAATCGCGGATTCCGCGTGCAATTCAACAACGCCATCGGCCCCTTCAAAGGCGGTATCCGTTTTCATCCGTCCGTGAATCTGGGCATCATCAAATTTCTGGGGTTTGAACAGATTTTCAAAAATGCACTGACCACCCTGCCCATGGGCGGCGCCAAAGGCGGTTCCGATTTCGACCCCAAAGGAAAATCCGACGGAGAAGTCATGCGTTTCTGTCAGGCATTTATGCGCGAATTGTACCGTCACATCGGCGCCGACGTGGACGTACCCGCAGGTGACATCGGAGTCGGCGGTCGTGAAATCGGCTTTATGTACGGCTATTACAAAAAAATCCGCAACGAGCACACCGGCGTGCTGACCGGCAAAGGAATGTCATACGGCGGAAGTCTGATTCGTCCCGAAGCGACGGGTTACGGCTGTGTGTATTTTGCCGCGGAAATGCTGGCCACCCGCAAAATGGATTTCAAAGGAAAAACCGTCGCCGTCAGCGGCGCCGGCAACGTGGCTCAGTATGCGGTTGAAAAAGTCAACCAACTGGGCGGCAAGGTCATCTCTCTGTGTGATTCTTCGTCGTGTATTATTGATGAAGCCGGCATTGATGACAAGAAATGCAGCTTCGTGCTTGATCTGAAAAACGTCAAACGCGGGCGCATTTCCGAATACGCAAACAAATTCAAATCGGAATGCTTCGAAGGCAAAAATGTCTGGGACGTCATTCGCGAACAGGGCATCAAAGTGGACATCGCCCTGCCCTGCGCCACGCAAAATGAAATCAACGGTAAGAACGCGGCGGCACTGGTGAAAAACGGCTGTCTCTGTGTTGCCGAAGGAGCCAACATGCCCTCAACGCCTGAAGCCATCAAAATTTTCCAGGATAAAAAAATCCTTTACGGTCCCGGAAAAGCGGCCAATGCGGGCGGTGTCGCCACGTCCGGCCTGGAAATGAGCCAGAACAGCCTCAGGCTGTTATGGACGCGTGAAGAAGTCGACAACCGCCTGCTCATCATTATGAGGAGCATTCACAAAAATTGCTACGACACGGCAGAAACCTACGGGAAGAAGGGCGACTATGTGACCGGGGCCAATATTGCCGGATTTACCAAAGTCGCCAATGCCATGCTGGCTTACGGCGTGGTTTAACGAACGCGGATGCTGAGGCATCTTCCGTCCTTAACGTCAGGGAGACCGTATGGATTTAAAACCGAGATCGCTCAAAAAAATAAATGATCTGCTCGAACGCGGTGTGAGCATTCCCAATCCCGAAACCATCGATATCGGCGATGACGTCGCTATCGACCGGATTTCGGGTAAGGGGGTCAAGATATATCCCGGTTGCCGGATCTACGGAAAGGAAACGACCATATCATCCGGCTGTCAACTGGGATACGAAGCGCCCGTTACCATTGAAAACTGTCAACTGGCCGAAAAGGTTGAATTAAAGGGAGGGTTCTTCAGCAAATCCGTCTTTCTGGAAAAATCAAATATGGGAATGGGCGCGCACGTCCGGGAAGGCTGCATTCTGGAAGAAGAAGCCGGTGGTGCGCATTGTGTCGGCTTGAAGCAGACCATTCTTTTCCCGTTCGTAACGCTGGGCAGTCTGATCAACTTCTGCGATTGCCTGATGGGCGGCGGCACCAGCCGAAGCAATCATTCAGAAGTGGGCAGTTCCTACATTCATTTTAATTTTACACCGGATGCCGATAAAACAACGCCTTCTCTGCTGGGCGACGTTCCGCGGGGCGTCATGCTCAATCAACCGCCGATTTTTCTGGGTGGCCAGGGCGGAATCATCGGTCCGGTGAGACTTGGATTCGGAAATGTCGTCGCCGCCGGTTCCGTCCTGCGGCACGACTACCCCGGAGACAATCAACTCATCTTTGAGAAAGCGCCGGCCTGCAGTGTGAAACCGTTTTACCCGGCGGCCTATCCCCACCTGGAACGGATTGTGGAAAACAATATCCTCTACCTTGCAAATTTGAAAGCGCTTGAAGCCTGGTACACGCATGTGAGGAAACCTTTTCTGGAAACCGGCGAATACGGTTCCTTTTTATACGCCGGGGTGATGGAGCAACTTTCTTCAGCAAGAAAGGAACGATTAAAACGATTAAAGGCTATGGCCCAAAAAGCCGCCGCCGCAGCAGAAGAAGAAAAAAATCCTGAACGAACCTGTGCGCGGGGCAGAAAAGAGCTTCATGAAAAGATGGGACATATTGAAGACCTCTGCAACGGGAAAGCGTCCCCCGCCTCGGGAAAAACCGACGAGCTGCGTGACACGTTTCTCAACGATCTGGAAAGCATTGCGGGGAAAAACAAAACAAATTATATTGAAACAATCCAGGCGCTGCCAGCCGGAATTTCATCGAAAGGCGTCATGTGGCTGGACGGCATCGTACGAGATCTTGGTGAAAACGTATCCAGAGCCGTACCCAAGCTGGGTTTATTAAAAACATTTTAACAATCAATTTGTTCGACGCGAGATATCTAAAGATAAGGAGTAGAACAATGGGTAAATTATTCGGGACAGACGGGATACGTGGAGAAGCTAATCGGCATCCCATGACACCGCAAATTGCTTTTGGAGTGGGACAGGCTATCGCGCATGTATTTAAGAAGGGAGGACACCGTTCTGTTATCATCATCGGGAAAGACACCAGGCTTTCGGGGTATATGCTGGAAAGCTCCCTGGAGGCAGGTATTACCTCGATGGGAGGGTATTCCTATCTGGTGGGCGTCATGCCGACACCGGGAATCGCCTTTGTCACACAGAGTATGCGGGCCGATGCGGGTGTGGTCATTTCCGCCTCCCATAATCCTTTTCAGGACAATGGACTGAAAATATTCGGAGGAGACGGCTATAAACTGACCGACGAAAAAGAAGACATCATCGAAGATCTGATCCTAAACGACAAGCTTTCGGAATTCCTTTCCAAAGGCGACGATATCGGCCGGGCCTTCCGCCTGGAAGGCGTCAACGGACGGTACATCGTTTTTGCAAAAAACACATTTCCCCGCAATCTGTCTTTGGAAGGCATGAAAATTGTTCTGGACACCGCCAACGGGGCAACCTATCGGGTCGCGCCGGATGTGTTCCACGAACTGGGCGCGGATATCGACGTCATTCACAAGACGCCAAACGGTTTGAATATCAACGACCAGTGCGGTTCCCAGCACACGGAACGTCTGAAAAAGACCGTGCTGGAAAACGGAGCGGCCATCGGCTTGGCGTTTGACGGGGACGGCGATCGCCTGATTGCCGTGGATGAAAAAGGCCAGGAAATAACGGGAGATCAGATTCTGGTCATCTGCGCCAACGTCTTAAAGCGGGAAGGACGATTAAAAAACGATCTTCTGGTCAGCACCGTCATGAGCAATCTGGGTCTGAAGGTCGCCTGCAAGCAATACGGATTCAAGCATCATGCGTCTAAAGTGGGAGACCGTTATGTCCTTGAAGATATGCTGAAGATGGGATCCGTAATCGGCGGAGAAGAAGCCGGACACATGATTTTTCTGGATCATCACACCACAGGCGACGGAATTATTGCAGCCCTGCAGCTAGTAGCCGCCATGATTAAAGAAAACAAGCCTCTTTCCGAACTGGCGCGCATGATGGACATTTTTCCGCAAAAGTTGATCAATGTTGATGTTAAAAGCAAGCCGGATATCGATCAAATTCCCAGGCTGGCGGAAGCCATCAAACAGGTGGAAAAAGAGCTGGGTGACGAAGGGCGTGTCCTGGTCAGGTATTCCGGAACGCAGAACATGTGCCGCGTGATGGTCGAAGGTCCGACCGATGCCGTCACGCTGAAATATTGCCGGCAGCTTGCGGATATCATCAAAAGCGAAATCGGATAAGGGGGAAGGATAAACAGAATGGGAACAACGATTTGGGTAACCAAAGACTTCGCGCACATGAGTGACGTTGCTTCAGGCATCGTTATTAAAAAATCCATCGAACTGCTTAAAAGGAAAAAAGAGATCGCTCTGGGATTGGCCACGGGAAATTCACCGACCGGCCTTTATAAGCATTTGGCCAAAGCGGTCAATGAAGGCCGATTGGATGCCGGCCGCATTCGCAGTTTTAATCTCGATGAATATGTCGGCTTACCGGGGAACAATATTCAGCAGCGCGTTATGCATCCGGAAAGCTATGCCTACTTTATGATTCAGGAACTTTTCGGTCATCTCAATAAAAAGTTTATAGAAACCCGTGTTCCTTACGGTTCCCTGATCGACCAGAAAATGCTCATCCGGGAATTGAAGGACAACAAAAGCGACTGGGAATTCAAGGGAACGGACGCCGGGAAATCCATTGCGATCAAGGCAAAAGCGCAATCACCTTATCTTGCCTGGATCCGGAAAGACATTCTCGACGGATACGTCAGAAAAATAAAAGCAGCTGGAGGAATCGATCTGCAGATTATCGGTGTGGGCGGTCGCGGCCATGTGGCCTTTCACGAATCGGGCATTCCTTTTCAAGGCAGTTCCATGCTGCTGGTCAAACTGGACGACAACACCATCGCCAACGCGGTGGCCGACGGGCATTTTAAAACCAAGGCGGATTCGCCGCAATATGCAATCAGCATGGGGGCTGAACTGGTTTACAAGGCAAAAACCGTCGTTCTGGTCGCCAACGGCGCACGCAAAACGGAATCCGTTACGCGGTCAATCCTGGGAAACATGACGCCAGAAATCCCCATATCGTACGGTCAGGCTTATTCCCAAAAAGGCGGCGAGTTGATCTATGTTCTTGATCGTATCGCTGCCCAGGGCCTTTTGGAAAATACAAGCGCCCTTAAAATAAGAGGGGTTATTTTAAAAAACTTGGCTTAGCCATCGGACATTTAACCTTCGCATAAACACATCAGGAAGGGGCATTGTGAAACATACAAAATTCATCTTCATCACTGGCGGCGTTCTTTCTTCACTGGGAAAAGGTCTGGCAGCCGCGTCTATCTCCGCTCTGCTGGAGAGCCGGGGTCTGAAAGTCACCAATCAAAAACTGGACCCTTATATTAATGTCGATCCCGGAACCATGAGTCCTTTTCAGCACGGCGAAGTGTTCGTAACCGATGACGGCGCGGAAACCGATCTCGATCTGGGACATTACGAGCGATTCTGTTCCACCTGCATGGGCAAAAGCAACAACCTGACCACAGGACAGGTTTACTACGCCGTCATCACTAAAGAACGGCGCGGAGATTATCTGGGGAAAACCGTTCAGGTCATTCCCCATATTACCAACGAAATAAAAGATTTCATCCGCGACACAGCAGACGGTTTTGATGTGGCCATTGTGGAAATCGGCGGCACCGTCGGGGATATTGAAAGCCTCCCCTTCCTGGAAGCCATCCGGCAGTTCCGCAATGAAGTCGGCAGAGAAAATGCCATTTTCATTCATTTAACCTGGGTGCCCCTTATCAAGACAGCCGGTGAAGTAAAAACGAAGCCCACTCAGCACAGCGTCAAGGCGCTCAGAGAAATAGGCATCCAGCCGGATATCCTGCTTTGCCGGACGGAAAATTTCCTTTCCGATGATATCAAATCCAAGATTGCTCTTTTCTGTAACGTGGAGGTCCATTCTGTCTTTACCGCCAAGGATGTCAGCTGCATCTACGAAGTGCCGCTGATTTTTCACCGGGAGGGACTGGATGCGAAGATTGTCGATCTTCTCAACATCTGGACAGGACAGCCGAAACTCGACGTTTGGGAGGATGTGGTCGATAAGTTCCACAACCCTTTGCATGACGTGACGATCGGCATCGTCGGCAAATACGTGAATCTGACGGATTCCTACAAAAGCCTCAACGAGGCGCTCGTGCATGGGGGCATTGCCAACAACTGCCGCGTGAAACTGAAATTTATCGATTCGGAAAAAATTGAAGCGGAAGGCCTGGGCAAACATCTGGACGATATCGACGCCGTTCTGGTTCCCGGCGGCTTCGGTATCCGC
The DNA here is from genome assembly GCA_017993615.1 of Smithella sp. GTDB lineage: Bacteria > Desulfobacterota > Syntrophia > Syntrophales > Smithellaceae > Smithella. The sequence continues at coordinate 7,050 of JAGOMJ010000012.1, read as the reverse complement.
GGTATTGAGGGCATGATTCTCGCCATTCAGCGCGCCAGAGAAAAAAAGATTCCCTTCCTCGGCATTTGTCTGGGCATGCAAATGGCTGTCGTCGAATATGCCAGAAACGTTTGCAAACTGGAGAAAGCAAACAGTTCCGAATTCGATCCGGAGACGTCCTATCCGGTCATTGATCTGCTCCCCGACCAACGCCATGTCAAAGAAAAGGGCGCCTCCATGAGATTGGGCGGGTGGCCCTGCCTTGTCGAGGCGGACTCCTTCGCCTGCAAAGCTTACGGTCAGGGTGAAATTTCGGAGCGGCACCGTCATCGTTACGAATTCAATAACGATTACAAAGAAGCGCTCATGAATCAGGGATTGCGCATAACAGGGATTTCACCCGACGGACGTTTGGCGGAAATTGTGGAAATCAAAGATCATCCCTGGTTTCTGGGATGCCAGTTCCATCCCGAATTCAAATCCAGACCGATCAAACCTCACCCGCTTTTCAGCAAATTTATCGAAGCCGCGCTGAACTATTCCCGCTCCAAAACGTAACAATGTTTGGTTTTCAAGACGCGATGTGGCTGTAGAATTTATAGCTGTTACGTCCGTGCGTCTTAACCGAATACATGGCCATATCCGATTTTTGCAAAAGCGATTCGACATCATCACAATCATCAGGGAAGAAGGCAATGCCGATACTGACGTTGGGTGTAATTTCATGATCGGCCAGTAAAAAAGGTTTCCCAAAAGCTTTCAAAATGACTTTGGCCACGCCGGCTGCGTATTCCATTCTTTCAAGATCCGACAACAAAACCACAAATTCGTCACCGCCCAGCCGCGCAACGGTGTCATTATGCCGTAAAATATCCGTCAGGCGATTGCCCACCTCCTGAAGCAGTTTGTCGCCCGCCAGATGTCCCAGCGTGTCATTCACATCCTTGAAATGATCCAGGTCAAGCATCATGACGGCCAGTTTGTTCCGGTTTCTTCTGGATTGCACCAGCGCAACCTGAAGACGATCCATAAACAGGATTCGATTGGGCAGACCGGTCAGTGCATCGTGTGTGGCCAGATGATTCAATTTCTGATCCATTTCCTTGCGCTCGGTAATATCACGGATGATGCCCTTGAATCCTTTCGGATGGCCGGAAAAATCCTTTTGCAGCGATACTGAAGCTTCAATATAGCGCCTGGCTCCGTCTTTTCTGATAATCTGCCAGTCAATTTCCTTGGTGGAATTGCCACTCAGGTAAACTTTATTGAATGCCTGATAAACCTTCACCGCCATTTCGTTACCGGTGTACTTTTTATAATTCATGGACATCAATTCTTCTCTGGTATAGCCCATGATTTCGCAAACCGGATCGTTATAAAAAGTCAGATTACCGGCCAGATCGACCTCAAAATATCCTTCCTGAATGTTTTCCAGAATGGTTCTGTATTTTTCCTCGCTGAACCGAAGCGACTCCTCAGCCCTTTTCCGTTCGGTAATATCCCGCAGGTTGATCATCACCGCTTCCACAACATTATTGTTCACCAAACCGCTGGCCATAAATTCAAACACGAGCCACTGACCGTTTTTGTGGCGGAGACGAACTTCCGAACGCGAAGCAGAAGCATCCGGATCCGCAAACAGTCTTTTTAATTCATTGGAGACGAACGGCACATCATCCGGATGAAGATTGTCAAAGCCCTTGCCGCCCATCTGTTCATCGACTTTCAAACCCAGAACCGGTTCAATGGCCTTATTTTCATAAGTAATAACACCTTTCCGGTCAATAATCGCGATGATATCCGAAGATTGATCCGTAAGTGTCCTGAACAGTTGCTCCTCATGGTGCAATTTTTTCTCGATGAGCTTGCGTTCGGTGATGTTTATAAAACTGCCTAGGGCAGCCCGCTCCCCTTTAAAGCTAATGGAGGTGACCGCTTCCAGCACCCAGATTATTTCACCGCTTTTTGTAATGAACCTGTATTCGTAAGGGTTGCAGTTCCCTTCCTTCAAACATTTTATCGCCTTTTCTCTGACGGTTTTCATATCGTCCGGATGAATATTATCCAGCGGATATGTACCGATTAGTTCTTCTTCCGTAAAGCCGGTAATTTTCTGATATAATTCGCTGACATAAACAAATTTGCCGTCCTGGACGATATACATTCCGACGCCGGCGTTTGCAATGATATCTCTGGCCAGAATAGACAGGTCGTTCTGGAGAACTTTTCTCTTATTAATGGATTTTTTTCCCGACTGCTGTTTCACGGCTATAGTCACATAACCACATTAAATTAACGGCAAATACATTAAAAATGCATTGTCCATTCAACTAATCTTTGAATATTGCGTCGCAGAAAATAGATGAAACCATAGTTTCCTGTGAGTGTATAACCGAGTTGCATATTGAAGAAAGGATATTATGTCAAGAAAAATTTTTATAAGTTTTTAAACCTTAAATATGCCATCCCATCGAAAATGATAGTGTTTTTTGTGATAGGGAGAAAGGATACCAAGCTATAATGACTCAGTTTATACTTGACAGTCTTCAATAATTGGGCTAGATAACCGCACCTATAAATGAATTCAGGAGGATATTTTGGCAACACATAAATCAGCAGAAAAACGCGACCGGCAAAATAAAAAACATCGTCAACGCAATATTGCCGCCAAGTCGGCTTTAAAAACAAAGATCAAATCGGTCGTTGCGGGCGTTGAAAGCAAAAATAAGGAAAATTCCGCAAAAGCCTTGAAGGCTGCCATTCCCGCTATTGCCAAAGCGGGAGCAAAGGGCTTGATTCATAAGAAAAACGCCTCCCGCAAAATTTCCCGTCTGACCAAAAAAGTCAACGCCATGTAGTTTGGCTCCAATTTTAAAAGCGTATAACATGGACACCTGAAGAACACCATGGGGTCACTATAGGCGCATTAAAATTGGTCCGTTGAACTATTCAATCCGAATGGGTCGAAGTTGAAAGAAATTCCGTAGCAGAAGATGATCAACAATACAAATTAAGGAAAGGCCGGTTATAAAACCGGCCTTTCCTTTTCAGGCATTCATTTTCTCCTCTTCTCAAATATTTATATTTGCTTTGTCCTCGATAATCATTTAGAAATAAATAAAAGGAATGTCCATGAACGAAAGTACATCCGATCAAGCGGCGTTAGGCGATTTAATAGTGGACATAGGACGGCTTTTTATCGGCAAGCCCTACCGGGATGGAATGCTTGAAAATCCCGGCAAGGAAAAATTAATCATTAACGTATCAGCTTTCGATTGTACGACATTTGTTGAAACCGTTTTAGCTTTTTTCCGGTGCGCGGCTTCCGGCAGATTTTCATCCGGAGCTTTTAAAAAATATCTTAAATTGATTCGTTACCGCGGGGGAAAAATCAGCGGATATTCGTCCCGCCTGCATTATTTTACCGACTGGATGCGCAACAATATTGAAAAGAAATTTCTCATCGATATAACCGGCCATCTGCAAGCAACCCCGCACCGTAAAAAAATCGATTTCATGAGCACGCATCCCGAATTATATCCGGCTCTGAAAAACAAAGTACAACTGGCCAAAATAATCGATATCGAAAAGATGCTTTCCCGGAAGGCTTTTCCTGTAATGAATAAAGAGAAGCTCGGAACGCGGATAAAAAAAATCCAAAGCGGCGATGTGATCGCCTTTGCCTCAAATCAGCAAGGGCTTGATGTGGCGCATGTCGGTTTTGCTCTGTGGCAAGGAAACAGTTTACGTCTGCTTCATGCTTCCCGTCAGGAAGGTAAAGTGGTGATTTCCAAAAAAACGCTGTTGGCTTATCTGACATCCAACAAAAAATTCACCGGCATTATTGTCGCCCGATCAGTATTCTAGATCGATTTCAAGTCAAAGAAGACATCAGAACGGAGCTGATAGTATTTTGATTTGACGTCGGCATCATGGTTTTTCGAAGTGATGATAGTCTTTCGGCTGATTAAAATTCCCACCCCAGTGCCAGCCGCGCTTTAAAAATTCCCGAACAATCGGGTGATCCGCTGAAAAGGTTCCCCTTTCATCCGGCTGGTATTTCGCTCCTTCCGGCGCCACCACGCCGTTGGGATAAATCACCGGATTCTGCACCGGGTTGATATCCAGAGCCTTACCCAGAGAATGCATGGATAATTTAGTGGTTCCTTCAATCACCCGGAAATTGAAAGAGGACGTATTGTTGTCCGCCATGGACCGGTAATCATTCCATTGATAGGCCGTTATGGGAATCACCTTGTCTACCGGGAAGAAAATTTTTTCGATGACGTTGAAGATGTCATAAGCATCGTCTTCCAATTCTTTGCTGATGAGCATCTGTCCCTGATGCTTTCTCCCGTCAAAAGAATAATAAAACACATCCACAAGCGACAATGAAAGAATGATTTCGTCGGGAGCGGTTGTCCCTTCAATCGCTTCGGAAAAACTCATCGCGCTGTCCACAATCGCTTCTTCGGCAAAAAACATTCGCAACCTTCTTTTTATAATTTTCTAATGACCGCGTCCGTTGTGTTTTCAGAGAGCGATACGTCACGGTAAATTTCACGGACAGCATTATAATCCAGACGGTTATAATTATCCAGCAGTGGCGTTATCACGACGCCGGCCATGTCCACGGCTCCCGGCGAAATAAAAATTCGCTTTTCCCCCTTCTCAAAATAAGCATCCGGCCGATGTTTTTGACGCAGAAAAACAATCAGACGCCAGCGATGTCCCGCATGATCACAAACAACGTTGACCATCGGCTCGACTTTCGTCTGCATGATGCTTTGCAGCGCCTTTAATAACGTCTCGAATTGCATGCTCAAAGCGTCTTGATCCCCGGATTCCAGCAAAACAACGGATCGATCGAACGTTTCGCCCGACACATATCGCAAAGACGATGTATCGCAAACAGGCAGTTTTTTAATCTCCCGGAGGAAGGGAAGAAATTTTTTGGGAACCGCCTGAAAATGCAAATGGTCGGGAGCAGAAGCGCCGCAGGCCGGACCGTTGTAAAAAACAGCGTAACCGGACATATCGGCGCTCAATTGCAAAAACCCGTTTATTGACGACGTAATTTCCTGCAACGTATGTTGCAAGGATACGATTGTAAAATGCTTCTCAAAGATCGGCGCAGGATTGCAGAGAATCAGATACTGGCTTCTGTACAAAATCCCTTTCTGTTCCACCGGAAGATTTTCCTGACATAAGAAGCAGGGCCTTTGTCTGATGGACTGGGCATCAACAGATGCGCCGCTGCTGATCGCGCGGGCGGGATTATATTGCAGATAAACGTCATAGGCGCCGGGAAGCTTTCTTTTATGAACGGACGCCAAATTCCGACAAGCTTCAGCGAGTTTCGGCCAGGTTTTCTTCTGCGCATCATAAAGATGTTGACAAAGAAAAGGCAATGCTAAAGCCTTGCCCCCCGAAAATTCAGCTAAAACTCTCCGGCTGTTTACACACGCGTCTCCTTTGTTGGCCGACTTTCTGGCCTCTATTTCCAGTGTTCGCAGTTGATCCTTATAAAAATCGTTGCGGTTTTTTTTCTCCGCGTCAAGACCGGCATCCGTGTTATCCTTCCATCGTCGGCACCAGTACAAATTTTCATAGATCCTGCCGATTTTATATTCACGGGTGATTCTCAATGCCACCGCATAATCCTCCCCGTAGCTGACATTGGGGAAACCCGTCCGGCAAATAACAGACCGGTCAAACGCACGGGGCGCTCCCATGCCGTTGACGCGCAGCAAATTATTATGCCCGTTCGTCTGCGTCCATTCTTTATGCGCGATCAGTCCCGGCGGAATCTTTTTCAAATGTTCGTCAACAATGGTGTAAGAACCGACCACCATCGCGTATCGTCCGCGTCTCAATTTATTAACGACTTTCTGAAGCGTATGCGGCGAGCTGTAAAGGTCATCCGAGTCCAGTTGAACCACATAACGGCCGCAATACGGCGAATAAATGGCTCCATTCCAGCAACCGCCGATTCCGAGATCGCGCCGCGAAGGAATCAGATGATGAATGTGGGGATAAGTTGATGCAAATTTCCGCAGAATATCCGTGGTTCCGTCGGTGGAGTGGTTATCCACTACAATGACATTGAACGGGAAATCGGTTTTCTGTTTCAGGGCGCTTTTCAGCGCATCGGCAATCATCTTTTTCCGGTTACGGACGGGAATAACGATACTGGCTTTCCACTGGCCGCCATCCTGTTCGTTATTCACAATTTTTGTACGCGAAGGCAGATATGCCCCGATGCGTTTCAGGTGATGGGTGGCAATTTTTTCCAGTTTCTTCTGGCGCAGGAAATTTTCTTTTGCCACATAAGCAAAGTGGGTTTCCGCTTTCCCGCCGGAGGCTGCGAGCTGTTTATGGTTTTTAACGGAAACCGTGTACAAGAATTTACGCACATGACGGATGTGATAGTCTGCAGACGTTTTAAGACGCAGGTCGTACAACGCCACATCCGGATCGGACGGTGAAGCACCGTATTTTTGCAATACCGTTCGGACAGCGTCAACGGAAAAAATCAAAAGAGAGCCGAAGTTAAAATCCTCACGGATGCTGCCGGCCTGGTAATCAATTACGGGATGTTTTTTCAGAAGATTTCGTTTTTTCGAGGTGAAATCAGAATAAACCATGCCGGTGTGCTGATCCGTAAATGGTTTTAGAAAATGTCGCAAAGACGATTCCCGAATGCTGATGTCTTTTTCGGCATCGACCAGCAGCAGATATTTGCAGGATAACCTTGCAAGATAGGCGGAAAGGTTTTTTATGACTGTGACGGAACGCTTATTGGAGGAAATAAAATCAAGAGCCTCTTGCACGTCAGTAAAGGGGAGAAGAAAGAACGTGCCGAATTGTCTGGCTGAAGGTGTCATATTAAATCGTACCTTATCCCGATACGCTCCACTATCGGGATAATAAAAATGTGCTCATTATCCCTCGCCGCTGCGCTTCGGGGATAGTTCGCCTTACGCCCCATACTTCATTTCGTTCGTCTTCGGCTTGGCTTAAATCCCGCTCCGCTGCGCTTCAAGGATAGTTCGCCTTACGCCTCATACT
>JAGOMJ010000103.1 GCA_017993615.1 Smithella sp. | reverse complement strand
ACAAAGAGAGATTTTGTTTCTTTTCATTATATGAAAATAATATGGCCGGGTCCCGCGCAACGGAGGCTTGTGAACCCCGTCAGGTCCGGAAGGAAGCAGCGGTAACAATGTCCGCCATGTGTTGCGGTAAACCCGGTCACCAGAATACCAATCTGTTTTATGCTGCATTAAAGTTCCCTCGGGGAAAACGGACAAGATGATGTAATGAGATCGCGCACCCCACCCCCAAGTCCCCTCGACCCTGAAGGGCACCGCGGTCTCAAGGGGCGGGGAAATTATTTCGGAGGTTTCATTGGAATATCAGGTATTAGCCCGAAAATTTAGGCCGCAAACTTTTGAAGAAGTTGCCGGTCAGGCGCATGTGGTCAAAACGCTGCGCAATGCCATTGCCCAGGGGCGTGTGGCCCATGCTTTTCTTTTCAGCGGTCCGCGCGGTGTCGGGAAAACATCGGTGGCCCGGATTCTGTCCAAGGCGCTCAACTGCGAGAAAGGACCGACACCCACGCCCTGCAACCAATGCTCTAACTGTATCGAAATAACCAATAATTCTTCGCTGGATGTTCATGAAATCGATGGCGCATCCAACCGCGGTATTGATGAGATCCGCGAACTGCGGGAAAATGTCAAGTTCGCGCCGGCGTCATCCCGATATAAAATTTACATCATTGATGAAGTCCATATGCTAACCGATCCGGCCTTCAACGCGCTCCTGAAAACACTGGAAGAGCCTCCGGCGCATGTCGTTTTTATTTTCGCCACGACCGAGAGCCACAAAATTCCGGCCACGATTCTTTCCCGTTGTCAGTGCTACGATTTTCGCCGCATACCGCTGAAAGAAATCATTGCCAATCTGGAACTGGTTGCTTCCAAGGAAGGCATCAATATCAGTCCGATTGCTCTTTCCTGGATTGCCGAAGCGGGCGACGGCAGCATGCGTGACTCGCAGAGTATTTTCGATCAGGTGATTTCCTACGCAGGACTGGATGTCAAAGATGCCGATGTCGAGGAGAGCCTGGGGCTTGCCGCACGGCAATATCTTTTCAGATTGTCCGAAGCTGTCTTGAATCAGGATGCCGGTTCGTGCCTCATCATTCTGGAGGAAGCCTATCTGGCAGGTATCGATATGAAGTATTTCTACCAGATGCTTCTGAAGCACTTCCGGAATCTGTTGCTGGTCAAAATTGCCGGCGATAAAAGCGCGTCGTTTGATATTGCGACCGAGCAGATTGAAAAATTGAACACGCAGGTGCAGACAACATCGCGGGAAACTCTTCAGCGGTATCTGGAAATTCTGATTGCGGAAGAGGGGAATTTCCGGCGCAGTCAGGAACCGCGCATGAAACTGGAAACGATCATCGTCAAAATGGCGTATCTGGAACCGATCATGCCGCTGGGTGAAATTCTTTCCACCATCGAGACCATCGAAAAAAAATTACAGAGCGGCTTGTCGGGAAACGATGAAAAGACGGTACCGCAATCTATTGCAGCGCAGGGCTCATTCGGCGGGATGTGCTCTGCCGGGGCGGCGAACAGCTTTTCCGGAGAATGCAAGGATGAAAATCATTGTCCGCCCGACAATGCGGCTGATTTGAAAGGACTGCGCGACAATCTGAAAAAGTTTATCAAGAAAGAAAGTCCGATTCTGGCGGCAAAAATCGAGTCCGCTGAAATCCTCCGTTGCGAAAACAACTGTCTGACAATCGGCTTCCCCGCGAATTTTATTTTCCTGGATGAAATGAAAAACGTTCAGAAGCAGCGACTGGAGCAGATTGCCGGGAAATTTTTTCAACAAAATATGACGCTTGTTATTGAGACACTGAGTGCAGAAAACGGTGGAGCAAATGGCGGCAGACCGCGCAGCAAAGCCGGTATCCTTAACGATATCAAGCAGGAAGCGATGAAACAGCCGCTTTTGCGAAAAATCATTGATGAACTTCCTGATGCCCGGGTGATTGATGTCAGAGTGCAGACAGAAAAAACAAAGTCGTAAAAACCGAATGAAAAATATTCATTAACCATGAGGAGGATGAAGCGTGCAGAATTTTAACACCATCATGAAGCAGGCCAAAAAAATGCAGGAGCGTATGGCCAGCCTTCAGAAAGAACTGGAGACAAAAACCGTTGAGGCGCAGGCCGGCGGCGGCATGGTCAGCGTTGTGGTCAACGGCAAATATGAAATTGTTTCGTTGAAAATTGAAAAGGAAGTTGTCAACCCCGAAGATATCGAGATGCTTCAGGATTTGATTGCCGCTGCAGTGAACGAGGGCGTCCGCAAATCGCAGGAAATGGCCGCGGCGGAGATGGGGAAAATTACCGGAGGGCTTAATATCCCCGGATTTTAAATAAGGTACATTTATGAAAGCATATGCACAACCGATTAAAAAGCTGATTGCCGAACTGGGCAAACTTCCCGGCATCGGCGAGAAAACGGCCACGCGGCTGGCCAATTATATTTTGCGCTCCACCGAAGATGACGTGATAAAACTGGCTCAGAGCATTGTGGAAGTCAAAAAAAAGATCAAACTTTGCCGGATTTGCCTGAATCTGACGGAAGACGATACATGCCACATCTGCCGCGATGCCTCCAGAGATCAGGAAGTGATCTGTGTGGTGGAGGATCCGGACGCGCTGGCGGCCATTGAAGAAAGCGGCGGTTTTAAGGGAATTTATCATGTTCTGCATGGGGCTCTGGCGCCGCTGGACGGAATCGGGCCGGACAACTTAAGGTTGGGCGAACTGGTTCAGCGCATTAACAGAGGTAATATCAAGGAAATTATTCTGGCAACAAACACCAATGTTCAGGGAGAGTCCACGGCATTGCTTTTGACCGAAATGTTCAAAGAAAAAAATATAATCATAACGCGCATCGCCATGGGCATGCCGATGGGCGGCGATCTGAAGTATATTGATAAGATGACGATATCGAAGTCG
>JAGOMJ010000102.1 GCA_017993615.1 Smithella sp. | reverse complement strand
GCGGATTTATTGGATCCTACGGCAATCGCTATGCAAATTTTGCCGTGGCAAATTCAGATCTGTTGCTGGTTCTCGGTTCAAGGCTGGACGAACGGCAGACGGGGCCGGACAAAACTCTTTTTGCGAGAAAGGCGAGGATCATCCATGTCGATGTCGACTCAGATGAACTGAACCATAACATTTGCGAAGCAATCAGCGTCTGTTGCGATGTGGAATCGTTTCTGAAAGAGGCGCTCGCGGCAGTAGGCGGCAGAACTTCAGACCATAAAAAATGGTTGGCCCAGATTCATCGGTGGAAAGTTCAATATCCTTCATGCCTGGCGCACGATCAAGCTTGCGGCGTCGATCCCAACGAATTTTTGCACATTCTGAGCAGGAAAGTCTCCGGAAAGGCGGTAATATGCGCGGATGTGGGGCAAAACTTGATGTGGGTTGCCCAATCCTTTTGTCTCTCCGGGGGGAAACAGCTGCTGAGTTCCTCCGGGCATGGCGCAATGGGATACTCCCTGCCGGCGGGGATTGGCGCTCATTGTGCGTCACCCAATCGGCAGATTATCTGTGTAATGGGCGACGGCGGCATTCAGATGAATCTGCAGGAATTGCAAACTGTTTTTCGGGAAAGAATTCCATTGAAAATATTTGTCATGAATAATCAATCTCTGGGGCTGATTCGGACTTATCAGGAAAAATATTTCAATGACCGATGCTACGGTTCGGTTCATGGATATGCCAATCCGGACTTTGAAAAACTTGCATATGCATTTGATATTTTATATACAAAAATTTGTACGCGTGAAGATTTTGATGGGCTGGATAGAGGGCTCGAAATTGAAAAGCCTCATCTTTTTGAGGTAGTGCTTTCTCCCAAAACTCAGGTTGTTCCCGAGCCTGCTCCAAGGGGCCCGGTGGAAGACCAACTTCCTCTGCTGGACAGAAAGGAATTGAGTCGTCTTTTTAATATGGACGACCCTGTTTCCAAGGATGAAAAAATATAATGTATTGGTCACCGGTATCGGTGCGATCATCGGCTACGGGATTGTCCGTTCTTTGAGACAGTGCCGGTATGACGTCAACATTGTCGGGATGGACGTCTATCCGGACGCCGTGGGCCGGCGATGGTGTGACGCTTTTCTTCAGGCGGTTTGGGCTTCCGATCCCGGCTATTGCGACTTTGTGGCTGACATGATTGAGCGATACAGGATCGACCTGGTTTTCCCGGGTCTGGAGCCGGAGATTTACAAGCTTAGCGACGGGCGGGAACATTTTAAGGGTGACTTCAGCAAGATTATTTTAAACAACAAGGCGCTGATTGACATATCCAGAGATAAATGGCGTTTGTATGAGTATTTACGGCAGCATTCGGTCAGGTCTATCCGGACTTTTGTGACAGGTGAATATGATTTGATTGCCCGTGAACTCAATCTTCCCTTCCTGCTGAAACCGCGTCGGTCATCCGCCTCTAAAGGCATCGTGACCGTCGAATGCCGGGAGGATTTTGACTATTGGAAAAAGAAGCTGGGCGACAACTTCATGGTGCAGGAAATTATCGGCGATGATGAGCATGAATACACAGTCGGCGTTTTTGGACTGGGTGACGGAACATTTTCACAGTCCATCGCTTTTTCGAGAAAACTGAGCCGGGAAGGGTCCACCGTCAAGGCACGCACGGTGGATATCGCGGCACTGGACGAAGAAGTCCGGCGACTGACGGCGTTATTCAAACCGGTCGGACCAACGAATTTTCAGTTCAGACGTCATCAGGAGGATTACCTTCTGCTTGAAGTCAATCCGCGATTTTCATCTTCGCTTTCCCTGCGGACGGCGTTCGGCTTTAATGAACCGGAAATGTGCATTGAGTATTTTGGCGAAAAGAGAATGCCGCGCCCGGCAAGCATCACGGAAGGAACGGCCGTTCGATATATCGAAGACGTTGTGAACCGCGCATGATGGCTGTTATTTCCGATATCCACGGGAATTTTCCCGCGCTCCAGGCGGTGCTGCGGGAGATTGAAAAAGCTGGCTGCGCACAAATCGTATCGCTGGGCGATGTTGCCGGATATTACTGCCAGGTCAATGAGTGCATCGAACTGCTCCGGGAAAAAAATATTCCGAATATCATGGGAAACCATGATTACTACCTGGCGTATAACCAGTCCTGTCCGCGTTCAAACGCCGCGAATGTGTTGCTGCAATACCAACGGGAGCATGTTATGCCGGATCATCTGGAATGGCTCAGGCAGTCGGCGGCGAAGATGGAATGCTACGGGATGTCGCTTGTTCATGGAGGCTGGATCGACCCGCTGGACGAGTATTTAACCGATGTCAGCCGGGAGTATTTCGCAAATGAGCGGGCCGCGTATTTTTTTTCCGGTCATACGCATGTTCAGTCGCTGAGCCTGCTGGACGGGATTTGCCACTGCAACCCGGGCTCGGTGGGGCAGCCCAGAGATGCTGATGCCCGCGCGGCTTTTGCCCTGTTTGACGGGGAAAAGGTTTATCTGAAAAGAGTCGATTATGACATCGATCTGATCGCAGCGCAGATGAAAACCTGCGGTTTTGATGACTATTTTTACCGGGGCCTGTACAAAGGACAAAAAATCGGCGCTTGACTGATTGAAACGGTAACGGAGAGGAGAAAATACCTATGAAATGGAAAAAACTCGGACAGGTTTACTGTCCGTCAGAGACGGACAAATATACGCATGCCATGTTTCCCGTCGTGGAGGTAACGGATGACAGCCGGGGTATGCTGCGCATTTACTATACCCACAGGGACAAGACCAATTATGGATTTCCAACCTATCTGGACGCATCCATTGTGGACGACAGGTTTTCGATCCTTTATAATCACCACGAGCCCATCATTGAGAAGGCTGCGTTGGGCAATTTTGACGACAGCGGCGTGAACGTGACTTCGATCGTAAAAATAAACGAAAAAAAACGCTTCTACTATTATGGTTGGAACCTTGG
>JAGOMJ010000011.1 GCA_017993615.1 Smithella sp. | reverse complement strand
GAAAGACGTTATATTGAAATAACAAGATGCCGAAGAATTTTCAAGAGAAAAAAATCCGATTCATAATAAAAAAACCCAACCTTGGGAGTTGGGTTTTTTTGTACTGGCTCCCCAGCGCGGACTCGAACCACGGACATGCTGGTTAACAGCCAGCCGCTCTACCGACTGAGCTACTGGGGAACGTATTTTCAAAGATTCCGAATTTTTGCCCCGGGTATTGATCCGACATGACGGATTGCCGAAGCATTTTTTTCTGGCGCTTCATAATACAAGAAGAGACAGATGTCAACATCAATTAAATATTTATTCAAAATGATAAAAAACCGGATCTTTATATGAAAAATGCCGAATTCTTTTGCAATGTTCGGAAAATTGACCGCCGAAATGTTTCATCAGGCCGTATCATTTCCTTGCCTCAAAAATCACGATAGGATATAAAAGCCTACTTTTATGAATCAGAACGGCAAATAAGGTTGGCAATGATGACAGGCAGCCAGAAATTCTTGAAAAAACATGTTTTGGACGAGGGGTTATGCACCGGTTGCGGCGCCTGCGTGGGCATTTGTCCGTATCAGGTGATTTATCATGACCGAACGGTGCAATTACACGGCTGCGATTTGGTAAAAGGCCGTTGTTATGATTATTGTCCCCGGACGCCCTGTGATGTCGGAGCCATCAGGGAACGATATTGCGCAGCCGGTGATCTGACGCCGGAAATCGGCGCGGTCAAGGGATATTATTTTTCCAGAGCTGCTGATCCTGGGTTACGAAACATCGGCCAGCATGGAGCAACAGTAACGGCTATGCTGGAGTTGGCCCTGTCTGAAGGCCTGATTGATGCGGCTGTTGTTTCTTCCCGGGACCAATTATCGCTGCGAAAAGGCGTTATTGTACAAAACAGGGAAGCGATCAGAACACATGCCGGCAGTCAATTTACCGTATCGGCGACGGTAGCCGCTTTTCACCAACTGGTGACGAAGCAAACCGGTCAAGTCGGAATTGTCGCCACGCCTTGTCAGGCGCTGGCCCTGGCCAAGATGAAATTCAATCCGGGACATGAAGACATTGCCAGAGTCAATCAACTGACGCTGGTAATCGGTTTGTACTGCGGCTGGACGCTTTCCGAAGAAAAATATTTAAAGTTACTGACGGATAAGGGCATCGCTTTGGAATCCATAACCAAAATGGACATCCCCGCCGGCAGGAACGTTCTGGAGATCCGGACGGAAGATCGGCTACATTCGATTGCGATGGAGGAAGCGCAAACCTGTATCCGGGAAGCTTGTCTGTATTGTATGGACAGCACGGCGGAATTCGCCGATGTGTCGGTCGGTTCGGCGCGGTTTTCGGGAAATTGGGAAGACGTTCGCCAGTGGAATCAGTTGATCGTCAGAACGACAAAAGGGAAAGAACTGACGGATCTGGCCGTTGAGAAGGGCGTTCTGGAATTGCGGGAGGCGCCCGCCGACAGTTTAAAAGAACTGAAGGAAGCGGCGGTCAATAAGAAGAAAAATGCGTTGAAAAATATTATCCAAAAGAGCGGCTCGGCAAAAAATCTGTTATACTTGGACAGTCGCGATCCGGCGGTGCTGAAATATTTGGAAGCTGAAAAGAAAAAAAGTAAAAAGTGAATGGTGAGAAGTGAATATTTGTGCCTCTGTTCAGCCAAGTCTTTTTGACTTGGCTGTCAATAAAAAAATCAGTCGGGTCCAAAAGACTCGACTGAGCTTGAGGGGGGGGGAACGGCGGGGTAAACAAGAGAAAATCAATGAAATGTCAAGAATAATGAAACGATATTACACCCTCGGCATGACAACTTTTATGAAATATATTCATAAGATTTTACGTTTGATTTTATTTTCTGTTTCCATATTTATGTTTGCCTCGAGCTCTGCTTTTTGCTCCGTGGCTTCAGGGCGGTTCAGTATCGGTAATATGAGTGAGGACATTGCGATATTAATAGCCTATGTTCTTCTGGCTTTATTGGTTTCATTTCTATGTTCAATAGCGGAAGCGGTCTTATTAAGTATTACGCCTTCGTTCATTGAGGAACAGAAAGAAAAAAATCCCAAGCGGGCCATTCTGTTGAAGCGACTGAAACAGGATAATGTGGATCGCTCGCTGGCGGCGATTTTAACACTGAACACCATCGCGCATACGGTGGGCGCCATCGGGGCGGGAGCAAAAGCTACGGTCGTGTTTGGAAGCGCATGGTTTGGAATCTTTTCAGCGGTTATGACATTAATGATCCTTTTTCTTTCAGAAATCGTTCCTAAAACCATTGGCGCCATTTACTGGCCCAAACTCGTTGTGCCCACGGTATTTTACGTACAAACCCTCATTGTAACGCTGTTTCCGATTGTTTGGATTTCGGAAAAAATGACAAAATTTATTTCGCACGGTAAGAATCTGCACATTTTTAGCAGAGACGAGTTTGTTGCCATGGCAAGAGTGGGCGAACAATCCGGACAGATAGACGATAACGAGGCGCGGATTATCAAGAATCTCTTCCGGTTCGGGTCGCTCAACGTAACGGATATCATGACTCCACGCACGGTGATCGCGGCACTTTCCGAGGATAAAACGGTAGCCGACGCGGCGGAATATGTTGTAAAAATACCATTTTCACGAATTGTGATATATAAGAAGGATATAGACGATATAACCGGGTTTGTTTTGAGAGATGATGTGCTGCTGCGGGATAATCAGGAAAGAGGTGGCGAGGCGCTCAAGACCTTAAAGAGAGAAATATTGGTTGTTCCCGAGTCTGCAGTACTTACGGATTTACTGGAAATTTTTCTAAAAGAACGTCAGCACATCGCCATTATAGTCGATGAATACGGAGGAACAACAGGGCTTGTTACGCTCGAAGATCTGATCGAAACATTAATGGGTTTGGAAATTGTTGATGAAATGGACACGGTTGTGGATATGCGTGTTTTGGCCAGAAAAAAATGGGAAGAACGGGCAGGGGCGCTCGGCATAAAAATTAACGTGGATGGGAAAGATCAATCCAAAAAAGAAAATGCTCTACCGGAATAATAAAGAAGCCGATTCTGTATAATAAGAAACTAAACTTCCGGGCAGCGTCGGAAATGATAGAAATACTTTTAAGTGAATTATAAAATGATAAATAAATTATTATCACCGGCCAAAACAGAAGTGTTGTTCATGGGCAACGAAGCCATCGCGCGCGGGGCTCTGGAGGCCGGCGTAAGTGTCGTTTCCGGTTATCCCGGCACGCCGTCTTCGGAAGTGATCGAGCGCCTGTCCGAAGTGGCCCGTGAAAGAAATCTCTACGTGGAGTGGTCCACCAATGAAAAGGTGGCGCTGGAAGTGGCCGCCGCCGCATCGTTTTCCGGTTTGCGTTCCATGTGCGTGATGAAGCAAAACGGCGTCAACGTTGCCTCCGATTTTCTTCTGCATCTGGCCTCGTCGGGAACACGCGGCGGGATTGTGCTGGTCGAATGTGAAGACCCCGGCGCACTCTCCAGTGTTAACGAGGGTGAATCGCGCTATTTCGCGCGCATGCTCGAAATTCCTATGCTGGAGCCCGCCAATTTTCAGGAAGCCAAGGACCTGACCCGGTGGGCCTTTGAGTTATCCGAGAAAATCCGAAATATCGTCATGGTGCGCTCGGTCACGCGTATGTCGCACGCCAGCGGTAATGTCATCTGCGGTAAGTTGCCGGCTAAATTCCGCACCGCCCGCTTTATTTCCGACGGATCGGTCATGGATCCTCTGCGCGGGCCGGTCGTCAGCACGCCGGTGGTTATTAAACACGGCCTGCAACAGAAAAAATTACAGACAGCAGCGAAGCTTTTTGAAAAGAGTCCTTTCAACAGCTACGTTGGTCCTAAAAAACCGGAGCTTTTGATCATCACCAGCAGCGCCTGCTTCCTATACAGCCGGGAGGCTCTTGAAATACTGGGCTTGCAAAAACGTGTCGGAATTTTGAAATTGAGCTGTACCTGGCCGTTGCCGGAAAAGCTTTTGAAAAAATATCTGCGCCTGACCAAAAAGATTATGATTGTGGAAGAGGTACTGCCGTTTCTGGAGGAAAACATCAAAGTAGCCGCAATGGGTATGATCAAGGATATAGGCATCAAAACGTTTTACGGGAAAACGGACAAGACCCTGCCTTCAGCCGGCGAATTGAATCCCGAAATAGTTATGCGGGCTCTGAGCAAAATCATGAAGGTCAAACTCCAGTCCTTGCCTGCCGGTTATCTCAAGGAAGTTCAAAAAGTGGCGCCGAAGATTGCTCCGCGGGCGCAAACGTTCTGTCCGGGCTGTCCGCACCGTGCGTCTTTCTGGAACATCAACACGGCGCTGAAACTCGACGGCCGCGAAGGCATTGTCTGCGGGGATATCGGCTGCTATGCGATGGCCTCGCTCTGGCCGGAAATCGGTTTCCATACCGTGCGCACGCTGCATTCCATGGGGTCGGGCACGGGGCTCGCCAGCGGCTTTGCGAAGCTTTCGGCTTTCGGTCTGGACAAGCCCGTTATGGCGGTTTGCGGCGATTCCACGTTTTATCATGCCGTTATTCCGGCGCTGATCAACGCCCAACATAACCAGGCCGATATCACCTTTATCGTGCTGGACAACGCGGGAACGGCGATGACCGGGTTCCAGCCGCATCCCGGTATTAATGAAAGCGCGATAGGCGAACCACTGCCTCCCGTGGATATTGAAGCGGTCTGCCGCGCAATAGGCGCAAAGGTTAAAGTGAGCGATCCGTTTGATCTGGAAGGAACAAGCAGAATACTGACATCGTTCATGGCCGAGCGCGGCTCCATGAAAGTGTTAATCATGAAACAGGCTTGCGCTTTGAGCCCTGAAAAGAAGGGCAAGAAACAGTACCAGATGAAAGTCAATGAAGATCTTTGCCTGGGCGATCAATGCGGCTGCAACCGTTTGTGCACTAGAATTTTCCGCTGTCCGGCGCTGACCTGGGACCGGAAAAAGCAAAAAGCCGTGATTGACGACGTCATCTGCGCCGGCTGCGGCGTCTGCTACTCCATCTGCCCGCAAAAGGCGATTGCCAGAGTGGAGGCTGAAGCATGAAAAAGTCTCTTAAGAAAAATCCAACAAACATTATTATCACCGGTGTCGGCGGGCAGGGGAACGTCATGGCCTCTCGGGTGCTCGCCGGAATGCTGGTGAACGCAGGATTTGTCGTAACCATCGGTGAAACGTTCGGCATGTCCCAGCGCGGCGGTTCGGTGATGAGTCATCTGCGTGTTTCTTCAACATCCGTCTTAAGTCCGCAGATCCCGCAGGGCAGGGGGGACATTGTGATTGCGCTGGAGCCGGTGGAGGCGCTCAGAGTACTCACCAAATATGGTAATCCCGATGTAGCGGTGCTGACCAATTCACGCATGGTTTATCCCATGGGCGTGATCACCGGCGAATTTACTTATCCGACGATTGAAGAAGTCAAATCGATGTTTGAAAAAATATCGGCAAAAAACTGGATCATCGACGCCACGTCCGTTGCGGTGGAATTGGGAAATCCGGTTTTGAGCAATATCGTGATGATCGGCGCGCTGGCAGGTACGTCACTGTTGCCGATTGACCGCCGGGCGTTTGAAAAGGAAATCGCCAAAACCATTCCAGCCGGTAAACATCAAATCAATCTGAAAGCTTTTGATGCCGGGGTAAAAATGCTCTAACGTAATGTAGGGCTGTAGAAGGGGTGCAAGGATGGACGCTGACCACGGTTCTTCAGGCAAAGTAACATACAATTACAGGTTTATATTCAAAGACGGCGTGGAAAAAGAATTTAACATCGCGTTGGACAGCGTCACTTTGAATTTACTGCCGACGGATAAAAAAAATTATCCGGAATGGACAAAGCTGAATTGTTTCAGGTGTTCTCATTGTACGTTAAACGATCAATGCGAATATTGTCCCATAGCCATCAATATGGTGGATGTCGTAGATTATTTCCGCAATTATTTTTCTTACGATATCGTGGAGACAATTGTTACGGCACAGGAAAGAAAATATTTTCGTACGGTGTCTTTGCAGCACGGCGTCAGTTCTTTGATCGGAATATATATGGTTACCAGCGGATGCCCGGTGATGGAAACATTAAAGCCCATGGTGCGTTTTCACCTGCCGTTTGCCACAATAGAGGAAACCAAATATCGGGCGATTTCAATGTATTTGATGGCTCAGTATTTTCTGTATCAGCATGGACGTCAGCCCGACTGGGATTTAAAGAAACTGGCGGAAGCGTATGAGAATGTGCGAATCGTTAACGAATACTTTTGCAAAAGGCTCAGAATGATCCAGGGGCAGGACGCCAGTCTGAATGCTGTCGTGCTGCTGGATATTTTCGCCGACAGCGTCAATTTCTCGATGGACGGACGGATGGCCAATGATCTTGAGTATTTGTTTAAAGGATATTTTGAATCGACGCCGGGTGCCAATAACGCTTCCTGAATTACCTTGAATTGTCTACAAAATTTTAAAAGCGTTTCCGCTCTAAAAACAACCGTTCAGGGTTTGTTTTTTTCAGGATTCGCCGGGTGACTTCTTTTGCGTATAATCGTAAAATCCCTTGCCTGTTTTCATTCCCAGCTCGCCCCGGTCCACGTATTTCTTCAGCAGGTCGGCGCTTAATTTTGCCTGGTGATTATTGCGTTTTTTCGCCCAGAAATCGGTGATTCGCCATACGGTTTCCAGACCCACGTAATCCATCATCTCAAAGGGACCCAGCGGTGAAGCGGTGATTTCCTTCCAGGAACGGTCCACGTCTTCGGGAGACGCGATGTCCCGCGAAGCCAGATTCAACGCCGCCAAAAACCAGGGATTGAGAAGCGAGTTGAACACGTACCCGGCTTTTTCCTGCTTAAGGACAATCGGCGAATGTCCGATTAATTCGCTGAAACGCTGGACGGTTTCAACCGTTTCCGGCGATGTGCCCGGATGTCCCATCACATCCACCAGCTTAAAACCGGGATGAAAATGCCAGGCGAGAAATTTTTCGGGCCGGCCGGTTTTATCGGCAAACATCGACGGCACCAGAGAAGAGGCGTTTGTGGTAAAGATGGTCCGCGCCGGGCAGACCTTGTTGAGTTCTGCAAAAAAATCTCCCTTGATGTCGGGATCTTCAGGAATCGATTCGCTGACCACATCGGCATCGGCCCCGGCGGCAGCAAGATCGGTTGTCGCCGTGATGTTGTTCTTAAACGATTCGGCCTTGTCCTTCGGCATCATCCCGAAGTCCGCCATTTTATCAATCTTTTTGTTCATGATGTCCCTGGCCTTTGCCGGGATGTCATCGTTGATGTCGTACAGGACGATGGCATAGCCGCTTGTGACGCAGGAAAGACCGATGCTCCGGCCCATGGTTCCCGCTCCGGCAATGAGTATTTTTTTAATATCTTCAGCTTTCATTTTTCCCCGCTTTCCGAAATAGCTGCAAAAAAAAATCTATGGTCGGAGTCGGATGACCGATTTTCAGAATGAACCAAACCAAACATTTATCTGCTTTATTTCGTGTAAAACCGTTTTATTTATCCGGCGCAAAATAATGCTTTTTACCGGTCAAGTCAACAGATCGTTTATGAAAATTCCAGAAATCCCGGACAATAATATTTAAAAGGGGCTGCTTTCAATAGTGTTAATTTCCCGAATAATATTGTATGCCTTCAGTGGCTGTGATCAAAAAACGGGTGAACTATATATGCGCATATGATAGAAGAAATCCAAACAGGTCCCCATGTCAGATAAGATAAACATCGGTCCATCCGGACGTAATATTATTTTCTGTATGGTTTTGACGGCGTTGATTCTTGCTGCTTACCTGCAGGTGCATCAATTTGATTTCGTCAATATTGATGACAGTGTCTACGTGACTGAAAACGATTACATCCGGTCCGGCCTGACGCTTGATGGAATCCGCTGGGCCTTTACCACCTTGTACGCCGAATTCTGGCATCCCCTGACGTGGCTTTCGCTGATGCTCGATTATGAATTATACGGCTTACATGCAGGCGGCTATCATCTCACGAATCTTTTTCTTCATATCATCAGCTCCTTGCTGCTGTTTGGGATGTTTCAGCGGATGACCGGCGCTTTCTGGCCGAGCGCCTTTGTCGCCGCTTTTTTCTCTTTGCATCCGCTGCGGGTGGAATCCGTTGCCTGGGTAGCCGAACGTAAAGATGTATTAAGCGTTTTTTTCTGGATGCTGACGTTATATTTTTATGCTCTGTACACGGAAAAACCGGTATTCAGAAGATATCTGGCGGCCGTCTTCTTTTTTGCCTGCTCACTGATGAGCAAACCGCTGACGGTGACCCTGCCAGTCATCATGATGCTTCTGGATTACTGGCCGCTGAAACGTTTTGCATCACGCAGACAAAATCTGTTTTTATGGCAGTTGAAAGAGAAACTGCCTTTCTTCCTTCTTTCGGCGGTTTTCTCCCTTATCGCCATTTACGCCCAGCCGAAATTTCCTATCGACGGTTGGCCGTTTTCGCTGGAATCAAGAATCATCAACGCGATTATTTCATTCGTTCTTTATCTGCAGAAATTGTTCTGGCCGTATGATCTGGCCATTTGCTATCCGTTTTTCGGCCGGGCTCCCGCCGGACAAATCATTGCGGCGGTTTTACTGTTTTTCGCCGTCAGCGCGGCCGTCGTTTGGATGATGAAAAAATCACCGTGTCTTTTGGTCGGGTGGCTCTGGTTTATCATCACCATACTTCCAGTCATCGGCATTATTCCCGCGGGAAACAATGCGATGGCGGACCGTTATCTCTATCTGCCGTCCATCGGCATTGCAGTCATGATTTTTTTCGGGATTCCTCTGCTGGTTGAAAATGAAAAGATCAAAAAGTTTTTTTTGCCGCCCGCCGCTTTGATTTTTTTTGCTGTTCTGTCCGGGATGACCTGGCACCAGTGCGGTTTCTGGAAAAACAGTGAAGCACTGTTCAGAAACGCCTCGCGGATCAATGAGGAAAACGCCCTGGCGCATATCAATTACGGCAATGCGCTGGCCGGTGAGGGCAGGCTTGAAGAGGCGGTTGTCTATTACAACAAAGCCTGGGGAATGCTTCCTGAGACAGGCGGGAACGTCATGGCGTATAATAAAATGGGTATTGCGGAAAATAAACTCCGCCAGCTTATTGATGTCAGTCTGGGCAACGTCTATACAAAGCAGAAAAAATATCAGGAGGCTGTGCATCACTATACCAGGGCGATTGCCATGCGTCCCATAACGCCGGATCATGTGCGGACCTATAATTTCAGGGGGACGGCTTACAGCCGCCTGGGACGGAAGAAAGACGCCATCAGAGATTTTAATGAAGCCATCCGTCTGGACCGACGTGATTACAGGGCTTACAACAACAGAGGATTACTGTACGCTGAAACAGGTATGCACCGGCAGGCGCTGCAGGATTTCAATCAGGCCGTTTTGATGAACCCGAATAACGCGGAGCTGTATAAGAACAGAGGGATTGCCTGTGCGAGCCTCAAACTTTATCAGAATGCTTTTGAAGATTTTGAAAAAGCACTGACACTGGTCCCTGATGATGCCAATATTTATTATAACAGAGGCGTTGCTTACATCGAACTGGGCCGTCATCAGGAGGCTTTCTCGGATTTTAATGAAGCCATTCGACTGAAAGCGGATTATACGAATGCCTACCATTACCGAGGCGGAATTTACCTGATGTATGGTTATGCTGCATCAGGATGTGATGATGCCCGCAAGGCCTGCCAACTGGGCAATTGCGAAATACTGGAGGCAGCAGGAAGCAAAAACTTATGCCGGTGATTGGTTCCGGTGGGTCTTCGTTCTGTAAAAAATCTTTTCTTAAAAAGCCGGTCAGAGGGATGAATGACGGCTGTCTCACATCTTCAGAAACAGGCGCCATCCCGCATAAAGCGAACCCGGAATGAAATCCAGCGCCCCGGACGCCTCAGCAACGGGCGTGAATCCGCAGGCATCGCAGTTAATGTTGCCGCGGTTTTTGACGTAGCAGCCTTTCGTGATGGTGCCGTCCGGATCGACGTTGATCAGAATATCATCATGACAGGACCAGCGGTTGTCGATCATTGCTCGGAGTCGCCCCGCGGAGTTTAATATGGGCAACCCGGATTTCTTCAGTTGCAGCAGTTTTTCGATGGCGGCGCGGCGTTCTTCCGGTGGCAGCGAGAGATCGTCTTCTCCCTGATGGTAAGGGTAAAAGAACTGAACGGTCATCCCTTTTAATGCGGGTGTGTCCTGAACCCATTGTGCTACGAACGGCAGATCCTGCCAGTTGCGGCGGTTCAGGGTGTAATGAATAAAAACACGCGGGTGACGGGTGTTTTGAATATTGGCGCGGACTTGATCGAAGGAATTGCTTCTCAATGTATTATGCGTCTCCCTTTGACCGTCCAAACTTACCCAGAGGGTATGGGACGGCACATCCAGAGGCATGGTGCCGTTGGTGGTCACCGCTACACGGAGGAATTTTTTTCTGGCGTAAAGAATAAGATCGTGAAGACGATAAGAACCGTCCCGCCACAGCAGCGGCTCTCCGCCTTCGAAAACAATCATCCGCGTGCCGAGCTGATTGAGCAGATCCATTATGTGCACGGCGGCATCCCGCGACATATGTTCTTTTTCGCGATCGGAACGCAGATGAAAAGGACATGCCCGGCAGCTCAGGTTGCAGCGATAGGTGATCTTGAAGCTGGCCAGCAAAGGCAGTTTTCGCCCCAGCATTTTTCGTTGAATATAAAACCACGCAAGATCAAGCAGCCAGGGCGATGAATGGATGTCCGGATTTCTGATGTCTTTGCGCAAAATGGTATCACGTGTCTCCGGTATTCAGGAAAATATCAGCCGGCAAAATAAAAGTTCAAGCAGCTTTTTTCCGGTTGAAAGATGACGAAATTTTCCTTTAGAAACTATAGGAATAAACGAGAGGCATGTCAATACGATTCGCGATCATGCCGGTTGGCTTGCGCTGGCCGGAATGATGAAAAAAATAATGGCGGCGCGAAAAAAATCTATATTATTCAGGCTTTGTTGCCTTTTGCAATTTCTGCCAATGCATCGAATAAAAAATACCGTCGATTTTATATAAGTATTGATTGACATGACCGGATGAGACCTTATATTATTCTCAACGGAAATTCATCAAGAGGTGGGACCATGAACGATATTTATTCGGCTGTTAAAGTGACAGATCATGTTTACTGGGTTGGGGCGATCGATTGGACCATCCGGGATTTTCACGGCTACACCACGCCGCGCGGCAGCACATACAATGCTTATCTGGTGATGGCGGATGAGATTACCCTGATCGACACCGTTAAAAAGCCTTTTATGGATGAAATGCTTGCCCGGATCAAATCCGTCGTCGATCCATCCAAAATAAAATATATTGTGTCCAATCATTCTGAACTGGATCATACCGGTTCTCTGCCGGACGTGATTGATTTCATAAAACCCCAAAAGGTTTTTGCGTCCGGGGTGGGGACAAAAACATTAAAAGATCTTTTTCATGACGAGCGGGAAATTATTGCTGTCGAAAACGGACAGTCTCTGAATCTGGGCAATATGAATCTGACCTTTATGGAAACGCGCATGATTCACTGGCCGGACAGTATGTTTACGTATCTGGATGTCGATGAACTGCTGTTTTCGCAGGACGCTTTCGGCATGCATCTGGCGACGCTGGAGCGTTTTGCCGATGAAATTCCCGTTTCGACCCTCGAATATGAAGGAGCGACATACTACGCCAATATTGTTCTGCCGTATTCTCCTATTGTGTTGAAAGCGCTGGAGAAGGTCGCGGCATCGGGATTGAAAATCAGCGTGATCGCTCCCGATCACGGACCGATCTGGCGTAAGGATATCGGTTGGATTATCGATTTATATAAGAAATGGGCTTTGCAGAAACCGACAGCCAAGGCCGTGGTGATTTATGCGACCATGTGGCACTCTACCGAAAAAATGGCGAGGATCATCAGCGAAGCGCTGGCTCAGGCCGGTGTCAAGGTCAGCCTTATTTCCATGAACGAAACGCACCGCAGTGAAGCGGTTTATGAAGTGCTTGATGCCGGTGCGCTCATTGTCGGCTCGCCGACACTCAACAACAACATTCTGCCCCAGATGGCGGATGTGATGACTTATCTGAAGGGTTTGAAACCGGTCAATAAGATCGGCGCGGCGTTCGGATCTTTCGGCTGGAGCGGAGAATCTGTGAAACATCTGGAGGCCATGCTCAAAGAGATGAAGGTTGATATTGCGTCCGAGTCCGTTGCGGTGAAACATGTTCCCGGCGCCGACGAATTGGATCAATGTCAAAAACTGGGCAAAACGGTGGCGGCAAAACTACTCGAGAAGGTGAATAGCCAGTAAAATATCGAAATATATAAAGGAGGATGTGAAGATGAAAAAGTACGTTTGCGGTGTATGCGGTTACATATACGATCCTGCTGAAGGGGATTCAGAAGGCAATATTCCTGCCGGTACTCCTTTTGAAAAATTGCCGGAAAACTGGGTCTGTCCGGTGTGCGGAGCGGCCAAAGACGAATTCTCGCCGGAATAGTGGTCCCGGTAAAATGATATTGCGAGCCTTTTCTCAGAAGGCTTTGCAATCTTGAAACAAGACTTTTCCCCGGCATGGCTGGACTATAACTTGCCGGTTGAAGTGGCAAAAAATAAAAGGTTGGTAAAACGTATGGATATAAAGGAAGCGTTGAGTCAGGCATATACCGGAGAGGCGAAGGCGGCTCTCCGGCTTAAGGTTTACGCGCAGAAGGCTGAGGATGAAGGCTACAAACAAATGGCGAAGCTTTTTCGGGTTATTGCTTTTTCGGAAGAGATTCACGGCGCCCGGGCTCTGAAAGGTCTTAAGGAAATAAAAAGCACGGAAGAAAATCTTGCGGCCAGTTTTGAATCGGAAACGCAGGTTGCCGAAGTTGCCTACGACCGGTTTGTGAAACTGGCGGAAGCCGAAGGCAACAAGGAGGCCGTCCTGCATTTCAGCCAGAGCAAGGATGTGGAAGAAACGCACGCCAAACTTTACAAGCAGGCCATGAACCATTTTATGGAAGAACGCGAAACCGATTATTTTGTCTGTAAAATTTGCGGATATGTCGCCGACGGCGTTTTACCGGAGGAATGTCCGGTCTGCGGCGCGAAGGCGAAAATGTTCGTGGCGTTTCAGGGATGAGGTTTTTTGAAGCGGGTTTGCGATATTGAGCAACCGCCCGGGGTATTTGACGGGCGCAACCTGATGAATAGGGCAAATACGTGCACATTCGATATACCGTCACGGTTTTTTTATTGATCATTTATTTTTCACCCGGTAAAGCCATTGGCGAAGAAAAGCCGCTATGGGAGATTGGTGCGGGAATGGCTTTTCTCCAGATGCCCGATTATCGGGGGTCGGATGAAAGCAGATTTTATCCGCTGCCGTATCCTCATGTTGTCTATCGCGGCGATTTTTTTAAAGTCGATGAGAACCGGATTACCGGACAAATTTTTAAAACGGACAGGGTCTTGCTGGATTTCAGTATTTTCGGCTCCGTACCGGTCAACAGTGACGACAATGCCGCCCGCGAGGGGATGGATGATCTGGATCCGACGTTTGAATTGGGACCGGCTTTGAAGATTAAGCTGTGGGAACACAAGCAACACAAAACCCGAATGGATCTGACGCTGCCCGCCCGTGCTTTTTTTTCGACGGATTTTTCTTCCGTGCGTCACGAGGGATGGGTCTTCAGCCCGCGGATCAACATTGTGAAGGATGATTTAATTCCCCGTACCGGTTTAAATCTGGGCGTTTCTGCCGGACCGATGTTTGCCGACAGCGGTTATCACGAATACTTTTATGAAGTGGAACCCCGTGATGCCAGGGTGACTCGTCCCGTGTATCGCGCTGACGGCGGGTACAGCGGTTCAACGGTGACAATCGGTTTGAGCAAAACCTATAAACACTTTATCTTTCATGCTTTTGTCAGCGCCGATTTTCTTCAGGGCGCTTCTTTTGAAGACAGTCCGCTGGTGAAAAGGGAAACGTCCATGATGAGCGGTTTCAACGTTTCCTGGATATTTTTTAAATCGGAAAAGATGGTAAACGCGGAAAAATAGCCCTCCGTGAAAAAGGGTTGAACGCGTTGCCTGATTTCAGATATTGATGGGTCCTGATATGATTATGATTATTACAAGATGGCTGATCATCACGGCGGCGATTCTGCTGGCTTCGCAATTCGTGCCGGGGATCGAAGTCGATAAACTTTCCACCGCTGTCATTGCCGCCTGCGTCCTGGGGCTGATCAACATTTTTATCAGACCGATTGTGGTGATCCTGACCCTGCCGTTGAGTATTCTGACGCTGGGGGTGTTTTATTTTTTTATCAACGCTTTTTTGCTGGAACTGGTTGCTTATTTTGTATCGGGATTTGCGATTAAAAACTTTTTTTCCGCATTTGCCGGCTCGCTGATTATCAGCATCGTCAGCTGGCTGGCCAATTCATTTATCACCTCGCATAAAATCGTCAAAAAGGACGATCCGGACTACATTGATCTGCGGAAAGGGGACGACGGTAAATGGCGGTAGGCGCGACGCTCGATTTGACTCCGGCGATGAAACAGTATGTCAAAATCAAGCAACAGCATCCTGATTGCATTCTGCTCTACCGGATGGGCGATTTTTACGAGATGTTCTTCGAGGACGCGGTGACGGCCGCGCCCGTTCTGGAGATCACGCTCACGTCGCGCAATAAGGGCAAAGAGGACAGCGTGCCGCTTTGCGGTTTCCCGTATCATGCTGCGTCCGCCTACATCACCAAGCTTGTGGAAAAGGGATTCAAAGTGGCGATATGCGAGCAGGTCGAGGATCCCAAAAAGGCCAAAGGGATTGTCAAACGGGAGGTTATCCGGATCATTACTCCCGGACTGGTCGTGGATGAAGAAAATCTGGCTCCCGGTGAAAATAATTATCTGGCCTGCCTCTGCGCCGAAAAAAACACCCTGGGTCTGGCTTTTCTGGATATTTCAACCGGCGAATTCCAGATCGGTGAATTCACGGACCGCGATTATTTCTTCACGGTAATTTCCGGCCTGGATTTTAAGGAATTGCTCCTGCCGCGAAATTTCCCCGACAGAATTTTACTCGACACCATCGAAGCACAGATGCCTCAATTGCGCATCAACGATCTGGACGAAAACTATTTTCTGACCGGCCAGGCCGGGGATGTTCTACAGCGGACGTTTTCAACGGACGTTCTGGATGCGTGCGGCATCAGCGAACATCCGGCGGCATTGAAGGCGTCCGGTGCCATATTGAGCTACGTCAACGAGACGCAAAAGATCAATCCGCAGCACATCAGCGCGATCAGATGGTACTCCGCGGAAAAGTTTCTTCTGTTGGATGATACCGCCCGCCGCAATCTGGAAATCTTCACGTCGATCCAGAACAATACGGCGGCCGGGTCGCTTTTTTCTCTTTTCAGTGAAACGCAAACGCCGATGGGGACACGCCGTTTGCGCTGGTGGATGAGCTATCCGCTGGTGGATGCAGAAAAAATTAAAACCCGGCTGGCCGCAGTGGCGGAGCTGAAAGATGATCCTCTTCGGCGGGCGAATCTGCGAAAAACATTGTCGCGTATATATGATCTGGAGAGGCTGGCCGGAAGAGTGTCGCTCAAAGCGGCCAATGCCCGCGATCTGGTCGCCCTGAAAAATTCGCTTCTTGCCGTTCCGGAGATCAAGTCCCTGCTCAGCGATTGCACGGCGCCGGCCATTTGCGCCATCCGGTCGCACATCACGGAGATGACCGATGTTGTGGATGTGATTTCACGGGCGATTGTCGACAGTCCGCCGCAGAAAATTCAGGACGGCGGATTTATCGCTGCAGGGTATGATGAAGAACTTGATAAGTTGCGATTGATCAGCCGCGACGGCAAGCAATGGATTGCTGCTCTGGAGGCGGAAGAACGCAAGAAAACAGGCATCAATTCCCTGAAAGTGGGCTTTAACAATGTGTTCGGTTATTACATTGAAGTCACCAAAGCCAACGCAGCTCTGGTTCCCGACTCTTATATCCGCAAACAGACCCTGGTCAACGCGGAACGGTATATCAATCAGGCATTGAAAGAATTCGAACAGACGGTTCTCAACGCGGAGGAAAGAATCAAGCAGAAGGAGCAGGAACTTTTCATCAATCTGCGTGACGGACTTGACCGGTATATCGCGGAGATTCAAGGCAATGCAAATCTGATTGCCGATCTTGACGCCCTGGCTGCGCTGGCGGACGTGGCCGAAAAATATCATTACGTCTGCCCGGAAATCGATGATGAGGAGACCATCGACATTCAGGACGGACGCCACCCCGTTGTGGAGTCGGCTTTGAAAAACGAAGGGTTTGTGCCGAACGACTGTTTAATGGATTTGCGCCAGAATAAACTGCTCGTCATCACCGGGCCGAATATGGCGGGTAAATCCACGTATATCAGGCAGGTGGCCTTGATTGTTCTGCTTGCCCAGATGGGAAGTTTCGTCCCGGCGGCCAAAGCAAAAATCGGAATTGTTGATAAAATATTTACGCGTATCGGCGCCTCCGACAGCCTGATCAAGGGACAGAGCACGTTCATGGTGGAAATGACGGAAACGGCGGAAATCCTGAAAAACGCTACACCCCGGTCGCTGGTCATCATCGATGAAGTCGGTCGCGGAACCTCCACCTTCGACGGATTGAGCATTGCCTGGGCGGTTGCCGAATACATTCATGATTTCCAGGGACGCGGTGTCCGCGCTCTCTTTGCCACGCATTATCATCAACTGACCGATCTGGTGGTAACAAAACCCGGGGCGAAAAATTATAATATCGCCGTGAAGGAATGGGGAGAAAAAATAATTTTTCTGCGCAAAATTATGGAAGGCGGGACCAGCCGCAGTTACGGGATCGAAGTGGCGCGCATTGCGGGCGTGCCGGCCGACGTCATTATGCGCGCAAAGGAAATATTGCGGAATCTGGAAAAAGGGGAATTCGACGAGATCGGCATGCCCCGCATAGTCCGGGGAGCCCGCGAAGGCAAAAACGCCAATCCGCAATTGAGTCTTTTTTCAAGACGGGAAACCGCCATTGCTCTCGAAAAGAAAGGACAGAACCTCATCGAGGCACTGAAGAATATCGATATTTCCTCCCTGTCGCCTCTCGAAGCGCTCAATAAATTGAACGAACTGAAGAATAAAATTTCTGATTAAATCATTTACGATTCATGAGGAAAGCTTTCAATCCTCCATCGATCTTTATATTCCTTGGCGCTCCTGGCACTCTTTGATTTTTTTAAGAGCTTGTTTATTAACAAATACTCTGAAAAGGTTTATTCAAGAAAAAGCGGGAGGCTTAATAGCCTCCCGCTTTTGCTGAGAGTTGAAACCTAGGAGAAGACTTAAAGGGTTTCATGGTTTGCGTATAATTTTTATCTGCAATTGATGTGCCATAGCTTGCTGATTTTTTTAATATATTGAAATTACAAGCATTATCGAAATGTTTTAAAAAATAGATTGTGTTTTATAAAATATTATGGATAATAATGATCCAATTTACGTATCCAATTTAGCATTCATCTGGATAATAATTATCCAGATGGTTTCATTTTTTAAAAAAGAAATGAGGTCCGTCTCATTTTTTTATAAAGGATGATGAAACAAAGAACCAGGGGTAATAATCATGGTTGTTGAAAAAGCTGTGCTGATTGTTGACGATGATTCCGTTCACCGGATGATACTCAAAAAACATTTGAACGACTGGGGGTATCAAGTCAATGAAGCGGACGACGGTCACGTCGCGGTCGAAGCGGTCCGGCGAATGCCTTTTGATCTGATCATCATGGACATTTGTATGTTGAATGTTTCCGGAATAGAAGCCTTGGGACAGATTAAAGCCATCAATCCGGAAACCCCGGTGATTATTATGACGGCGTACGCTTCATTGGAAACGGCGGTCAGTGCCCTGAAAAAGGGAGCTTATGATTATCTGACCAAACCGCTTAACTTCGACGAACTGAGAATTGCCATCGGACGGGCGACGGAACATAATCGGCTGAAAAAGGAAAACAGATATTTAAGAAACAGGCTGGATGAAAAATTTAACCGGCAGAATCTCATCGGACAGAGTTACCCGATGGTCAAGCTCTTGGAAACAGTGGCCCAGGTGGCGCCCACGGAGGCCAATGTGCTGATTACCGGCGAGTCGGGCACCGGTAAGGAATTGATTGCCAACGCCATTCATTTCAACAGCATGCGGGCGGAAACGGTTTTTATCAAAATAAACTGTTCGGCGCTGACGGAAACGCTTCTGGAGTCGGAGCTTTTCGGGCACGAGAAGGGAGCCTTTACCGGTGCGGAACGCAGGAGGGAAGGGAAATTCCTTCAGGCTCACGGCGGCAGCTTATTTCTGGATGAAGTCAGCGAGATGTCCAAGGCGATGCAGGTCAAACTTCTGCGTGTCTTGCAGGAACGCGAGTTGACACGCGTGGGCGGAGCGGAAGTGATTAAAGTCGACGTGCGGGTTATTGCCGCTTCCAATAAGAACTTGAAAGAAGAAGTTCAGAACGGAAATTTCCGCGAGGATTTGTTTTATCGCTTAAACGTTGTTTCCTTGAATGTGCCGCCGCTGCGCGAACGGAAAGAAGACATTCCGATACTGGCGCAGCATTTTCTCGAGTTGTTT
The DNA here is from genome assembly GCA_017993615.1 of Smithella sp. GTDB lineage: Bacteria > Desulfobacterota > Syntrophia > Syntrophales > Smithellaceae > Smithella. The sequence goes on along the minus strand of JAGOMJ010000011.1, from coordinate 39,461 downwards.
GCCGGGCGCAATAAAAAAACCATCAAAGCATTCACTCCGCGGGCGATGGAAAAACTTTTAGCCTATCACTGGCCGGGTAACATACGGGAACTGATGAACGCTGTGGAACGGTCGGTTGTTCTGTCACGAACGGATTATCTGGACGCCGACGATATGACGCTGGTCATGGAGAAAAGCCATGAGGTTTCCGGTATTGCGGAGCAGGGGGAAGCGATACGAAATTTATCTCTGGAAAGCATGGAGAAAAAAAATATTCTGGCGGTGCTGGCTGATTGCAGAGGCAATAAAAGCGAAACGGCGCGCCGGCTGGGCATTACCAGAAAAACGCTGCGCGCGAAATTAATCAAATATGAGATGAACCGGTAATGCCTCCCGTTCAGCGGGTCACGCTCTTGAGAATTGATGAGACGAAAATAAACGCTAAGAACCGTTTGTTGTTTTTGCGGGCAGATAAATGGAAAAGGTTGTTCCGGAATTGACGATCGATTCAACGGTAATTAATCCGTTATGGTATTTAATGATGGAATCGCTGATTGCCAGCCCCAGGCCGATTCCCCCGTGTTCTTTTGTCTTTTTTGTCGTAAAGTAGGGATCGAAGATCCGGGGAAGATTTTCCCGGGGAATGCCGATGCCGCTGTCCTTGATAATAATTCGGATGTAATTCCCCTGTCCCAGCGACCGGATGTTGGTTCCGGTGGTGGTATTTTCCGTGGTCATCTGCACGGAACCGCCATCCGGCATCGCTTCTCTGGCGTTGATCAAGACGTTTTCAATAACCTGTTTGATCTGTGTGGCGTCAATTTCGCAGGGCCAGAGATCTTCCGCGATGGTAATATTGCAGGTGATGGCCGAGTTTTTAAAAACACTTTCCGCCGCCTCATGCAACACAGGTTCTATTTTTTCCAGCTTGCGCACCGGGTATCCTCCCTGAGCGAAGGTGATAAGACGGTGGGCCAGTTCCTTGGCCTGAAGGCCGGCACGTTCGGCTACGGCAAGACCGTTCTCCAGCATTTTATCTTCATCACTGGCGGATATTTTGGCCAGGAAAACATTCCGTAAAATCGCGGTCAGCAGACTGTCAAAGTCTTTGGCAACCCCGTCCGCAAAGGTTCCCAGGGATTCCAGTTTCGTCCGCCGGAGCAGTTCGTCCTGCGCTAATTTCTGTTCTGTGATGTCCTCCAGTGTTTCCATGACGCCGAACAGATTTCCTCTGGAATCTTTGAGGCCTGCCGATGTTATGCGATACCATTTCCCCTTTTCGCCCATGTCAGGATAAAACTGTGTCACCTCGTAGGCGTCTTCCAGCAGCTTGGATCTGCTCCAGCGGTCTGGATACAGTTCGGCAATCTGGGCGGTTTTCCCGTCCAGAATGAGATCCGCCAGACAGGGACGGGGCGATGTGTAAAACGCGCGCCAGTGCTGGTCTGTGCCCAGAACGTCGCTGGGCTTGATTTTGCTTGCCGCCTGCAGCGCTCTGTTCCAGTAAACGACTTTGTGATTTTTGGATATGACGAACGTGGGGATAGGGGAGCCGTGGATAATGCTGATCAGTTTCTGCTCGTCCCGGTTCATACGCCACATGGTATAAATAAAACTGATGATGACGGCGATGGAAAGAACAAAAACGAAAATAAAAATAAAAAAATTGTTCATAAACAGGATCCGCTATGTAAAAACCAATTCATCTTCGATTTGATCCGGAATGCCTTCAATATTTAATGGATTTTGATAACAAGGTTAAATTAAAAATGCAAGAACTGAAAATAATTTGTTTCAACCGGGTTTTTTGCCGTTAAAAACATCAAGCAGCATTCTTAAAAGATGCTCAACAGTGGAAAACCCGATTAGCGATATCAGATGCTTGAACAAAGATAAAGATGCAACTTTTTCGCTGTTGATGAAGGGAAATCGTGTGCGAAAGAATTTTTACAGATCTTCGGGAAAATTTCCGGCCGGGGAAAGATGATCTTATCCGTTGTCTTCAAAACGGTAAAGATCGCCGAAAGACACACCAAACGGCTTCCTGATCAAAACGGATGGCGGAAAGATAATTAACCGGCTCAGATGTTATCGGACAGCCAGTCGCCGATTTCGCTGGTGGACATGCCCATCTTGCCGGCATCGAGGCTTTTGAGTTTCCCGCTTTCCAGAAGTTTAACGACCGCGGCTTCCACTCTTTTGGCTGCCTTTTCTTCACCCAGCGTTTCCAGCAGCATACCGCCGGCACAGATGGCCGCCAGAGGATTGATGATATTCTTCCCGGTATATTTCGGCGCAGAACCGCCGATGGGTTCAAACATGGAGACGCCTTCGGGATTAATGTTTCCGCCTGCTGCGATGCCCATGCCGCCCTGAACCATGGCGCCCAGATCGGTAATGATGTCTCCGAACATGTTATCGGTCACTATGACGTCAAACCATTCAGGATTTTTTACCATCCACATGCAGGTCGCGTCCACATTGACGTAATCGGTTTTTATTTGGGGATAGTCTTTTGCCAGCTCATTGAAGGTTCTTTCCCAGAGATCAAAGGCATACGTCAGAACGTTCGTCTTGCCGCACAGGGTTAATTTGTTCGCCTTGTTTCTTTTGGCGGTATACTGAAAGGCGTAGCGCAAACAGCGTTCAACGCCTTTCCGGGTATTGATCGATTCCTGGATGGCCACTTCATCAACGGTGCCTTTTTTAAGAAATCCCCCGCCGCCTGTATAGAGGCCTTCCGTGTTTTCCCGGACGACAACAAAATCGATATCTTTCGGTCCTTTGTCCTTGAGCGGGCAGGGCACGTTGGGGTAAAGTTTGACCGGCCGGAGATTAATGTACTGGTCGAGTTCGAAACGCATCCGCAGAAGGATTCCTTTTTCCAGAATGCCCGGCTTGATATCCGGATGACCGATGGCGCCCAGATAAATGGCGTCAAACTTTTTAAATTCCTCCAGAACGGAGTCGGGTAAAATTTCACCTGTTTTTTTATAACGTTCGCCGCCCAGATCGTAATGGACGAGCTCATATTTTATCGATTCGGATGCAGACACGGCCTGAAGGACTTTCAACCCTTCGGCAACAACTTCCGGGCCTGTGCCGTCACCGGGGACGACGGCGATTTTATACGATTTTGATGAAACCACAGAAACCTCCTGGATTATGTTCGATCATGCAAAAATAAAGAGGGCGCAGTCATAACGCAAGGAAAGGTCAAAGTCAATATTTAAGCCGTTGCGTTCTCCAAAATAGTTTTCCCGGCCCTTAATTTTTGAAAACAGAAGGGGAGATGATAATAATACCTTTATTCTGATAATCTACAAAGATATCAAATCATTATGGCTGTGAAGGGTAGAAATTCTTTTCTGATTATACCTTAAATATTTGCAAGTAAACTCAAAGAATGTTAATCAATAAAGCCAGCAATTCATACTGGCAAAACGTGCCCGCACAGTCAGGCTTTTTAACTAATGTGGAGGTGATTATGGGAGAAGGAATTGGCGATTACACAAAAAACATAGTTGATTTAAGAAGACATATGTGGATGGCCGGTGTGGAGGTTGAACTTCGTCGTCTCATCTGGCAGATTGCCGTCGTCGGCAAATATATCTCAGCAAAGATTCATGAGTCCAACAGAAAGCTTGCCGGACTGAAGAATGTCTACGGCGAGGAACAGATGGCGCTGGATCGCGCTTCCGACGAGATACTGAAAAACCAGCTGGAATTTTCGGGTTTTGTCCGTGAATACGCATCTGAAGAGCTGGAGAATATCGTAAAAATAGGCACCGGTCAGGAAAAATACATCGTAACGGCTGATCCGCTCGACGGCTCATCCCTGGTGGATACCAATCTGGCGATAGGAACCATTATCGGCATTCACAAGGAATCGGTTCTGGATTGCGGACGAAATACCATGGTGGCTGCCCTGTATATTACTTACGGTCCTCTGATTACGATGATTTATTCGGCAGGCAAGGGCGCCCATGAATTCGTCCTTAATCGCGAGGGAGAGTATGTTCTGTCGCAGGAAAATATCAAATTGAAAGAAAAGGGGTCGATATTTTCACCGGGCGGCCTGCGCCGGGACTGGAATCCGGCGCATCTTCAGTTTATTGACAAACTGGAAAACGACGGCTACAAACTCCGCTACAGCGGCGGTTTCGTTCCTGACATCAATCAGGTTCTGATTAAAAAGGGAGGATTATTCACGTATCCGGCTTTAAAAAAATCGCCGAAAGGCAAGCTGCGGCTGCTGTTTGAATTGCAACCGATGGCCTTCATCATGGAACAGGCCGGAGGCCTCGCCATCGACGGCGATCAGGATATTCTTTCTGTGAAGGTGGAGACGATCAATCAGCTCTCGCCGATCTATATCGGAAGCACTTACGAAGTCCAACTGGCAAAAGAAATGCTGTCGGCATCGTGAAAAATAATCCCGGTGCGGAGATGGTCGGAACGGGCGGGTGATTTCCCCGCCGGCGACTGAATAAAATATAATTGCAAGGAGTGATTATGATTTACAAAGATAAAAATGAATTGCAGAAGAAATACGAAAAAATTATTGCCATCGAGGGCAACGATGTGAGCATTTTGAATGAGACGGCACTCAGAGGAGACTTGATTGATCATTTGATTTATACCGCCGTGTTCAGCGCCGATCAGGCAGCACAGCAAGCCGCATGCTGGCTGATCCGCCGCGCAGGCGCTGCCCTGGGAATTGTGTCCGCCTCCATTCAACCCCTTTATGAAGCGATGGGCCGGGAAGACGTCAGGGGATTTACCGTTCCGGCAATCAATCTCCGCGGCCTGACCTATGAATCGGCCCAGGCGGTTTTCCGCGCGATGATGAAAGGGAAAGTCGGTCCTGTCATTTTCGAAATCGCCCGGTCGGAAATTGATTATACCTCGCAACGGCCGGTGGAATACACAGCGGCCGTCATTGCTGCCGCAATCAAAACCGGATATCGCGGGCCCGTCTTTTTGCAGGGGGACCATTTTCAAATCAACGCCAAGAAATTTGCGGCCGACGCAGCGAAAGAAACCCAGACGGTAAAAAATTTAATCTGGGAAGCGATTGAAGCGGGATTTTACAATATCGATATCGATACGTCGACGCTGGTGGATCTTTCCAAACCCACCGTCACAGAACAGCAACAGACGAATTTCAGTCTCGCAGCCGAACTGACCACCATGATCCGCGATCTGGAACCGGAGGGAATCACAATATCAGTCGGCGGCGAAATCGGTGAAGTGGGCGGGAAAAACAGCACGGTGGAAGAGCTGGAGGCCTATATGGACGGTTATCTGGCGGAGCTTAAAAAACAGGGTGAATCGCTCAAAGGGATCAGTAAAATCAGCGTCCAGACGGGAACGACGCACGGCGGCGTTCCGCTGGCAGACGGCAGCGTCGCCAAAGTCAAAATCGATTTTGCGGTTCTGGAGAAATTATCGGCGGTGGCCCGGTCCAAATACGGTCTGGCCGGTGCGGTTCAGCACGGAGCGTCGACATTACCCGACGAGGCGTTTGACCGGTTCCCCGCGGTGGGGACGGCTGAAATTCATCTGGCCACCGGCTTTCAAAATATTATTTACGACAGTTCGGCTTTCCCGGCTGACTTGAAGGCCAGAATATACGATCATCTGAAAACGGCATTCCAGTCTGAATGGAAGGATAAAGATACGGAAGAACAATTTATTTACAAAACCCGCAAAAAGGGTTTCGGTCCCTTTAAGCAGGATATGTGGCATTTGCCGGCGGACACCCGCGATAAAATCAGCGCCGGACTGGAAAAACAGTTTGCCTTTCTATTTGACAAACTGAAAATGAACAATACGCAGGATGTGGTTGAAAAATATGTTCAACCCGTGGACGTCGCGCCGGATGTTCCTGTCAGCCTGAAATGAAAGCGGCGATTTTAGAGCAAACAACCAGCTTAAAGAAAAATAAGAAGCCTCTGAAAATAACCGAGGTTGCCGAACCTGCGGTGGGCGACGGTGACGACGTGCTGGTTAAAGTGTCGGTATGCGGCGTTTGTCACACGGAACTCGACGAAATTGAAGGCAGAATCTTTCTGCCTTCATTCCCTGTTATTTTGGGACATCAGGTGGTTGGCGTTGTTGCCGGACAGGGCAGGCGCGCGCGCAAATTTGCAATCGGCGACAGAGTGGGCATTGGCTGGATTAATCGATCCTGCGGTCAATGTCCTTTCTGTCTTTCCGGAAATGAAAATCTATGCGCCGGTTTTAAGGCCACGGGCAGGGATGTCTCCGGCGGCTATGCCCAGTATCTGACCGTATCCGAAAAATTCGCGTTTCCCATTCCCGAAATTTTTTCCGATAGTCAGGCCGCGCCCCTTCTGTGTGCCGGCGCCATCGGTTTTCGTTCCCTGCGTCTGGCAAATCTGACAAACGGACAACGTCTCGGTCTGACCGGATTCGGCGCGTCGGCCCATCTGGTTTTGAAGATGGCCCGGTATCTTTACCCGCAAACACCATTGTTCGTGTTTGCCCGCAATCCGGCGGAACGTCAATTTGCCCTTGACCTGGGTGCCGTCTGGGCCGGAGATACATCCGACGAATCTCCGGAAAAGCTTCATGCCGTCATTGATACGACGCCGGTCTGGAAACCGGTGGTCGAAGCGTTAAAAAATCTGGAACCGGCCGGCCGGCTGGTGATTAACGCAATCCGCAAAGAGGACACAGACAAAGATTATCTTCTGCAACTGAATTACGGACGTCATCTCTGGATGGAAAAAGAAATCAAAAGCGTGGCCAACGTGGCCCTTTGTGATATTGAGAACTTTCTTAAACTGGCCTCCGACATGCGCATTGTTCCGGACGTGCAGGCCTATCCGCTCAACGACGTCAATCAAGCGCTCGGCGAATTGAAAGAAGGTAAAATCCGCGGAGCCAAGGTCTTAATAATCAGTTGATTTTTCAACGGCAATCTGCGTATTATTAATATATTAATTTGTAAATTTTTATTAACGCTACCATAACCGGAAACCGCAACGGATTTAAAGTTTGTGGCTCTTTTTTATGCCGGATAATTGGCAGGAAATGGGATCGAGGTTTGCGGAGAACTCATTATGAAAATAGCCAGTGTCGGTGAAATGCGTTCCATGGATCGCTTTGCTATTGAGCATCTGGGCATTCCCGAGGACGTACTGATGGAAAACGCGGGACGGGCAGCCGTCAGCGTTCTTTTGTCGCGCACAGGCATTCGCGGCAAGAAATTCGCCATTTTCTGCGGATCCGGTAATAACGGAGGGGACGGTCTTGTCGTTGCACGTCTGCTCCATTCACGCGGCGGCCTTGTCAGGGTATTTTTACTCAATGACAGCGAAAAATTCAGAGGTGCGGCCGCGACGAATTTCGAAATCGTCAAACGGTTGCCGCTGGAAACAGCGCAGCTGACAAATGCCCGACCGGCTGGCAGGCACGTGGCCCATTGCGACGTTGTGATTGATGCCATCCTGGGGACGGGATTGGATCGTCCGGTTTCCGGATTGGTTGCGGACACCATTTCACTGATTAATAAAGGCGGAAAAAAAGTTTTATCGCTCGACATTCCCTCCGGGGTCAACGGCAATACCGGAGAAATCATGGGAGCCGCTGTTACAGCCGACTATACCGTCACGTTCGGCCTTCCCAAAATCGGCAACCTGCTTTATCCCGGTTGTGACGTCAACGGCGAATTATGGGTCAGTCACATTTCTTTTCCGCCGTCGCTGTATGACCGGGATGACATCCCGGTGAGGACGAATGACGCTATGGCTTTGCCGCCGAGGCCTGCCGATGCCTATAAGGGCGCCATGGGCGATGTCCTGTTCATCGCAGGAGCGGTCAATTATTACGGAGCTCCGTATCTGTCGGCCATGTCCTTTTTGAAGGCCGGCGGCGGTTATGCAAGACTGGCAGCGCCGCGTGCGGTGATTCCGGTAATTGCCAGGCGCGGCCGGGAAATTGTTTATCTGCCGCAGGAAGAAACCGAGGCAGGGAGCATGGCTTTGAAAAACAAGAAGGCGTTGCTGGAGCATTCGGCAAAGGCGGATATGGTGGTCATCGGTCCGGGACTTTCTCTGCAGGACGAAACGGTCAACCTTGTCAGGGAAATCGCTGCGACGGTTCGTAAGCCGATGCTGATTGACGGCGATGGTCTTACCGCTGTGGCAGGCTGTCCGGACAGCATTCGCCGGCGGAAAGCGGCAACGATTCTGACACCGCATATGGGAGAAATGGCGAGGCTGACGGGCAAATCATTGAAGGAAATCCATGCCGATAAAATAAAAGTATTGCGGGAGACGGTGCAAACATTGAACGCCTGTATCGTGCTCAAAGGACCGCATTCGCTTATCGGCACCCGTGACGGGAATGTTTACGTTAATTTAAGCGGTAATGCGGGAATGGCGACGGCCGGTTCCGGTGATGTGCTGACCGGCTGCATTGCGGCGATGTTCGGCATGGGGTTGTCCTTCGATGAAGCAACCCGCAAGGGGGTATTCCTTCACGGGGTCGCCGGAGATCTGGCGGCGTTAAAAAAAGGAACGGACGGCATGACGGCGCAGGATATTATGAATGCGCTGCCTCAGGCGCTGAAAGAAGACAGGTCCGGAAGGCTTCAGGATCAATATGCCCTTCCCGACGGCGTTTAATAAATGTTGTAAAATCGAACAGGGCGTTTTACGATAGGCTATGAATCTTCCAATGCAAATAAATCGGCTGACCCTCAAATTTTCCGGGGAATTGTCTTATCTCGAAGCGCCGTTTCTGAAAGAGTATTATACGTCGTCTCTGCCGCACATCCGCATGATGATGATTCTGGGAGCGATGCTTTATGCGGCGTTCGGTGTTCTGGATGTTCTCCTGATGCCGCAGCAAGTCGTTGCGCTCTGGATCATTCGTTTCATTGTCATCGGTCCGGTGCTGGTGGGCGTGCTGGCGATATCTTTTTTGCCCATATTTGAAAAATACATACAGCCCATACTTGCACTGGTTTATTTTCTGGCCGGTGCCGGCATCATCGGCATGATCGTTGTTGCACCGCCGCCGGTCAGCTATTCATACTACGCCGGCCTTATGCTCGTTTTCATGTGGGGATACACCCTCATCCGGCTCTTTTTTACCTGGGCGTCTGTTGCCGGATGGCTGCAGGTTATCTTTTATGAAACCGTTACCGTCGGGCTCAACCCGACGCCGCTGGATGTTTTCCTGGGCAATAATTTCTTCTTCATCAGCGCCAATCTGGTCGGAATGATGGCCTGCTACGCGATTGAATTTTATGCCCGGCGCGACTTTCTCATGAACCAGCAGGTGGAAGAGGAGAGGGAAAAAGTCTCCAGGATCAATGAGGAACTGGAAGACCGGGTCAAACAGCGTACGGAAGATTATAAAAACCTTAATCAGGCGCTTTTGCAGGAGGTTGCCGGTCATGAGCAGGCGAAAGAGAAACTGCAGGAAGCTCTGGACAGTCTCAAGAAATCCATGGGAGTAACCATTCAGGTCATGGTGTCCGCCGTGGAGGCACGGGATCCGTATACAGCAGGCCATCAGATCAGATCCTCCAATCTGGCCTGTGCGATTGCAGCGGAAATGGGGTTGCCCCAGGAAAAAATTGACGGTATTCAAATGGCCAGTTCCATTCATGATATCGGAAAATTGTCCATACCGGCGGAGATACTGACAAAACCGACAAAATTGACCAATCTGGAATATTCCCTCATTAAGGAGCACTCGGCCTGCGGATATGAAATGCTGAAAAATGTGGAATCGCAATGGCCGCTGGCGGAAATCATTTTTCAGCATCATGAAAGGATGAACGGTTCGGGATATCCCAGACAGCTTAAAGGGGATGAAATACTCCTTGAAGCCCGTATTCTGGCTGTTTCCGATGTTGTGGAATCCATGGCGTCCCATCGTCCATACCGTCCGTCGCTGGGAATCGGAGCCGCTCTGGAAGAAATCGAAAAAAACAGGGGAATTCTCTATGATAGCGCTGTCGTGGACGCCTGTCTGAAGTTGTTCAGAGAAAAGAACTTCTACCTTGAGTAAAGTTTCTGCCATTGAAGATGCCTCATTAAATTGTTTCGTGAGAACTGAAAAATGACAAAATCATTCGCTGAAAATCGTGACACAAAAAAGAATTTGAAAAAATATTATATTATGTACGATCCCACGACCGTGGATCTGATGGGAAAAATAGGCGTGGCGGGCTTCACCGTTGAAGATACGGTTGAATACCTGACGGGCAGAAAGCTGGAAGCGTGCAATGAAACGAATTATACCGAATTCCTGAGCTTCAATACCAACCTGCTCCGGAAAGGGATGCTCGAGCAGATGGCCATCGAGCCCTATAAAGCCTACTATATTGCCAATCAGATTTGCCGGGCGGATCAAGACGCAAGAGTCATCATCGCCGATGATACCCGGAAAACGATCGGACAGATCATTGCGGAAGAAAAACAAAAACCGGTGGCAGTCTTCATGTCTCTGATCAGTTCAACGTTTCCCACCGCTTGTGCCGTGATTCTGATTTTGAACAAAGTCAACATACCGGTCGTCATCGGCGGCATCCATGTTTCAACCAGCTTTAATGATGTGGACATGTATCTGAGAAAGTATCTGCCGCATCCCCAAATCGTTACGCAGGTTATCGGCGCCGGCGATTTGCCGACCATTAAAAACGTTATGTCGGATCTTGCGCGTTCGAATCTGAAAAAAGAGTATCACGGAAATATCCCGATTGAGGATGGCGTCTGGGGATGTGACCGGGTCATCGAATTACCTAAAATCAAACCATACTTTATTAATAAATTTCCCGTCATCGGCCCGCTCCTTTCACGAATCATTGAAACGAACGTGACGACTCCCTTTTTAGGCTGTCCGTTTTCCTGCAGTTTCTGTTCCATATCTTCGTTCCCGGAAGAGCGAAGAAAGTTCACATCTCGTTCACCCGAGGATTTTACCTGTGAACTGCTGGATAAGCAGAAGAAAGGTGTCACGTTTAAGAACCGGTTCTATTTCATCTCGCCCGATAACCTTTTGTTCGGGGGGAAAAAGCTGCACGATGTTCTGGACAAAATGATCGAAAGTCCTTTACGGATCAATTACGCGGCGCAAATCAGCATTGAGGTCGCCGATAGTGACAAGCTCCTTCAAAAACTGAGGCTTTCCGGCGCATCGCATTTCTTTATCGGATTGGAATCGCTGGATATCAGGAATCTGGAGTATGTCGGCAAGAATATCGTAGCCAAAATCAAAAAAGAGAAAATATCCGTCGAAGAGTATTACGCATCGCGAATTAAAAAAATTCAGGATCACGGTATTTCCGTTCATGGTGCGTTCATGTTCGGAATGCCCTACGATTATTTTCATTCTTTAGAGGATCATTCCGGCAGGAAAATTGTTGAATTCTGCAAGAAGAATAAAATCGGCATTCAGCCGACCTGCCTGAGCAATCTGCCGGGCTCGCTTGATTTTCTTAAAGGCCTGGAGACGCATGAGCTGATCTACGGCAATCCCGGTTCAATGGATTATTTCTGTTCGTTAACCATTGCCGATTTGACGGAGAGCAACCGAAAGATACCGGATGCCCTGTTCAACAGTCCGCTGGTGACTTTTTACATGCTGTACGACACCATGGAAAAAATAGGATCCTACATCAGCGCTTTGCATATTGCTTTTGGTATGGCGAAGAAATCCTGGAGTGTCCATTCGTCAAAAGGGGCGCAAAGCTTCAAAGACCGCATGGTGGATGCTTTTGCCGGCATTGGATTTCAACTGGGGGCGAGTGCCTACTTTGAGCTGTACAAGGGGCTTGCGTATTCCACAAGTTCGCTTCCGGGAACATTTGAAAGATTATATCAATGGGAAAAAAATCCAACCGTGAGGAAGATGTTCAAAAAATACGTGGAGAATTTTGTCTAGAGCGGGAATTGCATTGTCCAAAATCACACGCAGCGAAAAAGAAATAGAAGAGGTACGAAACGCCATTCTCGAAGAAGCCCTGACGATTCTGAGAGAAGAAGGATTTGAGAAGCTTTCCATGTACCAACTGGGCAGACGAACCAATATGACGGCGGCCAACCTCTACAATTATTTCAGAAACAAAGATCAACTGATCATCGCAATCCATAAAAAAACATTTGAGTTGTTATATGCCATGCTTTCGAAGGCTGTCCGGAAAGAAGCGGAGCCGATGGCCAAACTGAAAAAAATAATCAAAACATTTTTGACGTTTGCTAAAAAATATCCGAATTATTACGACATCATGTTTAATCGCCGGGTGCCTCAGGTATCCGACTATTATGGAACATCCGAAGAATCTCTTGCCCGCGAGGAATATGAAAGCTCGGTGAGAAATCTTAATCTGGTCATGAGTATCGGCAAGAACGTTCTGTCCTCATCTTCTGAGCCGGATGTCCGGGACGTGGAGTTTTATTTTATCAGGACCTTTAGCGAACTGCATGGCATTGTCTCTCTTTACAACAGCGGTATTTTAAAGGTGATCGTTAAAAATCCCGAACGTGCAATGCATCGTATCGTCGATGATTTACTGACTGCCTACATCAGGAGGAAATACCGGTGATCTCATAGAAATATCAGACGCAAGATTTGACTTCGGCTCAACGGCCTTTCCTGCCAATCCGGTCCGCTGTTGCGGTGGCGGCGGATGATTCTTTTTCGATACGTTATCGCTATCATCGGTTTCTGAATCCTGACGGAAAACGATTGACTTTTAAATTTAATAGCGTTAAATTTAAGACAAAAAACTGACGCTTCTGCAAGGGATGTCAGGCAAGAAAAAAGCCATGCAAAACACGCTGGAAAACAGTTCAGATCAAAATCGGCGATCAGGCTATTGGGGTCTGGCGGTAAGCGCATCAAAGGTCGGCATCGGTAAAGTGCTGCGCAAGCATCAGTTGCTTCTGGAAGGGTTTCTGCAATTTATCGCCGGCCGATTCAATACTTCCGAAGCGCTGCTCGAGGAGTTGAAAGGCACGCAGGGCTGGATCAACCTTTCTCTGGGGATGAGATCGGAGGACAGCGCCATCGAAGCGGCGATCGTGTTTCAGGATGGCGTGGTCCGTGTGCTGAAGACAATTCCTGAAAATGTGGAAACGGTCATTATCTTTAAAACCTCTGATCATCTTCTGGATATGACCGATGCAACCCCCGATGAAATGTATAAAATGATGCTGATCGGCACCATTCGAACACAAGGCAACATCATGCTCGCCTCCCTGTTCAATTATCTGATGGCGCTTGTTTTTGACAAGGGACAGCAGAAAGCCGTGGACCGACAGATTGAAGAACATAGAAAGGCAAACAAATCCGTCGGCCGGGATGTGGCCGACACCGATTGCTGCAGGCAGGAACGTCAGAGAAGAAAAATCAGCCGCGTAGCGGGCGGAAAAGTTGATCCCGGTGTCAAATATCTGGAGGACCCGCATCTGGCCGGCTTAGGGCTGGAGGATTTTCCGAGGCTGGAACAATTTCGCGCCGAGTATTTCGGTAAAAAAAAGGAAGCGGTGGTCTGTCACGAATACGGAAAACTGATCACAGATTTCCATCTGGCCAACGGATACGAGGTGGATAAGGACGGCAAACCCTGGGATCCCAACCTGCGTAAAGCGGAAAGCCTGAAGTATATCCTGGAGAACAGAACGCCGGTGATCAGGACAAACGATCTGCTGGCCGGAACGTACACCACATCTCCCGTTTCCACCTGCGTCGGACATCCTTTCTCCATCGGCTGTTACAGCTGGGGTGAGCTGCGGTCCTTTTCAAAAAGGGAGCTCATGCCGTATGAGATCAGCGAGGAATCCATTCATATTCTGCACAGGCACGTATTTCCCTATTGGGCAAAAAGAAATATTCACGAATTGTGGAGAAGCCGGACAAACGGCGGTCTGCCCGTTCAGATTCATGACAGGTTTTTTTCCGTTTATTATTGGAAAACGATATCCATGTCGGAAGTGCCCCCGGGACACGAAGCGCTTATCAAGCTGGGGACCGGAGGGTTGATCAGAAAGATAGAAGAAGAACTTGCCAGAGATGCTCATGCCGACGATGAAAAGAAAAATACGTTAAAGGCGATGATCATCAGTCTGGAGGGTGTCAACGCCTACGCCCGCAATCTTGCCCGTCAGGCGCTTGAAGAGTCCAAAACGGCAACGAACCCGCAGCGTAAAGCCGAATTGGAAACCATGCATCGGATGCTGCTCAAAATTCCGGAAAGTCCATCTGAAACGCTTCATGAGGCCGTTCAGAATATTATTCTGATGCACCTTTGTCTGGGGATGGAAAGCACCGACGACGGTCCCATGTACGGAAGGCTGGATCAGATTCTTCAGCCGTATTTTGAATCGGATATGCATAAACTCACCACCCCGCAAAAACGGGAAGCATACATCAAACAGGTGATCGATATTCTCGGATGTCTTTACTTTATAGAATCCAGTCATCAGATTCTTGCTCCGGATATCGGCAACTGGCAGAACGGCGGCTCGTCGCCCAACGGCACGATCACGCTGGGAGGCGTGACGCCTCAGGGGGAAGATGCGGTCAACGACATGACATATATCCTTCTCAAGGTGACGGAATTGCTTTCGTTGAATAATCCCAATGTTCATGCCCGGTATAAACCGGATAAAAACAGTTTTGCCTATCTGAAAAGGGTTTGCGATGTGAATTACATCACAGGCGCGACGCCCTGCATCCACGGCGATGACGCCGTCATGGAATCCTTGACGGCGCGCGGCTGGGCCGTTGAGGATGTGAGGGATTGGGTTGTCAACGGCTGCGTGGAACCGGGCATTCCCGGCAAGCACTGCAGCGCCACGTCCAGCATAGAATTCAATCTGGTCGCCGTACTGGAAATGGCGCTGAATAACGGAAAACATCCCCTGATGAACTGGAAACTTGGTCCGGACACAGGCATCATCGGGCAGGGCGATTTCGAGACCTTTGACGATTTCTGGAAAGCGTTCAAAGAACAGTGTGAATTTCTGTGCGAGCAATCCATTATCGGCAATAACCAATTGGGCGAGATCTATCAACAGCATCAGCCCGCGCCGCTGATTTCCAGCATGACCGAAGGGTGTATTGAAAGCGGCAGAGGGGTAACCCGGGGCGGAGCCAGATATAATTCGTCCGGCGTATCCGTTATCGGAATGGCGGATGTTGTCGATTCTCTGATGGCGATCAAAACACTGGTCTATGATGAGAAAAAAATCACGTTTGCCGAACTTAAAGAGGCGATTGACAGCAATTTCGCCCATCACCCCCGGTTGCATGCCATGATTAAAACCAGAGTGCCGCGTTTCGGTTCGGGCAATGAAGAATCCGTAACAATGGCCAACCGGGTGACGTCATTGGTGCATGATTATTTTGCCTCTCACCAAAATTATCGAGGAGGACCCCACGCGACCGGTTGGTGGTCCATGGCCAATCATACGGTTTACGGGCGCGTCACGGGAGCCTCCCCGTCGGGCCGGTTGGCCGGCGAACCTTTTACCCCCGGACTCACACCGCATCCGACGGCATCGCCGAATCTGCTGGATAATCTCCGGGACGTGGCGAAATTGAAACCCGAAACGCTGGATAATAACATCGCCTTCAATGTCAAAATTGTTCCCGCTTCCTCGGACAGTCATGAAAGGATTATTGAAATCATGGCCAATTACGCGGATACGTATTTCAGGATGGGAGGCATGCAGACGCAGTTCAATGTGATTTCCACGGAGACGCTGAAAGATGCGATGGCCCATCCGGAATATTACAGCGATTTGATGGTCAGAATTTCCGGGTTCGTGGCCTATTTCACAAGGTTGCAGCGTGATTTGCAGCTGGAAGTCATTCGGCGCGCTGAATATAAAATATAGAGTTTATACGTTTCGGGAGAGAATGTAATCGGCAACGGTAATCAGGTGTTTTTTTTCGGCGCAATCTTCAAAAACGTCGAGTTGCCGTTTGGCCTCTTTGATGTATCCCGCCGCCGTATACCGCGACAATTCCAGCCCTTCGTATTTTTCAATGAATGTCCGGACCTGCAGAGCGGCTTTCCTGGAGCTTTTTTTTCGGGAGAGGATCTCTTTCATGGTGTTTTTTTCTTCGTCCGTGCTTTGTTTGAGGGCAAAGATGAGCGGCAGGGTGATTTTGCCTTCCTCCAGATCCTTGCCGATCGATTTGCCGAATGTCTGGCCTTTGGCCGCGTAATCCAGAATATCGTCCGTAATTTGAAAAGCCATGCCCGCGTTTTTCCCGAACCGGGCCATGGCGTCGATCTTTTCCGGGGATGCCGAGCCCAGGATCGCTCCCGCGGCGCAGGATGCCGAAATCAGAACGGCCGTCTTCTTTTCAATAATGTTGAGATAGTCATCCCGCGTCATGTTGATATCCCCGCATTTGGTCAGTTGGAAAACTTCGCCTTCCGACATGATATTTCCCATCCGGGAGACCAGTTCAAAAATATTGTTGTTGCCGATTTCGCTCATCAGCATAAAGGCCTTGAAACACAGAAAATCGCCCACCAGAATACTGACGGAATTTCCGAATACTTTATTGGCGGACGTTTTGCCGCGTCTGATCAGGGCCTGATCAATGACATCGTCATGCAGGAGTGTTGCCGTATGAATGTATTCCATGACGGTCCCCATGGCATAACGGTGTTCCCCGTGATAGCCGCAAAGCCGGGACGCGATCAGCAGCAAAAGGGGACGGAATCGCTTCCCGCCGCTGTCGATCAGATGATGAGCCACTTCGGGAATTAATTTTATTTCAGAGATTGCATTGTCACTGATGCATTTTTCGACCTGTTGAAGATCCTCTTTGTAGATGGAAAAAATTTCTTGAATTTGCATCGTAAAATCCGCCTTGTTGTGGTTACCAGGGATCGACATAATTATGAACGGGGCTCTGTTTTTTTCCCGTTGCTGCGGATTTTATGCCCCGCATGATCCACTTCCGGGTCTCGGACGGATCGATCACGGCATCGATTTCCAGGTAGGATGCGATGTTGACGGCCTTGCCCCGCTTGTAAAGTTGGGCCACCAGGTCCCGGTATAGCTGCTCACGCTGATCCTGATCTTCGATGGCCGCCAGCTCTTTTTTAAACCCCGCCTTGATGGCCCCCTCAATGCCCATGGCACCGAATTCTCCCGTGGGCCAGGAAGCCGTGAAGAAGGATTCATGGAAACCTCCTTTGGCCATCGCCATGGCGCCCAGGCCGTAACCGCGGCGCAGGACAACCGTAAAATATGGAACGGTCAGGTGCGAGCCGACAACAAACATCCGGCAGACATGGCGCACCTGCGCGCGTTTTTCGATTTCCGGACCCACCATAAATCCGGGAGTGTCACACAGAGACAGAATCGGCAGGCCGTGTGCCTGACAAAGCTGCATCAGCCGCACCGTTTTGTCCGCGCCCTCGGCTTCAATGGCGCCGGCCATATGCAGGCAGTTGTTGGCGATCAATCCGAAAGGCCGCCCTTCGATGCGAATCAATCCCGTAATCATCCCCGCGCCGAATTTAGGGCGCAGTTCCAGATATGAATCCGTATCGGCGAGCGCTTTAATGACGGTTCGCATGTTGTAGGCGCGCCTGTTGTTTTCGGGAATGAGGTCGCGCAGCTGAAGCGGATCCGCCGCTTCCCATGACGGCGTTGTCCCCTGAAAATAGGAGAGATATTTTTTTGCTGCGGCAACGGCTTCCACGTCATCGGCAACTTCGATATCTACCACGCCGTTTTGTGTCTGGACGTCAATAGGCCCGATCTGTTCCGGTTTAAAATTTCCTAGGCCGCCGCCTTCGATCATCACCGGGCCGCCCATGCCGATATTGGAATTTTTCGCTGCAATGATGACATCGCAGCAGCCCAGCAGCGCCGCATTCCCGGCAAAACAGGGGCCGGACACGATCCCGACAAGCGGCACTTTGCCGCTGAGTCCGGCGAACATGGCAAACGTTGACAAATCCAGGCCGGCGGTCATCACACCGATGGCGTCGACGTCTCCCGGCCTTCCGCCGCCGCCTTCCGCGAACAGGACCAGCGGGACAGACTGTTCATGGGCAAGTTTGAGCATCCGGTCCATTTTTTTGTGATTGAAAAATCCCTGCGTGCCGGCCAGAACCGTGTAATCGTAGGCCATGACCATGCAGCGGGCCTTTTCTTCTTTGAAGAAAGTGCCGTTGATTGTTCCGATGCCCGCAATCAGTCCATCGGCGGGTGTCCTGGCCATGAGATCCTCTTCGGAACGTCTGCCGCGCTGCGCCGCCATCGCCAGCGCTCCGTATTCCATAAAACTTCCGGCGTCGCACAGATCCTCAACATTTGCCCGGGCTGTTCGTTGATTTTTCTGTCTGCGTTTTTCCACCGCCTCGGGTCTGTTTTGATCCAGACCAAATTTCTGCCGTGCAAACATTTCGGCAAGTTCCGGCCGCACGGATGTCGTTTCGGTCTGCTTTGTATTGAAGGAGACGCCGGTTTGTTCAGTTTCTTTCCGGTCTGGAGATGTCGTCATGCGCGTTCTGCTCCCTGGGTTGCCCCGACGTGTTCTATGTCAAAATTCATACAACAATTATAGGGGTATTTCAAAGGGTAAATTCAGCATTTCTTGCGCATCATGCGCTTATCGGTCGGAAGAGAAACCGACGGGCTATGAATTCATCCGGAAATGTGAGATAATTTTAAAGTATTGAAAGATGACGGCAAATCTTCTGAAAATATTTAATCCGGTGAAAAGGAACAAAACGGTTTTGATGAAAAAATCACTCTCCTGTCTGCAATGCGGAAAATGTTGTTTCGTCGATTTTACGGCTTATGCGCAGCAGGAAGATTATGACCGCTGGCGAGCCGAAAACAGGCAGGACATTCTGGAGATGATCGACCATCGCCATTTGTTCTGGGCGGGCGACAGAATGATATCTTCGGATACGGGCAATGCGCCGGGGGAATGTCCCTTCCTTTACAATACAGGCAAGGTCTGGCTCTGCTCCATATACGAAACAAGGCCGTTAATCTGCCGTGACTATCAGCCCGGATCGTCCGAATTATGTCCGCAGTGGAAAAACAGAAAAAAAAAGGAAGAATAAAATCCAGGGGCTAGGAAGACTTCCGGATGATCTTTCCAAAAAGGTCATAGTCGTCCGCTGCGGTTATCCGGCATTTGACGATATGACCGATGTCCGGCGAAGGCCCCTTGATATAGGTAACCCCGTCGATCTCGGGCGCTTGGCGGCGGCATCTGCCGATATAAGGATAATCCGGGCGGTCGCTTTTCCCTTCAATGATCACCTCCTGGACGGAACCGATGAGCGACGTGTTGATGGAAGCGGAAATTTCCATCTGGTCATGCATGATCGTTTCACGGCGCCGTTCTTTTTCCTTTTCCGGCACATGATATCGCAAGCCGGCGGCTTCTGTGCCTTCTTCTCTGGAATAGGTGAAAACACCGAGATGATCGAACCGGGTTTGTCGGACAAAATCCAGCATCCGGTTGAACCGGGCCGGTGTCTCGCCGGGGAACCCGGTAATCAGGGATGTTCTCAGGGCGACATCGGGAATGATATGCCGGATTTGAGCAATTACCTGCCTGATTTCCGCAGCGTTCACTTTGCGCTTCATGGCGTTGAGGATGGCATCGTCAATATGCTGAATGGGCAGATCGATGTAGGAACATATTTTATCGTTTTCAGCGATCGTGCTGAGCAAATCGGCGGTAATACGGGCCGGATGCGCATAAAGCAGCCGGATCCATTCGATCCCCTTAATTTGCGTCAGATCGTTCAACAGATCGGAAAGCCTGGGCCGCCCTTTCAAATTCCAGCCGTAACCGGTCGTGTCCTGCGCCGTAATGATGATTTCCCTGATGCCTCTTTGGGCCAGTCGTTCGGCTTCGCGGAGAATATCATCCGGCGGACGGCTGCGCGCCGCGCCGCGCAGGGAAGGGATGACACAGTAAGAACAGCGGTTGGAGCATCCTTCAGATATCTTAAGGTAGGTACTGAATGCCGATGCCGGTAAAATACGCCGGTGGTTGCAGTTCATTAAATAAACCGGCCGGGTGATCACAGCCTTACGGCGGTTTTTGCACCGGATGAGTTCTGTGACGTGCCTGACAATGTTGCCGACCTCGCCGGTTCCGATGACCCGATCCGCCTCCGGTATCTGATCCAGAAGTTCCCTGCCGTAGCGTTGTGCGAGACATCCCGCCACGATGATCCGCAGGTTCGGGCGGTTTTTTTTTGCTTCGGCGACGGTCAGGATTTCGTCAATGGCTTCTTCTTTGGCCGGATTAATAAAAGCGCAGGTATTGATGATGACGATATCCGCGTCGGTATGTTTGTCAACCAGGGCATGGCCGGACTGGCGGAGAAATCCTCCCATGACTTCCGAATCAATCAGATTTTTCGGACAGCCCAGACTGATAATATTGATTTTTGTTTTCTCTGCGTTTTTCAACCGGGAAGCTTTCTAATCAGAACTTTTCTGGGTTTGGCGCCGTCGGAAGGACCGACGATGCCTTCGGATTCCATTTTTTCAATAATGCGGGCGGCGCGGTTGTACCCTATTTTCATGTAACGCTGGACCAGTGAAATGGAGGCCTGTCCCAGTTCGCTGACCAGTGCCACGGCTTCATCGTATTTTGCGTCGAAATCATCGTCGCCTTCATGCTGGATCTGCGCGGCCGCCAGGGCATATTTTTCGATGGAATCGTCGTATGCGGGCTGTGCCTGCATTTTGATAAAGTCGACGATGCGGGAAATCTCCTTGTCCGAAACGTATGCGCCGTGAATGCGGGAGAGTTTGGAGGTCCCGGGAGGAATAAAAAGCATGTCGCCGGATCCCAGCAGCTTTTCCGCCCCCTGCTGATCAATAATCGTACGCGAATCGATTTTGGAGGACACCTGAAACGAAATGCGCGTGGGAAAATTGGCTTTAATCAGGCCGGTAATGACGTCCACGGAAGGCCGCTGCGTGGCGATGATCAGATGAATTCCGGCGGCCCGCGCCATCTGCGCCAGCCGGGTCAGCGATTCTTCCACATCCCTTGGCGCAACCATCATCAAATCGGCCAGTTCATCGATCACGACGATGATATAAGGCAGTTTTGTGTGCTTGATTTCCTGTTCTTCCCGGGCCGTTTCATCGATGGTTTGTCCGGATTCCAGTTCGGGGTCGATTTGTTTCGGCATGGCCAGCACCGTTTTGCTTTTCAGCCCTTTGAGGAGCAGCTCATTATAGGCATCGATGCTTTTTGCTTTCAAATCATTGAGGACCTTGTAACGTCTTTCCATTTCTTCCACCGTCCAGCGCAACACCTGCGACGCCTTTTTCGGGTCCGTCACCACCGGATGCATCAGGTGCGAAATACCTTCGTACGAGGATAGCTCCAGCCGTTTGGGATCGATCATCAGAAATTTTACATCTTCCGGTTGGGCCTTGAAAAGGATGCTGCAGATCATGGCGTTAAGCGCGACGCTTTTCCCGGAGCCGGTGGTCCCGGCGATGAGCAGATGAGGCATCTTGGTCAGGTCGGCAATCACGGGCGTCCCGACGAAATTAACGCCCAGCGCGATCGGCAGCCGGAAAGATGATTGCGTGAAGGAATCGTTGTCGATGACCTCTTTGAGGAAAACAGATTCTCTTTTTAAATTTGGAATCTCAATACCGATGACCGATTTGCCCGGAATCGGGGCCAGAATGCGGATGCTCGGAGCCATCAGCGCCAGCGCCAGATCGTCTGCGAGGTTGACGATCTTGTTGATTTTCACTCCCGGAGCGGGTTCCAGCTCATACATGGTGATGACCGGTCCGGGCGTGACTTCTACCACCCGTCCCTCGACGCCGAAATCGGACAGTTTCTTTTCCAGAATCCGGGAATTGGTGACCAGCGCATCGCGTTTGACGCGGGCATCCTTTTGCGGGGCCTCCTCCAGCAGGGTGAATGGCGGCAACTGAAATTTATCGTCGCTTTTTACCTTCGTAAAATCGAAATGTGTCTGTTCAACTTTCTTGGCCGGCGCTTTTTTGGTCACGTCCGGCGCTTTTTCGACAATAGCGGGTTGCGGCGGGGACGGGGGTTCGGATTTCATGCGGTTGAAGACGAAATCGACAAAGGCCATGATGCGCTCTTTCCATCTTAACAAAAAGGCGGCGCCGGATTTGGAAATTTTTTCCGTGAACGAGATCATCGAAAAATCGACCAGGAAAGTCAGTGACACGACGAAAATCAAAAATAAAATAATATAGGTTCCCGCCACATTGAAATAGTTGCGCAGCAAACCGACAATGGCGACGCCTGTGAGGCCTCCGGTACCGTTTTTCAACGATTCTCCGTAAAGGGAGATGCTTCCGCTGATCAGAAGCGCCATGATGCCGGCGAAGGAAAAGATGAAAAACAGAAAGCCGATTAAACGGCCGGTGCCGATGCGAAAGTCGGAAGACCGAAAATATTTAAAACTGCAAACGAACAGCATCAGAGGGAAAAGCAACGAAGCGGCGCCCAGCAGGCGGATCAGTGAATCTGCGGTATACGATCCGGCCTTGCCGGTAAAATTATGCGTGGTGTGATCGCCCGCGACAAAATGTGTGAAAGAGGGGTCCTGCGGGTGATAGGAAACCAGGCACAGGAGCAAAAAGAGGCCCAGCGCCAGACAAACCGCGCCTTTGATTTCTCTTGTTCTTTTATTGTCCGTCTGTTTTTTTTCCATGTTGTGGCCGAATCAATAATAGTAATACCGATATTATTTCAGAAAAGAGAAGATTTTACAAGCAGCGTAAACGTTCCGAAGAACCAGCCATAATAGGCAAAGTATTTTAAACGCGCCTCCCGGATAATCAGGAAAAACAGTTTCAGGGCGAGGAGTCCGGCCAATGCCGCACAAACGAACCCTGCGAAGTAGAGATATGATTCCGGGGAGGAAATCTGCCGTAGATAGCCGGCTTTCAGAATCACCGCCCCGCATACCGCCGGCAGGGAGAGCAGAAAAGAAAAGCGTGCCGCCGCGTTCCGGTTCAGATTGCAGAAAATTCCGGACGTGATCGTTGTCCCCGAGCGGGAAATGCCCGTAAGAAAAGGGACGGCACGGGCGCTTCCGGAGAGGATACCGTCGATGACGGTCATATTTTTGATATCCCGTCGCGTCTTCTTCATCTTGTCTGCTAAGAACAAAAGAATGCCGGTGATGATTAAGAAAAATGCCGCTGCCCGGGCTGATTCAAAGATGTTGTGCATCTGGTCTTTGAACAGATACCCGATAACGGCAACCGGTATTGCGGCGATAATCAATAAAAGCACCGCGTCGAAGGCCCCGCCCGGCTGATGAAATCCCGGGAAAAAGCTCTGTACAATAACCAGGTGCTCAAACCTGCTGACAGGAAACAGTTCGGTAAATTCCTGAACGATGCCGGGAACGATAACGGTAAGCAGATTCAATGTGCCCCGCTTTCCAGATCTTTCAGAGGAGACATTTCAATATCCTGCCAGGCATTGTAATTTTTTATTATTTCATTTCTGACTTTTTCTATCAGTGCGTGTCTGTTTTCAATCGTGACGTCCTGAACGTCGATGGGTTTTCCAATCACCATTTTCAACTGACCGGGTTTTATCCGGAGGGACCGCTTGGGCATGATCCGGCCGCTGCCGATAATGGAAATCGGAATGATCGGCACTCCCGATTTGACGGCCAGATGAAAGGCGCCCTGTTTGAACGCTTTGATTTCTCCTTCGCGGCTTCTCGTGCCTTCCGGAAAGGTCATGACGGACTTGCCGCTCCGGATGCGCAGTGCGGCTTCATCAATGCTTTGCATTGCTTTTTCGCGGTTGCTCCGGTCGATTTCAATATATCCGGCGCTGCGCATGGCTGCGCCGAATACCGGAATGGCGAACAATTCCTTTTTTGCGATCCAGCGGAATTGCACCGGAATATGCGCCAGTGAAATTAAAATATCAAAATCGCTTTGATGATTGGCCATAAAAATCTGCGGTTTTCCGAACAGAATGTTTTCTTTACCGATGACATCGACTTTTGTGTTGCAGATCATCAGTAATAGCTTTGCCCACAATGTTGCCACCTTGTGAATTTTATTGTCAGCGGCGGGAAAGACGGAAAACACCACCGACCAGAACGACATGAACGCCGTTATGGCAACACCTAATGTGACCAGTAACGCTGAATGGACCATAAACGTTTTCCTGCTCAGACGGATTAATGAATAAATTTTTACTTGATAATAATAGTGAAGTCAATCATGAAAAAAGTTTCAAGAATGATGAAGTCGTCTTCAAACGTATCGGAGGTAGAGAATAAAAAAATCAGGGCGTTCAGATTTTAAAATTCTTGTTCCTGAACAGTTTCAGGCAGGCTGACACCGCTTCAACGTCATAGAGCGTACCGGCATTGTTTTCGATTTCAGCCAGAGCGATCTCTATGCCCAGCGCCGGCCGGTACGGACGGTAGGAAATGATCGCTTCCACGACATCGGCGACGGCAATAATGCGCGCTTCAATCAGAATATCCTCGCCTTTGAGACTCCGGGGATACCCGGAACCGTCCATCCGTTCATGATGCTGGTATACAATGTCGGCAAGCGGCCAGGGGGATTCGACGTCTTTGATGATTTCGTAACTGTACTGGCAATGCGATTTTATCAAAGAAAATTCCAGTTCGCTCAACGTGGTTGGTTTGCATAATATTTCCGACGGGATGGAAATCTTACCGATATCGTGGATCGCTCCGGCCATGCGGATTCCTTCGATGGTATCTTGCGGCAGTTTCATCTCCGTCGCGATAGCGCGGGCCAGATCGGCCACTCTCCGTTGATGTCCGGCGGTATACGGATCTCTTGCTTCCGAAGCGATGCCCAGCACCTGAATGGTCGTATTAATGGATTTGCGCAGCGTATGAAGGGTCTCCTGCAGTTTCAACTCGGCCTTTCTTCGTTCGGTAATGTCTTGATAAATGATTTGATATCGTTTTTGCCCGTTCCAGAATATTTCCTTGCGCAGTGCAAGGACATGCCGCACTTCACCGTCTTTTCTGACAATGCTGATTTCGTATTCGGGCGGACCGGCTTCCCCCATTAACCGCTTTTCCTGCCGCTGTTGAAAATCGGCGTAACTCTCTGCGGTGTAACGTTTGTGCAGAGGCGTGTTTTTTAATTCATCCACATAAGTGTAACCGTAAATATCGAGAATGGCTTGATTGGCATAGAGCGTTTCGCCTTCCTCCGTGACAATGCGTACGCCCAGAGGAGAATCATCAAGGGAATGACGGAAATTTTCCTCGCTTTTTCGCAGGGCATCTTCCATTTGTTTCCGTTCGGTAATGTCGTGAATAATTCCGCGGAAGCCGATCGGCTTTCCGGACGAATCCTTTTTCAGGGACGCCGACTGTTCGATGTAGCGCTTTGTCCCATCCTTCCGGATGATTTCCCAGTCGAATTCTTTTGTGGGGCGTCCCGTTCTATAGACCTTGTTAAAGGCCTGGAAAACTTTTCTTGCGGTTTCCCGGCTGGTATATTGACGGTTGTTCATTCCCCTTAATTCGTTTTCGGAATAACCCAGCAGTGCACAGACCGGGTCGTTAAAAAAAGTGAAATTGCCGGCAAGATCTATTTCATAATACCCTTCCTCGGTGGTTTCCAGAATCGTCCGGTATTTTTCTTCGTTTTCGCGTTGTGCCTGCTGTGCCAGATTCCGGGATGTAATATCCGTAATAACAACCAGGACATATCGTTTTTCGCGATGTTGGATGATTTCCGCGGAAAAAAGACCGTCAAGGATCGTCTTGTCCCTTCGCCTGAACTTCATTTCGAAATTTTCAATATAACCCTGCTGCATCAGTTGTTTCAGTGCGAGCTGTCGTTTGTCCTGTTCGACAAAAATATCAAGTTCGTCGCTGGTTTTTCCTATGACGTCCTGCCGGGAAAAACCGAACGTCCGCAAAACGGTTTTATTGATGTCGATGTATTTTTTTTCGGGAAGTCTTAACAGAACAATGGAAGCAGGGTTGTGCTGAAAAAGGAAAAGGGATTTCTGGAGCCAGTTTTCATGCTTTTCTTCCGGTTGGGGTCGGTAAAGGAAGGCTTCTTTTGTGTCTTTTCTGCTTTTTACTGGAGGTGTTTTTTTTGCATTTGCCGTTTTTATTTCCTGCATTCGTCCATCCGTCTCGAGTCCTTTGTGGATTTTCGAAGATGTTGCGCAACAATGCCGGAATGAAAATGAATAAGTATGCTAAAATATAAAATAATTTATTGCGTCTGTCAAATATTAAATGCCCGGCGGATTTTTTATTCCAGGGACATCAGGGAGTTCCAGCGTTCCTGCTCGGTGGCGTGAGGCAGATTGTTTTTGCGAAGAAGATGGATGATCGATTCTTCATTAAACCGCAGGTACGGGTTAATGCCGCGCTCTTCATCCAGGGTGGAATAGGTTGTGTTCCTGGAGCGGCAGGCATTCCGGAAAAGATCGATATTTTTATTCCGGGGTTCCAGATGACGGGCGAACGCCAGAGCATTCAGGATATAGTCGTGGCCGGCATAAATCATCGTTTCACCGGACAGGTCCATCAGCCGTTTGATGGAAAGGAAGAAAATATTCATGTTGCCGGAAAAACAGTTGCCCACGGTTCCGTTGAAAAGCGTGTCCCCGGTAATGAGAAAACTCCCGGCATGAAAGCAGACGGAATCGTCTGTATGTCCGGGAGTTCGGTAGACCAGGATGCGTTCTGCGTTGATAACAAGAGGCTGATGGTCCTGGAAATCAGCCGCGCGAATGAATTCGGCGCCTGTTTTTTGCAGCAAATGGTCGTTTCCCGGGGTATGGTCGTAGTGCGAATGCGTGTTGGTGACGATTTTCAGCATGAGATTGTTTTGCTTCAGAAAATCAAGTATTTCTTTCCATGCGCCCCCGTCGACGGCCACGGCTTGCGTTTTTCCGTACAGAAGGTATGAGAAATTGTCCGTTCCATACCGTAACTGTTTAATATTCAACATGGTCTTATCCCATTCGATTCGCCGAATAACGGCTTTTCGGGTTTCGTTTTTCTCCCGCAGGCATATTAATGAAGATTCCGGGGACATGTCAAGATAATCATAAATAGCCGACGTCCTGTTTTTTAGAAAATGTTTGACAAATTCAGATCTTAATAATAATATCACGCAACTTTGTAAACGTACGGGCGCGTGAAGCGCTTTTTTTAATTTTCAGCATGATGGTTTCGGGAGTTGCCTTCAAACGTGCAAAAATTACTGACAAAAAAGAGAGCGTTGGAAATCATCGCCGGTTTCCCCCGCGCGGGCGTTCTGGTGATTGGCGATGTCATGGTCGATCATTTCATCTGGGGGAATGTGTCGCGTATTTCGCCGGAAGCTCCGGTCCCCGTCGTTGACGTTCAGAAAGACAACATTTTGCTCGGCGGTTGCACGAATGTGCTCAACAACATCCATTCCATGGGAGGCCGGGCGTACGTTTCGGGAGTTGTCGGGGCCGATACGATCGGCAAACAGCTGCTGGCCGAGTTGAATGATCGTAAGATTGAAACGAAGGGCATTGTGGTTAAAAAAGACCGTCCGACGACATTGAAAACGCGAATCGTGGCTCACGGACAGCAGATGGTGCGGTTTGACAAGGAAGACAGGAAACCGATTTCTCCGGTAAGCATCCACAAGATTCTGGACTATGTTCGGTCCCGGGTCGATAAAATAGGAGCGATCGTCATTTCCGATTACAATAAAGGTGTTGTCTCGAAGGAACTCATTCAGGGCATAAAAAAAATTGTTGATCATTCGGGGATTTTTATTTGTCTGGATCCGAAACAAAGCAATTTTTCCGTTTATAAGGGCGTACATGTCATCACTCCCAACCATTACGAGGTTCAGCGCGCTGTCGGTATGGAGCTGAACGGGACCAATAATATTGAGAGATTGAGCGAAATCATTTTGAAGAAACATTCGTTTCCGGCCCTTCTGGTGACACGGGGTGAAGAAGGCGTGAGCTTGTTTGAGAATGGCCGGAAAATCGTTCACACGCACTTTCCGGCACAGGCCAGAGAAGTCTATGATGTGACCGGTGCGGGGGATACGGTGATCGGTGTCCTTGCGCTGTGCCTGGCGGCAAAAGCCAGCCTCAAGGAAGCCACGTGTCTGGCGAATCTGGCTGCCGGCATTGTGGTCGAGAAAGTCGGAACGGCCACCGTTTCGCGACAGGAGCTGATCGACGTATTATGAGTAAACCGAGTCCGGCCGAACCGGTGAAATTATTTTTCAGCCTTTTTGCGCAGGATGCCGTAATCATAGACGAGACGATAAAAGAGCTTTCCCGGGCTTACGGGGACCCGGATTTTATAAGTGCGCTTCAGCCGTTTGATTACACGGATTACTACGGCGGAGAAATGGGCGAAAATCTGATTCGCCGGTATCTGACCATGGAAAAATTAATCCATCCGGAATCCCTGCCGGATATCAAACTGGCCACCAATGACATTGAAATAAAATCGGCAGCCGGTTTGAAGAGAAGGATAAACATTGATCCGGGTTACATATCCAAGGCTCATCTGATTTTAGCGACCGGCAAGAGTTACACCCACCGTCCATATTTGAGAGACGGAATTTATGCCGATTTGACGCTTGTTTATCAGGGGAAAAAATTCTGTGTTCTGCCCTGGACCTATCCGGATTATGCCGATGCAAAACAGCTGGAGATGCTGGACCGGATCAGAAACAGATATTTGACGCAGTTGAAAATGACGGATCATTAAAAATAGTGAATAATAATCGAACAAAGACAGGTTTATTAAAATGATTAAAAGCATGACCGGCTACGGACGGGCGGAAAAATTTTTTCAGGACAAAAATATCATTGTTGAAGCCAAATCCGTGAACCATCGTTTTCTGGAAATCGTGCTGCGCACGCCGTCGGCACTTTTCCCGATGGAGATGGACTATAAAAAGAAAATTACCGAAAGATTCAAGCGCGGACGCATTGAAGTATTCATCAAGTTCGAAGGCGAAGGTGCCGACACAGCGAAAGTGAATCTGAATATGGAAATAGCGCGAGGGTATTTTAATGTATTAAACAGACTTCGGGAAGAATTCGATCTGGAGTCCCCCGTGACGCTAAAAACATTGACCGCCTTTCGCGATATTTTTACGCCGCCCGCGGAAACTGAAATCGGCTCTGATTTTCTCTGCGAGGTGGAAAAATCGTTTCTCGAGGCCTTGGAAATTCTGGCCGCGATGCGGCAGGGGGAAGGGCTTGTCCTGTTGCAGGATATGCAAATGAGGCTGAAAATGATAGACGGTGTTCTTAATGATATTGCCGTGCGTGCGCCGCAGGTCGTTTCGGAATATCAGAAACGCCTCTCGGAACGCATTAAAGAACTGACCGAAGGGTTTGCGCTTGATGAAAACCGTTTGGCTCAGGAAGTGGCCATCATGGCGGAAAGGACCGACATTACGGAAGAAATCGTTCGCCTGCGAAGTCATCTGGGCCAATTTGAAGTTCTTCTGCACAGCGATGAATCCGAGGGCAGAAAAATCGATTTTCTGCTGCAGGAAATGAACCGCGAGATCAATACCATCGGATCGAAGGTCGGCGATGTCGACATCACGCGTCATGTCATCGACGTGAAAAGCGAACTGGGAAAATTACGCGAACAGGCGCAAAATATAGAGTGAGGCTATGTCCAAAGGATTATTCATCGTCGTTTCCGCGCCGTCAGGCACGGGGAAGAGCAGCATCTGTCAGGGCTTTATGGAAGCGTTTCCGGAAATAAAATTTTCGGTTTCGTATACGTCGAGACCGCCGCGTCCCGGTGAAATAGACGGAAAGGATTATAATTTTATTTCTCGTGAGGCGTTTCGGAAAAAAATCAGGCAGGGCGAGTTCATTGAGTGGGTGGAAAATTACGGCCACCTGTACGGATCGTCGCGGCGCTTCATAGAAGAAGGTGTGCGTGACGGCAGGGATCTGCTGCTGGATATCGAACCGCGGGGCGCCAAAAAAATAAAACAGGAATTCCGGAGAGGCATTTATGTTTTTATTCTTCCGCCGTCCCGTCAGGAACTATTGAAAAGGCTGAAAAAACGAGGTCATGAGCGTGAAAACGTTATTCAAAAAAGATATAAGCAGTCGGAAAGTGAAATAAAAGAGATTTCCTGGTATGATTACGTCATCTTTAACAATGATCTGAAAAAGGCCGTCAATGAATTGATTGCCATTTATACGGCGGAAAAGTGCAAGAGGACAAGATTAAACAGAGAAATAAGAGAATTTATAAAATAAATATATACTTGAAGGAGATGTAAACGCTATGGCGAGAATTACCATTGAAGATTCGTTGCGAGTGGCCAAAACCCGGTTCGGTCTGGTGTCCCTGGCCTCCAAACGGGCGCATCAGCTGCTGAAGAGTTCGCAGCCTCTGGTCGTGAGTAAAAACAGAGAAATCGTTCAGGCGCTGCGCGAAATTGCTGCAGGCAAGGTTGTTTATGCCAATCCCGAATATCTGAACGGAACCAAAGAGGATTTCAAACCAATTCCGGACAGCACAGAGTTTATCGGCGATGAAGAATATATCGAGTAAGAATGCAGGCGAGAGATTAATCTTCGCGCTTGATGTTCAGAATTATGAAGATGCGTTATCGCTGGTGGACCTGTTGTCCGGCCATGTCGGAATGTTCAAGATCGGCAAAGAACTTTTCACAGCCGCCGGGCCGAAAATCATCCGGGCGATCAAGGAAAGAAATCAAAAAGTATTTTTAGATCTGAAGTTTCACGATATTCCTAACACCGTTGCCCGTGCTGCCGAAGCCGCCGTCAAAATGCATGTGGACATGTTCAACGTTCACGCGTCGGGCGGTTCCCGGATGATCCGAGAGTCGGTTTCCGCCTCATGGACGTGTTCCGATGCACTCGGTCGTGCCAGGCCGATCCTGCTGGCGGTGACGGTGCTCACCAGTCTGAATAACGACGATTTGAAAGAAATCGGCTTTCAAAAAACAACAAACGAACTGGTTGTTCACCTGGCCGGGTTGGCGAAGGCGGCCGGAGCATCCGGCGTGGTGGCTTCAGCGCAGGATATTGTCATGTTGAGGAAGGCATTCGGCGAGGATTTTGTCATTGTCACGCCGGGCATTCGCAGTGCGGCCGAAATCCGAAAAGACGACGATCAGAAAAGAACGCTCAGCGCGTATGACGCTGTGGCAGCCGGCGCCGATTATATTGTCGTCGGCAGGCCTATTCGCACGGCAGCCGATCCCTTGAAAGCCTGCCGCCAGATTGTCCAGGAAATTGCCGAAGGGCTGTCGGCACGGTAATGCCTTTCCGATCGCGGAAGATACCATGGAGTTCATTTACGGCATAAATTCCATCAGAGATCTCCTCCGGCTGCAGAAAAGCGGATGGGAAAAAATCATGATTGCCTCCGGAAGGACCGGCCCCGCTGTGCAGGACATTATCGCTATGGCGGAAGCTCACAACATTCCCGTGGAATTTTGTGAACGGAAAAAACTGGATAAACTGGCCGGAACACCCAACAATCAGGGCATGATCGCTTTTCGTCAAACATTTGCTTACGCGGATCTGGAAACTGTGATGAAAAATCGTCACCCCGCGTGTGGTCACGATCTGATTCTCATTCTGGACAGCGTCATGGATCCTCAAAATCTCGGTTCGATAATCCGGACGGCTCATTGCTGGGGGGCCAACGGCGTGATTATTCCGGAAGACAGATCGGCAGGGGTGACGGCGGCCGTGAACAAAGCCTCCGCCGGGAGCGTTCATCATATCCCCGTCGCCAAAGTTGTCAACCTGGCTCAATTGCTGGATCACCTGAAAGATCGGGGGTTCTGGATTTTCGGTGCGGAGACGCACGGCGGGAAGAAATTGACGGAAACCGACTTTGACTGTCCCGTCGCTCTGGTGATGGGAGGCGAAGCAAAAGGCATCAGGCCTCTCTTAAAGAAAAAATGCGACTTTTTGACCACGATCCCGCTGACCGGTAATTTTGATTCGTTGAACGTGTCTGTTGCCGCAGGAATTATTTTGTATGAAATATCCCGTCAGCGAACCCGGTCAACTAAACAAAGCGGCAAATGAATTGATCGTCACCGTCTTTTTGATGCGTGCATCGTGCGCAGGGAATAAGCGATTTTGGAAAATGGCCTGCCGGTTCGACGAAAGACGGTTATTTAACTTGTTGAATTTGTAAAAAATCTGGTTTAAAATGCGAAAACTTTAAGTTATCCGATTGGGGGAAAGGACTAAATATGCCTGTATTTATCTGGGAAGCGGTAACGAAAAAAGATGAAGCCAAAAAAGGAGAAATGGAAGCCGTAGATGAAATTACCGTTCGCAGTCTTTTACGCCGCCAGGGTTACAAATCCATTGAAGTCAAGAGAAAACCCAAAGATCTTCTTGAATACCTGCCCTTTTTACAGGGGAAGGTTAAGGAAAAAAACGTCGTTATCTTCTGCCGTATTTTTTCCACGATGATCAACGCCGGTCTTCCGCTGATACAATGTCTCGATCTTCTCGCCCAGCAGGAGCAAAACAAGGCCTTCTCCAAAATTATCAAGTCGATCAAAGAAGACATCGAGGGCGGAACGAGTTTAACGAACGCGTTGAAAAAATATCCCGAAATCTTCGATGAACTTTTTGTCAACCTCATTGCCGCAGGTGAAGCGGGCGGTATTCTCGATATCATTCTGCAAAGACTTTCCAGCTACATGGAAAAGGCGATGAAACTGAAAGCGCGTGTCAAGGGTGCGATGACGTATCCGGCCGCCGTTCTGGTGATCTCCTGTGCGGTCGTGGCCCTGCTGCTGATCAAGGTTATTCCCGTTTTTCAAAAAATGTTTGAGGGAATGGGCGGGGAATTGCCGGCATTGACCGCCGCGCTGATTGCTGCGAGTCAGTTTGCACAAAGTTACTGGTACCTTGGCGTTGCCATTCTGGTAGTAATTTACATTATTCTTTCGAGGTTTTATAGAACGGAAAAGGGACGTTGGACGATTGATTCGCTGATTCTCAAGTCGCCGGTTTTCGGGCCGCTCTTGAAAAAAGTTGCCGTGGCCAAATTTGCGCGCACGCTGTCTACGATGATGAGCTCCGGTGTGCCCATTCTGGAAGGTTTGTCCATCGTCAGCAAAACGTCCGGGAATGTCGTTATTGAAGATGCGCTCATGAAAACACGCCAGGGCATCAGCGAAGGTCAGTCCATTGCCGAACCGCTGACCAAAACGGGAATTTTCCCTCCCATGGTTGTGCAAATGATTGCGGTCGGTGAAGCGACAGGCGCGCTGGATTCAATGCTGTCCAAAATTGCCGATTTCTATGACGATGAGGTCGATGCTGCGGTGGATGCCATGACGGCGCTTCTGGAACCGGTGATGATGGTTTTTCTTGGAGGCGTTGTCGGCGGCATGATTGTGGCGATGTATCTGCCGATCTTCAAACTTGCATCCGTTGTCGGTTGATGCGAAGCTCCTGCCTCACAGGATGCCATCGCGGGCATGGTGCCTGTCGTTTTCCACAGAGGGCGCCTGACGGTTTGCGGTTGGAGACGATCCTGTGAGCTTTGCCGGCGGGATTGTTTCGCAAACGTTTCAGAGACCGCGTCGCCTATAGCGACCCCATGGTGCCCTGGAGGGTATTCAGGTCATTCACTTTCGGGATAATTCGATCAACACATTTTTGAGTACGCCTATCGTGCCCTTCGGGCTATTGAGGGGATACGCTTTTGAAATCGGGACTTCATAAAAATGGTCGGGATGGCGCGATTTGAACGCGCGACTCCTGCGTCCCGAACGCAGTGCCCTACCAAACTGGGCCACATCCCGACTCACGGCGGACGATATAAAATTTATTTGCAATTGTCCAACTTTTTTTGTTCATTTTTCCGTTTTCTTTATCATTTACATCAAAAATATGATTTTAACGGAAAGGAATAAAGCTCGAAAGAATTGATATGTAATTGTAATTTATAAACAGGCATGTTATAAATAATGCAAATGGGTCATAAAACAGGTTATTTATTATGATTATATACGATTTGAAGTGTGAAAACGGACACGCGTTTGAAGGGTGGTTCAAAGATCGGGAAAACTTTGTTCTGCAACATTCAAAAAAACTGGTTTCCTGCCCGATCTGTAACAGCTCCGGTGTGGAGATTGTTCCGTCCTCAATTACGATCATGGGAAAAGAATCCCGGACGGAAAATAAATCCCGGAGCAAGGAACTGTCTGGGATGGGCGCTCTGAAAATGCTGCATCAGTATATTGATAAAAATTTCGAAGATGTGGGCGATAAATTTGCGGAAGTGGCGCTGAAGATTCATTACGGAGATGAAGAAAAAAGAAACATCAAGGGTACCAGCACGCCCCGGGAGGAGGAAACCTTAAAAGAAGAGGGGGTGCAATATTTTAAAATTCCCGTGGCCAAAATGGATAGTTGATTCACGTCCGGAAATGAATAAAGATTCCCAAAGATGCTGATTATTTTTTAACCCCTGCGGGTTTTTTTATTTTAAGGTATTTTTACGTATGAGTACATTCTATAAAAATGTCATGGAAGGGATCGGCAATACGCCGCTGGTGGAAATTACCAGGCTCAATCCCAATAAAAAGGTCAGAATTCTGGCTAAAATGGAAAGCGCCAATCCCGGCGGATCCATCAAAGACCGAACCGCCCTGTTTATGATCGAAAGCGCGGAATCCAGAGGTAATCTGACGCACGACAAAATTATTCTGGAAGCAACGAGCGGTAACACCGGTATCGGCCTGGCCATGATTGCAGCCGTCAAAGGCTATAAACTGTGCCTGATCATGCCGGAATCGGCCAGTGAAGAAAGAAAAAAGATTCTGCGGGCGATGGGGGCCGAATTATACTTTACGCCGGCCGGCCACGGCACCGACGGCGCCATAGAAGTGGCCTATAAAATGCTGCGCGAGAATCCGGATAAATATTTCGGGACGGATCAGTTTAACAATGAAGATAATGTTGCCGCTCATTATTTCGGCACCGGACAGGAAATATGGGATCAGACGGACGGAAAAGTGACCATGGTGGTGGCGAGTCTCGGTACCAGCGGGACGGCCATGGGCATTTCCAAAAGGCTCAAAGAACTGAATCCGCAGATCAAAATGGTCGGTGTCGAACCCTACCTCCAGCATAAGATACAGGGGTTGAAAAATATGCGGGAATCCTATCGTCCCGGGATATTCAACAAAAACATGCTGGATGAGAAGATCAACATTCAGGACGAGGATGCCTTTGAAATGTCCCGGAGGCTAGCCCGGGAGGAAGGTCTCTTTGTGGGTATGAGTTCGGGCGCAGCCCTGTTCGTGGCGTTGCAGCAGGCCCGGCAGATGGACGAGGGACTGATCGTTGTGATCTTCCCCGACGGCGGAGAAAGATATTTAAGCACGGAACTTTTTGCCGTAAAAAAAGCAATATCCACCTTTTATCTTTTCAATGCGTTTGCGCGCAAAAAAACGCTTTTTAATCCGATTAAAACGGATGAAGTGGCCATGCGGACCTGCGGGCCGACCATACACGATACGCCTCATTTGGGTAATTACCGGCGCCTTGTGGTATCCGATCTGATCAACCGTTATTTGATCTACAAGGGATACAAGGTGAAGCATGTTCTGGATATTGTCGATTTCGGAGACAAATCCATCAGAGGATCGGAAAAAGAATCCGTGGCGCTTGCGGAGTACTCGAAAAAATATTTGCAGACGTTCATTGAGGATACGAAATTTCTCAACATTCGTCAGGACAATATCTGTGTCAAGTCCTCTGAAAATGTGGAGGCGATGTTGAAGATGGTCGAAAAACTAACGGATAAAGAGTACGCGTATGAAAAGCTGCATTCGGTGTATTACAATATATCCAAGCTTGCGGATTACGGCGCCCTGTCCAATATCGATCTCGGCAAAACCAGAAAGGTCAAATCCGTTGATGTTGATGATTACGAAAAAGACAGCCCGGCGGATTTTGCCCTGCTGAAGCGGTCGAGTCTGAAAGAGCTCAAAAGAGGGATTTATTATAAAACGGTATGGGGAAATGTCAGACCGAGCTGGCATCTGGAGTGCGCGGCAATTTCTCAGAAGTATCTGGGAGACACGTATGACATTCATGTTTCCGGCGCGGATGAGACGTTTCCTCACTGCGAAAACGTTTTAGCCATTCAGAAGGCTTTTTCCGGACATCAAGGCCCCAATTACTGGATGAACGTCGAACTGGTCATGGTGGAGGGGCGCAAAATGTCCCGTTCGCTGAACAATGCCTTATCGCTGTCCGGGTTGCAGAAGGACGGTTACAGCGGCAGCGATATCCGTCTTTTTCTGCTGAGCATCCATTACCGGAAACCGGTCAATTATTCGGCGGGGGCTTTACAGACGGCCAAGAATACCGTCAGAAAAATTCATACGTTTATTCGACGGCTTCATGCGATCGATGACGGTGTCGGCGGGAACGGTTTTGCAGAAACCGATCAGTTGATATACGATCTCAAGCAGCAGTTTGCCGCCGCGTTGGATGACGATCTGAACATCGCGGGAGCGCTGGCCGCTTTGTTTTCTTTCATCGGTAAGATTAACGAGCCTCTGACGAAAGGCTTGATCAATAAGAATAATGCGGTAAAGATTTTAAAAGCGCTGGAAAATATCAATATTGTTCTGGGGGTCATGGATTTCGAGGTCGGGACGATTCACCGGAATATAGAAGAATTGATCGACAAACGCAACGCGGCCAGAAAAGCCCGGGACTGGAAAGAAGCGGATTCCTGCAGGGCCCGTCTGGCGGAGCTGGGCGTGGATGTTTTGGACACCCCCCGGGGTGTCATCTGGCGGTTTAAATAGAGAGATGAATCCTATCAAGAAATCAGTGATAGCCGGTTCCTGGTATCCGGGAAATCCTGCCGTTTTGCGCAGGGACATCGAAAAGTATTTTGATGCCGTTCCCGAAATGACGATTGACGGCAATATCGTCGGGTTGATCGCCCCGCATGCCGGCTACTTGTATTCGGGACACGTCGCGGCCCATGCTTACAAACTGGTCCGCGGCAGGACATACGATGCGGTGATGGTCGTAGGACCCAGCCACCGGGTTGCTTTCCGCGGCATTTCGATTTTCAGCAAGGGCGGCTACGAAACGCCTTTGGGTGTCGTTCCCGTTGAAGAAGCTCTGGCGGACAAGCTGAAGAAAAAAAGTCCGATCGTCACGGACATTCCGCAAGCCCATCTGCAGGAGCATGCCGTGGAAATACAGCTTCCCTTTCTGCAGGTTGCCCTGGGCCAATTTTCATTTTTACCGCTGGTCATGGGCAGTCAGGATGCCGCCACCTGCCGGGAGCTGGCTGAAGCGATAGCTGACGTATCGGCAGATAAAAATCTGCTGATTGTGGGAAGCTCCGATTTGTCGCATTTTTATAACTACAATGCAGCAAAGAAAATGGATGCCGTTGCCCTGGGCCATTTGAAACACGGCGACTCACAGGGGCTTTTGCAAAGTCTGGAAAATGGTGACGTGGAAGCCTGCGGGGGCGGACCCATGGCGGTTGTGATGTCTGTTGCCCGCATGTTAAAGGCCGACAGGCCGTGTCTTTTGAAATACGCCAATTCCGGAGACGTCACGGGGGATAAGGAATCCGTTGTCGGATACGCCGCCGCCGTTTTTTACCGTTCTCCTTAAAAGGGATCTTGTTTATTTTCTTTCGTAACGACGGAAAAATGTATGCGTCATTGAATGATGGAGAAAGGAAAGCAACATGGAACTGACAGATCAGGAAAAAAACACGCTTCTGGACATCGCCAAAAATGCGATTGCCGCTAAAATCAATCATCGGGAAACTCCCGAGTTGAACATTGACTCCAACAATCTGCGGTTGAAAAGAGGCGCATTCGTCACCCTGAAGAAGCAGGGGCGGTTGCGCGGTTGCATCGGTTATATTAAAGCATACAAACCGCTCTGGGAAACCGTGCAGGAAATGGCCGTTGCCGCGGCTTTCCATGATCCGCGATTCCCGTCTTTAAGAGCGGAAGAAATTCAACAACTGACCTTTGAAATATCCGTCTTGAGTCCGCTCAAGCGCATTGCGGATGTCAACGACATTGAAGTCGGCAGGCACGGTTTGTACATCATCCGCGGGCATCACTCGGGTTTGTTGCTGCCGCAGGTGGCAACGGAATATAAATGGGACAGAGAAACATTTCTGGAGGAGACCTGCCACAAAGCCGGATTGCCGCCGGATGCCTGGAAGGATAAGGAAACGGAAATCTACATTTTTTCAGCAGATTATTTCGGCGACATTTCCTGAAAAACCGTTCAGACAATTCATGCTCATTTTGTAAAACGATTGAAGAGATGATTATGATCAGACGTCATAAGGGATTGGCATGTTTCATTTTCGTTCTGCTGTTGACGGCCGGAATGGTTCTGGCTTCTCCGTATTTTCTGCTTTACGCCACGGATTATAAAAAAGCGGATGCCGTCATTCTTTTGCTGGGACCGGATTTCAAGGCGCGCCACAAGGCGGCCAGGGAACTGGTTGCTTCCGGCATGGCGGATTATCTGATTATTTCAGCCTATAATAAAACCTACAGAAATCATGATCAGGACGGGACGCGGCAGCTTGTTCTGGATAAGCATGCGCCGGATGCTGATTCAGAAAACAATGCGCCTTTTCCGGGTTTTTATGAAGACACGCATATCGAAATCATCAAAGCCAAAAAGGTCATGACCGCCTATGGCCTTAAATCGGCAATTTTTGTAAGCTCTCCCTATCATATGCGAAGGATACGATTCATGGCGGCGAAGGAATTCAATTTTAACGACGCCTCTTTTTATTTTGTTCCGACGCGCTATGAGAAAGCGCCGGCCAATTTCTGGGAATTATCGTCTTCGGATTGGAGAAAGGTCAGGAGGGAATACAGTAAAATAATCTGGTTTTTTATTTATTCCGCCTGGTTGGATTATTTCCTTTGATTTTGATCAGAAAAACCCTCCTGAAAACATAGCGTCTTGCAGGAGGGTCATATGATATAGCAGATCATGTTTTTAATGATCAGACATCCTTCCTTCGAATACAGGCTTCCTGATAAAGCCTCATCATGCACAGGAAAAGTCCCAGAATAAAAAACCCCAGCATAAAATTCGGTGTGGTTCCCAGCAGACCGTCGACCAGATGTCCGATATACAGGAACAGGAAAGAAACAACTACCATGGTGAAACCCCACGCGGAGAGCATAAAGACCTGTTTGAGATTATTGAAATCTTTTTGGTGTATTTTATGAGTTGCCAGCATGATTCATTCCTCCTTTCCCGTGAGATGTTGTTTTAGCAATGCTTAGCTGACGATGGTTTTGACCGTTTCGATGACCGGGTTGGTGAACAGCGCCATCAGAATGGTGTACAGGGCGAAGATGCCGACCACTTCACCGACATACATCTTGTCATATTTGCGTTTCAAAGAA
>JAGOMJ010000059.1 GCA_017993615.1 Smithella sp. | reverse complement strand
CGGAGAACGACCTTTTTATGGCCAACGAAGGAAACAAAGTCATTTACTCCATGATCGGGGTAAGCAAGATCTACGATAAAAAACCGGTGCTCAAGGACATCTACCTGTCTTACTTTTACGGGGCGAAGATCGGCGTCATCGGGTTGAACGGTTCCGGCAAAAGCTCTCTTTTAAAAATTCTGGCCGGTGTGGATCAGGAGTTTTTGGGAAAAACCATTCTTTCGCCCGGCTACACGGTGGGCTATCTGGAGCAAGAACCGCATCTGGACAACGATAAAACCGTGCGGCAGATTGTGGAACAGGGCGTGCAAAGTACGATGGATCTGATTCAGGAATACAACGACATCAACGAAAAATTTGCCGAACCGATGTCCGATGACGAGATGGCCAAACTTTGCGAAAGACAGGGCGCCGTGCAGGAAAAACTCGATGCCCTGGATGCCTGGGACATCGATTCCCGCCTGGAAATGGCGATGGATGCCCTTCGCTGCCCGCCCGGCGACACATCCGTGAAAGTGCTCTCCGGCGGTGAAAAACGCCGCGTCGCGCTGTGCCGCCTGCTTTTGCAGAAACCGGACATTCTGCTCTTGGATGAACCGACCAATCATCTGGATGCCGAATCCGTCGCCTGGCTGGAACATCATCTGCAAAAATACGAAGGCACGATCATTGCCGTTACCCACGACCGTTATTTTCTGGATAATGTGGCCGGCTGGATTCTGGAACTTGACCGCGGTCAGGGCATCCCCTGGCAGGGCAATTATTCCTCCTGGCTGGAACAGAAACAGAACCGTCTGAAAAATGAAGAAAAGGCTGAAAGTGACAGAATCAAAACTCTCGAGCGCGAACTGGAATGGATTCGCATGTCGCCAAAAGGAAGACACGCCAAATCCAAGGCTCGTATCAGCGCTTACGAAGAACTGCTGGGCAAAACCATGGAAAAAGAATCCGGCACGCGCGAAATCTTCATCGCGCCCGGACCGCGTCTGGGAGATCTGGTGATTGAAGCCAAGGATGTGAACAAGGGCTACGGCGATAAACTGCTGGTGGAGGGCATGACGTTTTCATTGCCGCCCGGAGGCATTATCGGTGTCATTGGCCCCAACGGGGCAGGCAAAACAACTCTTTTCAGAATGATCACCGGCCGGGAAAAGCCGGATGCCGGCACGATTCGCATCGGCGATACGGTGAAACTGGCTTATGTCGACCAGAGCCGCGATTCCTTAGATCCCAATAAAAATATCTGGGAAATGATTTCCGACGGACAGGATATTCTCGCTATCGGTAATCGTCAGATCAATTCCCGCGCCTATGTTTCACGCTTTAATTTCTCCGGAACGGATCAGCAGAAAAAAGTGGGAACGCTCTCCGGCGGCGAGCGCAACCGCGTGCACCTGGCCCGCATGCTCAAGGAAGGCGGCAATGTCCTGTTATTGGACGAACCGACCAACGATCTGGATGTCAACACCTTGCGCGCGCTGGAAGACGCGCTGGAAAACTTTGCCGGATGCGTCGTCGTCATCAGCCACGACCGCTGGTTTCTGGACAGAATCTGCACGCACATTCTGGCGTTTGAAGGCGACAGCAAGGTGCTGTTCTTCGACGGCAACTATTCCGAATACGAGGAAGATTACAGGAAGCGATACGGCAATGCCGCCAGTCAGCCCCATCGTATCAAGTACCGCCAGCTTACCAGAAGGTAAGCGGGGAGGACCATTCGATTTGCATCAATCCGTTGCAGATGCCCCGATGGTTATCCTGTAGCAATCTTCCGGCTTCCGGTTATTTCTTCTGAGGTTTTGATTTTATTACAAGTTTCACCTGACTTCACAGACGGGAAAACCCGATTTACATATCTTGCGGCACTTAACTTGAGATGTCTGAATCTCATTAAATACGCGTTGCAGCCGCCAGCAGTCAATAATATAATACCCAATCATTTCAAGTACATGGAAATTATTTCTTGACATAATCGTCATAATAAGTCAATAGCACAAACAATTGTTCAAAGGTCAGGAGTGAACTTATTGAATAAAAAGCGTTTAGTTTTACTGGTTATTCTCTTTATTACGATCGGGTTATTTTCTTTGCAGCAGCCTTCGGAGAATTCTTTTCGGGGGGATGCCGTTGTATCGGAACCAACCGCTCCGGAAAAGGGAACCAGGCCGTTAAAATCCATAAGCGACAAATTCGAAAAGGGAGAAACACTTTCCTCGATTTTTAAAAAATACGGGATGCACACCGATGATCTTTTCGAACTGAAAAGTGCGGTGGCCAGCATTCAGTCGCTGCGGGATATTAAGCCCGGCAAGCCTTACAGTTTTACGCTCAATGAAGATAATTACATCAGCTCTTTTACGTGCGGCATCGATGACGACACCATTTTAAAAATTGAACGGGTGGACGGATGTTTCCAGGCGCAAAAATATAACATTCCTTATGAGACCCGTATTCTGACCATCGGCGGCACGATTCAAAACACGCTGGTTTCCGCGTTCGGCAACGAGCGGGAAGATTACCTGCTGGCCCTGCAGGCGGCGGACATTCTGGCCTGGGATATCGATTTCAACACCGATGTGCGCAAAGGAGATACATTCAGAATCATTGTTGAAGGCCTGTATTCGGAAGGGAAATTCAAAAAATACGGCAGAATTCTGTCCATCGAATTTGTCAACGGCAGCCAGACCTACAACGCGTATCTTTTCGAACAGGACGGCAAGACGGATTATTACAATGCCGACGGGCAATCGCTGCGCAAGGCCTTTTTAAAGGCGCCGCTGAGTTTCCGGAGAATCAGTTCTCATTTCAGCAGAAGTCGCCTGCATCCCATCCTGAAGGTGCGCCGTCCCCATCACGGCATTGACTATGTTGCCGCCACGGGAACGCCGGTCAGCACGGTGGCGGACGGACGGATCACGTTTGCGGGTTATAAATCCGGTTACGGTAAAATCGTTATCGTTAACCACGCCAACGGCTATCAGACGTATTACGGTCATTTGTCCCGCATCAAAAGCAATATTCGCCCAGGGAAAAAAGTTCAGCAGGGTGACCTGATCGGAAATGTGGGAGCCACCGGTTTGGCCACGGGACCGCACCTGCATTTTGAAATGAGACAGGGAGGCAGGGCGATTAATCCGCTGGCGGTTAAAAAAGTTGCCGGCAGTCCTGTCCCAGCGGCACAAATGGCCGAATTCAAAAACACAACTCAAACCATGAATAATATTTATACCGTCGCCCTCTTCTTCGATACGAATAACACGCAACGGAAAAATCACAGCCTCCAGCCGGCGCTCTTGTATGCTTCCTTGGCATCCTCGTCTCCGCAGGGCAAGTTTCGTAAAAACTGACGCGGGATCCCTTCAGAAACCTTCCGCCTGCTTTATGAAATACCTGCCATTTAGTGTTTTGTTTTGATGGTGCGAAACGTCAATAATGCCGCCACCAGAGCAGGAATAATCAGAATCGCCATGCCGATATTGACAAAGTTCTGTGCGGGAACAACATCAGAAAAATAGAGAATCAGGATCAACAGCGCGCAAACCATATTGCCGATGATAAATACCTTTCCGAAATAAGCGTTGGCTTCATACCAGACAAAATCATTTTCCAGCGTGGCTTTAATGCGAAAACCGTAAATCACATTTTTCGGCACTTTGCGTAGCGCCAGAGGAACGGCAATCATCACGAAAATAAAATTGCAGATCAGGACGGTTATCAGTGTTTTAAACGGCATGTCATATCTCCTTCATCTGAGAATGTCGTTGCTCATCCGCTTTGAATAATTCTTTATTTTTTAAAACACATCGGCTAGAT
Organism: Smithella sp.; assembly: GCA_017993615.1. Lineage (GTDB taxonomy): Bacteria > Desulfobacterota > Syntrophia > Syntrophales > Smithellaceae > Smithella. The sequence goes on along the minus strand of JAGOMJ010000059.1, from coordinate 10,042 downwards.
AATCAAGCGACGAAATACATGAGGTCTGTTTTTGAATAATACAAAAATTCCCACGGTCAAGCCGTTTGTTCATCATCTGCGTCCGCGCGGTTTATCCAGGCGGATTCCCCTGATCGAAACATTGCGAAACTACAGGCGTGAATGGCTGATGCACGACATCCTTGCCGGTCTGGTGCTTACGGCCATCCTGGTCCCGGTCGGCATGGCTTACGCATCGGTCTCGGGATTGCCGGCGATATACGGATTGTATGCCACGATCATTCCGCTGATTGCTTACGCGATTTTCGGACCCAGCCGGATTCTGATTCTGGGACCCGACTCGGCGCTGGCCGGCCTCATCGCGGCGGCCATCCTGCCGCTGGCCGCCGGCAATACCGATAAGGCCATCGCGCTTGCCGGCCTCTTGGCAATCCTCGCGGGAGCTTTTTGCATTCTGGCCGGTCTTGTGAAGTTCGGTTTCATTACTGATCTGCTTTCCAAACCGGTCCGCATCGGATACCTCAACGGAATCGCGCTTACGGTTCTGATCGGCCAGTTGCCGAAAGTTTTGGGTTTTCCCGTCGGCGGCAATAATATTTTGCAGGAAGTTAACAGCCTGATACAGGGCATCGCCGGCGGTCAGATCAACTGGATGTCGTGCCTCATCGGATGTTCCTGCCTGATGATTATTCTGGGTTGCCGGCAATGGTTCTCCCGCATTCCGGGGGTTTTCATCGCCGTGGCCGGCGCAACGATCATCTCTTCCTGGTTTCATTTATCCGCAAGTTACGGCATTGCCGTCGTCGGGCCGCTGCCGCAGGGACTGCCGCAATTCCAGATTCCCTCGGTGAGCTTTGCTGAATTTAAAGCGTTATTTGCTGCCGCGTTCGCCATCGCGCTGGTTTCCTTTGCCGATATGAGCACACTCTCGCGAACCTTTGCACTGCGTGCCGGTCAGGAAGTGGACAGCAATCAGGAAATCATCGCGCTGGGCGCAGCCAATATGGCCGCCGGATTATTTCAGGGATTTCCCGTGACCAGCAGCGCCTCACGCACACCGGTGGCCGAATCGGCGGGAGCCAAAACTCAAGTGACCGGAGTAGTCGGCGCGGTATGCATTGCCCTGCTTCTGATTTTCGCGCCGAATCTGCTCAAGAATCTGCCCCAGGCGGTTCTGGGCGCCGTCGTCATCTGCGCTTGCATCAGCATCGTTGAAGTTCGCGCCCTGGCGCGTTTGTATAAATTGCGGCGGGAAGAATTCGTTTTCTCTATCGCGTGTTTTCTGGGCGTGGTTTCCCTGGGGATCATCAAGGGTATTTTTATCGCCATCGGCCTGGCGCTGTTTTCCTTCATCTGGCGGGCCTGGCACCCTTACGATGCCGTATTGGGACATGTCGAAGGTTTAAAAAGTTATCACGACATATCCCGTCATCCCGATGCCAGATTGATTCCCGGCCTGGTCCTTTTTCGCTGGGACGCGCCGCTGTTTTTCGCCAATGCCGAAGCCTTCCGCGAGAATGTGCTTCATGCCATTGCCGAAGCGCCGACACCCACCAAGTGGGTTGTTGTAACGGCCGAACCGATTACCGATGTGGACACCACTGCCGCAGACATGCTGGCCGAACTGGATAATGTTCTGCACGAATCGGGCATGGCATTATTTTTTGCCGAAATGAAAGACCCGGTCAAGGACATGCTCAAGCGCTACGGACTTTTTACACGATTCGGCGAGGAGAATTTCTTTCCGACCATTGAACAAGCTGTGGAACGCTATCTGACACTGCACAAAATCGACTGGCCGGAATCGCATAAACGATAGCGAAAACATTATATTGATTGCTTACTTCAAACAGGAAATATTGACCGGCATATGAATCTTTGCCGCTGTGTTTTATCCTCAGTAAATCTGACATGAGCAAGGTAAAGGATTGCCCCTTTTCTTTGTCATTCCGTCGTAGGCCGGAATCCAGTTTTTTTCTGGATGCCGTTTTGCAACGGCATGATAGCATCTGTCTTTTCGTATCCCCGAATGAACTTGTCGGGCTATGGTGACCTCTGGGTAGATCCAGCTTTATTTCCAAGTTAAACCGAGTCTTTTATCGCGGGATGTTGTCCCAATCCTTTTTTCTTGACAATGTTTAATGCTCCCGGCTCATTGGAAATAATCCAGTTTTCCAGATCAAATAGAATTTTTTGGACGCGGGGCAGTTTCATGAGTTCCCGGATCATGCCTTCGATAACGGGAAGGCTGAACTCGCCCTGGGACTCCCGGACGAGATTGCCGGACATATAGACCGTTCTATGGACAAAGGAATAGCTGATTTTCGTCATGTCGGCATTGTGGCTGACGAGAACCTGCCTGATTTTTCGGTTGATCTCATATCGAAGCAATTCAGACGACATGGGCACTTTCAGCGATGTTGTGTTTTGTATTGCTAAGACAGCTTAATTTTTCTTCTTTCCGGATTCGGGTTTTGTCGATAGAAAATGGCAATGTTGCCGATCAGGCCGACAAGTTCGCTTTTGGTTTTACCGGCGATTTCCTGCGAGATTTCTTTTTTAGCTTCCTTGAATTCGCCGAATTTTATCTTGATGAGTTCATGGTCGTTTAGAGCAGCGTTAACCGAGCTGATCAGTTGCGTTGTCGAGCCTTTGGCGCCGATCATGACGACCGGCTTTAAGTGATGCGCCTGTGCGCGCAGATATTTTTTTTGCGATCCTTTGAGTTTCTCCATGATTTTTCCTTTCAGGATGGAACATCATTACCACAAATAACCCTTTATTGTAAGACTCAAATTTCAAAAACGCAGTGTATTGAAATTTGTAAGTCGAACAATCCCGCTATAAGCGGAGGGTATCATACCCCATACCTTGGGGCGGCATCATGGTTCATACCCGTGATTAAAAGACTTTACAAAATTCCTGTATCTTGATTAAAGTACAGACACTTTATTCAGGGGGTGGGACGTGAGCAAAGCAAATTTACCGCAATACGATTGCGATACGATAATTATCGGCGGCGGGCCGGGCGGTTATACCGCGGGCATTTATGCCGCACGCAGCGGTCTGAAATCGCTGCTGGTGGAAGGTGCTTCAACGGTCAGTCAGATAACCATTACCGATCTGATTGAAAACTATCCTGGCATTCCTGATGGCATCAACGGTTTCGACCTGATGCAGCTATTCAAGAAACAGGCGCAGAATTTCGGCCTGGAAATCATCGCCAATGATGTTCACTCCATCAAAAAAGCCGGCGACAACCCGGCGATCTGGGAAATTGCCGTGGGCGATAAATCCTACAGGACGTTAAGCGTGATTGCCGCCACCGGCGCGCAGTGGAATAAACTGGGCGTTCCCGGCGAAGAAGAATTTGCCGGCAAGGGCGTATCCTATTGTGCCACCTGTGACGGGCCTTTTTACCGCAACAGGGATGTCGTGGTCGTGGGCGGCGGGGATACCGCCATTCAGGAAGCCCTGTTCCTGACTCACTTTGCCAAAAAAGTTTCCGTCATTCACCGCCGCGACCGCCTTCGCGCCGCGGCCATCCTGCAAAAAAGAGCTTTTGCGGAAAAGAAAATCGAATTTGTCTGGAAGGCAAAACTTGCCGAGATCGCCGGTCAGGAGTTTGTCACCGGTGTCAGGGTGGCCGATGTGGAATCAGGCAAAATTAATCATATCGAAGCGGAAGGTGTTTTTATTTTTGTCGGACTGACTCCCAACACCGCTCTCTTCCGCGACGTTTTGAATCTGGATAAAGGCGGTTACATTATCACGGATGACAACATGCGCACATCCGCACCCGGCATATTTGCCGCGGGCGACTGCCGTGCCAAACAGTTCCGTCAGGTGGTCACAGCCGCGGGCGACGGTGCCAATGCGATTTACAGCGCCGAACTATATGTTGATGAACTCAAGGGCCAGACATACTAAACTGTCACCATATCGAACGCAGAGTGTAGTCCGGCTTTGCCGGGAAGATATCTAAAACACAAGGCTTCTCCTCGGCATGCGCCGGGTCGAAGTGACAAAATCTATGAATTAGGCAGACAGAAACACAACATGGAAGCTTTCATCAATACCTGGCAGCAATTACCCTCGCATATTAATCCCGCTCTTTTCACCATCGGTTCTTTTCAATTGCGCTACTACAGCCTGATGTATCTGGTTGGATTCGCCATCGTTTATCTGCTGACCACTTATCGCATAAGCAATGAACATTACGAATACAAGAAGGAGATGCTTCAGGACTATCTCATCTGGGGTATGTTCGCGATGATCGTCGGCGCGCGGCTGGGCGAAGTGTTAATTTACAATTTTTCCTATTTTTCTCAGCATCCGCTGGAGATTTTTCTGCCTTTCAGCTTTTCCAACGGAATTCATTTCACCGGTATCAGCGGCATGTCTTTTCACGGCGGCGTGGTCGGCGTAATGATATATTCGATCTATTTTCTGCGCAAACGACAGATCAACTTCTGGCGGTTCGCCGATTTGATTGTTCCTTCGATTCCGCTGGGCTACACGTTCGGGCGTCTCGGCAATTTTCTTAACGGCGAATTGTGGGGACGCGTAACAACGATGCCCTGGGGAATGTATTTTCCTTTTGATCCGACGCAGCATCTGCGCCATCCGTCCCAGCTCTATGAAGCCTTCTTTGAAGGAATTTTTCTGTTCGTCATTCTGTGGCTGTTAAGAAAGAAAAAGTTTGCCGACGGTTTTCTTCTGGGGCTGTACATTTTCGGCTACGGTTTTGTCCGTTTCATGATTGAATTTTTCCGCGAACCCGACTTTATGGTCGGTTCGGTCAGTATCGGGCAGGTTCTTTGTGTGTTGATGATGGCGGCCGGACTCATTATTGTTTTATGGCGCAGACAAATTGCGTCACCAGCCAGGTAACATTGGAGGTCGTATGGGAAAACATTTAATTATTGTCGGCGGAGGAGCCGGCGGAGCGTCCGCGGCGGCTGAAGCCAAACGAAATGATCCAGAACTGAATGTTGCGATTCTGCAATCGGGAAAATTCATTGCCTATGCGTCCTGCCCCACACCTTACTATATCGGCGACATTATCAAAGATGAAAATAGACTAGTGGCGCGCACCCCGGAAGAATTCCGTAAACGGGGCGTGGAGGTGCAGCTTGACACGGAAGTCGTCAATATTAATTGTAATGCAAATGTTGTCGAAACAAGGGACAACCTTATGCTGCCGTATGATTATCTGGTCATCGGTACCGGCACGAACCCCTTTGTTCCGGACATTCCCGGCCGGGAACTGCCAGGTGTTTATGTACTGAACAATCTGGAAAATGCCATTCACATTAAAGCCTGGCTGCGTGAAAGAAAAGCCAAGCGCGTGGTTATTATCGGCGGCGGTTTCATTGGTCTGGAAATGAGCGAAGCGCTGCACGAAGTGGGAATTTCCACAACCATCATTCACAAACATTCTTTACCTGCAAATCGCTGGAGTAAAGAACTATCGTCGGTGATGCTCGAAGAACTTCAGTCCCACAGCGTTGAATTCATCGGCAACGCCCAGGCAAAAGCCATTGAAAAATCATCCGGCGATTCTTTGAAAGTGATTACCGACGCGGGCGAGTGGCAGGGCGATATGGTGCTGCTGGCCGTTGGCGTCCGGCCCAATGCCGCGCTGGCCAAATCTGCCGGTCTTACCATCGGCAAAACCGGCGCGATTGCCGTTAATTTCGCCCAGCAGACATCCGTTGAAAACATTTACGCCGTCGGCGACTGCTGCGAATCTTGGAACCGCGTCAGCCGCCGCTGGGTCAATATTCCTCTGGGCGACATCGCCAATAAACAGGGGCGTGTTGCCGGACGCAACATCGGCGCGAAACCGTTGACGTTCGACGGCATTGTCGGCGCACAATCTTTCCGGCTGTTTGATCTGGAATGCGCGGCCACGGGTCTCTCGGAAAAAGAAGCGCTTGCCGCAGGCTTTGTGCCCATCAGCAACATCACATGGGGCAGCGCCATGGCACCGGCAATGGGCATGAAAAAAATAGGGCTGAAGCTGACTGCCGATAAATCCTCGGGAAAACTGCTGGGCGCGCAGGCGGTGGGTGTTGCCGGCGCGGTGGGACGGATCAATGCGCTGTCCGTCGCTCTCTGGACCGGATTAAATATTGACGAAGTCGGTTATCTGGATCTGGCTTACGCGCCGCCTTTCAGCGCGGCGTGGGATATTATTCACAACGCTGCTCAGGCTTTGCGCCGGATGATCTGAAAGGAAAAGGACTTATCAATGACCCTCTGGTGGACGATCTTCGGTGTCTTTATCCTTGCGATGCTGGCGTTGGATCTGGGCGTTTTTAACCGCAAGGCTCACGTCATCAAAATGAAGGAAGCGCTCCTATGGGTTTCCTTCTGGGTATCCCTTGCTGTTGCGTTCGGTGTGGGTGTTTATTATTTTTACGGCCACTCCAAGGCGCTGGAATTTTTTACCGCTTATATCATTGAATACTCTCTGAGCATCGATAACCTTTTTGTGTTCCTGCTGATCTTCCGGTTTTTCAACGTGCCGCAAGCCTATGAACACAAGGCCCTTTTCTGGGGTATCCTATTGGCGCTGATTACCCGCGCCGCGTTCATTTTTGCGGGTGTCGTGCTTATTAACAAATTCCACTGGATCATGTATCTTTTCGGCGCTTTCCTGATTTATACCGGCATCAAGCTGGCGATGAACAAACAAACGGAAGTCCATCCTGACAAAAACATCGCGATAAAAATGCTGCGTTATGTTGTTCCGGTGACCAAAGAATTTCATGAAGCCAGGTTCTTTATCATTAAAAACGGAAAGCGTTTCGCCACGCCCATGCTGGCCGTTTTGCTGGCGCTGGAAACCACCGATATTTTGTTCGCGGTTGATTCCATTCCGGCGGTACTGGCGATTTCCAGAGATCCCTTTATCGTTTACACCTCCAATGTCTTTGCCATCCTGGGACTGCGTTCGCTTTTCTTCGCCATTTCCGGGCTGATGAAACTCTTTCATCTCCTGCACTATGGCCTTTCAGCCATTTTGAGTTTTGTCGGCGTAAAGATGCTCATTGCGGATTTTTACCATATACCGGTGGGAATCTCTCTGACGGTCATATCGTCCATTCTCGTCATATCCATTGTCGCGTCCATCATCTGGCCGGATACAAAATATGAAGACATTCCGAACATCACCATGAAGGATTAACGCTATGCAAAACGGATTTTTGACGCCTTCACAGATTCAGTTGAAAAAATGGGCCAGACTGGACGACGCGAAGGCGCGCCATGAAGAAGGGGTGTTTCTGGCCGAAGGCGTCAAGGTCGTCGAAGAACTGCTGAAAAGCGACTGGCAAATTAAAGCATTGCTGGTCATGCCGGAAAAAATAAAATTCTGGAAGAAGCTTGATCTTTCCCGGGAGGAAGAAATTCCCGTCTATCAGTTGAAGCGAACACAGTGGGAAAAAATCGGACAGGACCGGGAACCGGAAGGCATCATGGCGCTGGTAGAAATGAAACAGGCGCCGGATTTTTCCTCGTGGCTTGCACAAACTTCCGGCAATGTTTTGATCCTGCATGAAATCAACAATCCGCTCAATCTCGGGGCGCTGGCCCGCAGCGCGCAGTGGTTTGGATTTAACAGTATCATACTGAGCGCCAACTCCGTGGACTTCACCAATCCGAAAGCCATCCGTTCCTCGATGGGCAGCCTTTTTCATTTGACGATGATTCCGGAGCTGGATTTAATGGAAACGCTGCCGGAAATCAGAAAACATTTTTTTATCATCGGTTCCGACGTTCATGAAGGAACAGCGCCGCATCCGGTGCAGAAAAATGCCGCGCTGACTTTAGGCAATGAGAGTCACGGCCTGCCGGCGACGATTTTAAAAATGACCGATGAAGAATGGAGCATCCCCGGCAGCGGCAAAGCCGATTCGCTGAGTTTGCCGCAGGCAGCAGCGATCATGATGTACGAATGCACAAAAAAATAAACCGAAGCAAACAATATTGTTATGCCTGGGAATGCCGGAATCCGGTTTTGAAGTATATTATAGATTTCCGAGGCATTCGCCGGGCAGGCTTCCTGCCCGTAAGGAACTATCTTGACATGTCATTACCATGAACTCCAGCCGTCCATCTTGACCTGGCGCTTGTATTTGCTCAATTTCACACATCTGTCTATATCAATGAAGCGGGGCAGAAGCTCTATATGACTTTTATGAAGATAATAGCGGTTAACTCCATCGGACATCGCAAACACATAATTATTGTTCAGAACGATCTGTTCCCAAAGCATATAGGAAAGATCTCCCGTGCCCGGACGCGACGCTTCAATACACAACACCACGGGCTTATATCGCGCAAGATCAATACTCTCGAGAACCTGTTTCTCAAAGCCTTCAACATCAATGGTGATGAATGTAATTTCACGAACGGATATCTTTCCAAGCAAATTATTAAGTGTCGTGACAGGAACAACAATTTCCTTGAAAAGAATTCCGTTTTTCTTTTGAATATCCACGATTTCCTTATCGAAGGTTGAAAGCGGCATCAATGCATCCGATTGGTATGCCTGCTGATAAAAAATCATACGTCCTTCAGTTGTGGCAATACCGACATTATAATTGATATCGCGCTGCCGAAAAGAGCGAAGTTGTAAATACAACTCGGCATTGGGCTCAATATTGATGCCATGCCAGCCCCTTTCATAGAAGAATCGAGTTACATTAAAGATATTGGGATCGTTAGCTCCGACATCGATATAGAAACCATCGGCGACATCCTGAAAAACATGGGCAAGTATATAATCCTCATAAGTCTGGCTGTAATAAATCCCGTTTTCAAATTTAGAAGGAGGACAATCGCACGCCCCGTTTTGTTGCCGGCAATTGACCAGAGAAAACATAACGGAAATCGCAAGGCACAAAAAAACAAGGATTTTAATTTTTGATTTCATTGTTTTCCGCCTCGCGTAATTTGTTTTTTATGATTTCGGATGGAAATATCTTGCGACAAATCATTAAAAAATACCATCTTTTATTTTTCTGAAATTCATGCCTTTTCACGATTCCATGAATAATATGAAACCGGTTCGATGTAATTGCGAAAACAATTTCTTTGCTGTTTGTTTTTTCTTGATTTCGTAAGGTCAAACAAATAATATGCTATCCAATGCAAATAATGACAGATTTGTTCATCCAAAGCCGATTCGCTGAGTTTGCCGCAGGCTACGGCGATCATGATGTGTGAATGTGTTAAACGGTAATTAAAAAACGTCACACCGGCGAAGGCCGGTGTCCAGTAGGATCATCGTTCAGCCAAGTCAAAAAGACTTGGCTGAACGATAAGCATCGTGAATGGATAAAAGGGCAACACCACTGTCATTCCCGCATGGGCCTAGCGGGAATCTAATGACACTCGCTAAGAACGAGCTACGCGATGTTCGAAGCGTAAGTGGAATTATCCCAGGAGCGTAGCGACGTGGGATGTTTTGCTTCACTAGTTTTGCAATGATAATAAGGAATTGAAACAATGAAATCCTACATTCAAGTATCCACAACCACCGAAACCAAAGAGCAGGCGCAGAAAATCGCTAAATATCTTGTTGAGCAAAAACTGGCCGCCTGCGTGCAGATTTCCGGCGCGATTGAAAGCATGTATCGATGGAAGGGGAAAGTTGAAATAGCAAGCGAGTCTCTTTGCCTCATTAAAACCCGGACAACTTTATTCAAAAAAATTGAAGCCGCCATCAAAAAACTGCATCCCTACGAAACACCGGAAATCATCGCCGTGCCGATTATCAAAGGCAGCAGAGAATATATAAACTGGCTGAATGATGAAACCGGAAGTAAATGATACTGGATTACGAACCGCAATCATTATTCCTTGAAAAACTGAAATAGGCATGAATCGATTTATACAGTCTGTATAAATCGGAAACGAAAAAGGCCAAATTATGATTTAATGGCTTGATTTTATTTAACTATAATTATAATGGAGCGAAAAGACAAAAACGATTTATACAGAAAGAAACTGTCTGTGTTTACAGAATTATACAGACTGTATAAACATTGTT
>JAGOMJ010000101.1 GCA_017993615.1 Smithella sp. | reverse complement strand
GTAGAAATTCAATATCTGCGAAGGAAAGTCTTTGTTGTTGATATAAATAGACTTTTGATGAGTGTCAAGAAATATTTCTGCCGCGTCTTTTGTTCCACAAAGTTAGAAATGAGACAAAAAAGCGGGGGCGAACAACATCGAATACTCACGAATTCTTTGCGACAACCAGACGGCGGATACATCTTTGTTGAAAGAATCCCCGAAATGAGATGGCCGTCTTCGAAACTACTATTGGCAAACAAACGGTCTTCATCGAACAAATATAAGGAGGAGGCATATGACTCAACTGGATCTCAATACGTTGTTTTCGCTGAAAGGAAAGATTGCTCTGATCACGGGCGGATCGAGGGGCATCGGCAGGATGATCGCCCAGGGATTTCTCCAGGCCGGCGCAAAGGTTTATATCACGGCCAGAAAGAAAGCGGACTGCGAGGAAACGGCAAAAGAGCTCTCCGCCTTCGGGCCATGCATCGCGATTCCATCCGACATCGGCACGGCCCAGGGGCGCGCGGCGCTCCTGAAAGCATTTTCTGAAAAGGAAGACAAGCTCCACATTCTGATCAATAACGCCGGAACGAATTGGGGAAACGTCTTCGACCAATACCCGGACGAAGCTTTTGAAAAGGTGCTGCAGATGAACGTCAGCGCGGTCTTTTCCATGACGCGGGATTTCGTTCGTCTTCTGGAAAACGCGGCGACGCCGGAAGATCCGGCCAGGGTAATCAATGTCGGATCCATGGATGGTCTGCATATTCCGACGGTCAGCCGTGTCGGAACATTTGCCTACACCTCGAGCAAGGCGGCGGTGCATCATCTGACGCGGAATCTGGCGGTGACGCTGGCGCCGCGTTTCATTGCGGTCAACGCGATCGCCCCCGGCTTTTTCCCCAGTCGCATGACCGACTACATATTCGACAAATATAAGCCGGACATCGAGCAAAATGCCCTGCTGAAGCGCGTGGGAAAACCGGAGGAAATGGCGGCGGTGGCGATCTATCTGTGCTCCAAAGGCGGCGCCTACACCGACGGCGCGGTGATCGTCGTGGACGGCGGCACGTCGATCAATCATCAGCACGTGAGAACTTGAGAAAATCGTTTTGACGCTACGCCCTCAAGTGGCAAAAGCCGTGCGGCTGACGCTACCGGTCCGATGGAAAAGGCTCCCAACCCTGCATCTATTCAGCGGATCTCACCGGGAGGGCACGGTTGTAAATGGTATCCGACTGGGGCGCCCAGCCTTTAACACCGACGTTGAAGTGGAAATAAGCGGCCTTCGAACCGCTGGCTTCAGCAGCCCATTGCCCCATACAGCTAAGGTGAATAAGGTCTGTTGCATAATAAAGCGGCCATGTACCGCCGAAAGGTCCTCTGCAATCGGAAGGATAAATTTTATGCGCGTCATGCAGTTCTGACAGTTCCGTCTGCGTGGGCATGCGCCAATCCGAGTATCCGCCGCCCCGATAATTTTCGCAGTAAGCCTTCGCGTTTGTCCAGTTGAGATTGCTTCCGTTGTCTTTCGCAGCCCACATCAAATTTGTCTTCGTATCCAATACCGTCCCGTCGTCATACGCAATAAACCTTTTGTCTTTCTTCATTTCTCTGGGCAGATTCTGACCCGTTGCCTTATACCGTTCCAGGTTTTCTATCCGCTTCATCGCATATTTCCTGAGTTCGTCAATCCTGGCGGTTCGTTCGTCGGGCAGCGCCGCCGTAAAATGTTTCCACACCTGAATTCTCTCCGTGATGTCCAGGCTTTCCTTCTCCAGCTTTTTTGCCGCTTCAAAATCCTGCGACAGCTGGTTTTCTCTTTCCCGTCTTTCCTCCATTTTCTTTTTCAGATCGGTAAAGGCAGAAGGTTTTTCAGACGCTGCCGGACTGGGCTGTGTTTCCGATTCTTGCCGGTTCTGCTTTTCCAGCGCCGCGTCCATCCCGGATGGATCAACCGTTTTCCTTTGCGAATCCGGCACAAAATAGAACTGCCCCTCCAGAGAGGACAACTCCCAGGGTATCTGCCCCGTTTCCTGCTTTACTCTTGTGCGGACGTTGATGAAGACATCGCTGATGGTCAGTCCGGGAATCTGCATATACTTGAGCAATGCAGCGGTGTAAGGGCTGTTGCGCCCTTCGCCGTCTCTTGCCACCTGGCCCGGTCCTGTGGAGAAGGATATAAACGTCCCGGCGGGGGCGCTGTTCACAATGGCCAGTCCGCGGGAGGTGCTGCGGAACGTTCTGGCGAAGGGATTATCACGGCAGGCGTCCAGCAATACAACATTAAGACCGTTGTTGGCGTACGCCATTTCATCCATGATTCTGTTGGCATTAACGGCTTTGTATTTTACGTCCGTTTCTTTGCTGATATTGGCTCCGACAGGAAGAAGGTAATTTTCACCATTGACCTGCACACCATGACCGGCAAAGTAGAACAAACCCACGCCTCCTTTTTTCAGTCTGTCGGCGAAATGGAAAACGGATTCTTCCATTTCCTGAAGCGTCGCATTCTTCTTCAGAATCACTTCAAAACCCAGTTTCTGCAGTGCTGCGGCCATATCGGCTGCGTCATTGACGGGGTTTCTGAGCGGACCCGTACTGTAGGCGCTGTTGCCGATAACCAAAGCCATGCGCTGTTCCGAGGCCACCGCCAGCGACCATGGAACACACATGGTCAGGATGATCGATACAAGGATGACTCTCAACAAGACGGCATGCACGGGAATTTTCTCCTTTGCATGGATTTTTTTTGATTATACATCATGAAAAACTCAATGACAAAGAGAATATACCCAAACCGTGTCCCGGTAACCAAAACAGAGATACCGCCTGGACGCGACCTGTTATCGGAGCATTTGGTACATAAAGGCATTGGATCATTACAAGGATTCACTGCTGTCCCAACGTTAATCGAATAGATTCAATTGGTTGCTGATATGGTCCTCTTGTTTTATGTAGCTGATATTTGAAAGTGTTTGATATAGTGTTTCTTTTTCGAAAAGCGTCAAGCTCAA
>JAGOMJ010000100.1 GCA_017993615.1 Smithella sp. | reverse complement strand
GGATATTTTTATCCCATTGAATCCTATAAAGAAATTTACGAGCAATATCGGACAACAAATTTTATAGCGGTCTCGGGGAACTCATAAAGGTTGCCTTCCCATGCTCTTTAATTCCTATTTTTTCATTTTGGTGTTTCTGCCCGTCGTTGTAGCAGGCTTTTTTCTTCTGGGCCGCAGCGGACGCGCGACGTGGGCTTTGCTCTGGTTGATCGGCGCATCCCTCCTTTTTTACGGCTTACGGAATCCCTGGTTTGTGACGGTGTTGATCGGATCCATTCTGTTGAACTACTGCTGGGGGATCGCCGTCGGTCGCGGTTCAAAAACCCTGCTTGCGATTGGAATTGCGGCAAACCTCGGGCTGCTCGGCTATTTCAAATACGCCAATTTTTTTGTAGACAACCTGACGGTGGCCACCGGTTTTTCTTTCGAGCTGTCTCCGGTCGTGCTGCCTCTGGCAATTTCGTTTTATACGTTTCAACAAATATCCTATCTGGTTGATATTTATCACGGCAAAATAAGAGGGTATGATTTTTTACACTACTGTTTGTTTGTAACTTTTTTTCCCAGGCTCATCCAGGGTCCCATCGTTTACTATAATGAATTTACGCCCCAGTTCGCGGAAAAAGAAGTATTCCGCTTCAACCCGCGTATGGTGGCGGCGGGCATCACCATCTTCTTCTTTGGCTTGTTTAAAAAAGTGATCTTTGCGGACGGGCTGGCGATATACGCGACGCCTGTGTTTGAAGCGGCCAGACAGGGTTATGTGCTTTCATGCCTGGAAGCCTGGGAGGGCGCTCTGGCTTATACGCTTCAGATTTATTTTGATTTTTCAGGATACTCCGATATGGCCATTGGCCTGGCCTTTCTGTTCGGCATCCGCATTCCCCTGAATTTTAATTCTCCCTATCGATCCTTAAACGTCATCGATTTTTGGAGAAGATGGCATATGTCGCTTTCCCGTTTTTTGCGGGATTATCTCTATATTCCTCTGGGCGGCAACCGCAAGGGAGAAGCCATGCGCTTTGTCAATATAATGATCACCATGCTGCTGGGAGGGCTTTGGCACGGCGCGGCATGGACCTTTGTTCTGTGGGGCGGGTTGCACGGTTTATTTCTGATCATCAATCACGGATGGGTAAAAATCAAAAGGCGGTTTGGTTATGAAGGAAAGGGCGGATGGACCGGCCGTTTCTTCTCCGGAACGCTTACATTTCTTGCCGTTACGGTGGCTTGGGTTTTTTTCAGGGCCGACAGCGCCGCCACTGCGTTTCGCATCATCGGTTCCATGGCCGGTCAAAACGGTTTTGCCCTGCCGGAAAAATACCTGGATAAGTTTTCTGTGCTGGCCGCGCCGCTTCAGGCCTGGGGGGTCGATTTTCACTCCATGCATTACTTTAAGGGCAGCAATGAAGTGGTTTATATCCTCATAGCCCTGCTGGTTGTCTGGCTGGCGCCCAATGTCCAGCAAATCATGGATCTTTGCATGCCGTATTTGAATATTATGGCCAGGGGCAAGAAACTGGCCCCACCGCCGGCATGGCTGACCTGGCGTCCCTCATACCTCTGGGCGATTGTGCTTGTCGTGTGCGCTGTTGTTTCCGTGCTTTCAATGAGCCGGGCCAGTGAATTTCTCTATTTTCAGTTTTAGGCATTGGACCATGAAAATCATCAGCGATAAAAAATATCTTATTCTTTCCGTTTTTGTCGTCGGAACTTTGTTGATGATTGCCGCCTTGTTTAACGATATCATTGATCCGTACAATTTGATGGGCAATAATCCAAACGGGGTTTACTTCGTGCAGGAGCGTCAGGTCAAGGATGCCGTATTGACGTACCCTCATGAGGGACTTCTTCTTGGAGCGAGCAAAACCGGATACGTCAATCCCGACGACCTCTCCTGCTATCGATTTTATAATGCTTCCATGCGCGGCATGGTCCCGGAAGAGATGTATTTTTATTTCAAGAAATACCTGCGCCGTGAAAAACTGGTGTTGGTGGGCTTTGATTTCTTCATGTTCAATGAAAGAGAATTTCCGCTGATCAGAATCGCGGACTGGGATGATCTGCGCTACAGCAGGACGGAATACCTGCTAAGCGTGGAAACCCTTAAATCGTCATGGAAAA
This sequence comes from Smithella sp., assembly GCA_017993615.1. Taxonomy (GTDB): domain Bacteria; phylum Desulfobacterota; class Syntrophia; order Syntrophales; family Smithellaceae; genus Smithella. The sequence continues at coordinate 881 of JAGOMJ010000100.1, read as the reverse complement.
CCTTAAAGATGCGGCGCAACAATGAAAAGAATTACGGCATGAAGGCGAACGGGCAATTCGACTATCCGGGAGCATCGGAGGTCCCTGCTTCTCCGGGATCTCAGCAACAATATGAAAAGCAATATCAGGATATCATCAAAGGGCTGCTACAAAACCATTATGACAAGTTTTCTTTTTCGCAAACACGGATCGATTATGTGAAAAAGATCAAAACGCTTCTGGAAGAAAATAAAATTCCCTATGCGGTATTCATCAATCCTCTGAATCACGACGTGCTGGCGGCGCTTCAAAATATTGACGCTTACTTGCTGTTCTTGAACTGGAAGCGGGAAATGAAAAATATTTTTCCTGATATCTATGATTACTCCATCAGCCGGTATTCAGCGCGGGAGGGATTTTATCAGGAGGATCCCTTTCATTACACCAATGCCACAGGAGTCGCGTTTTTAAATGAGATTATCCGTGATTTATGTCCCGAAGGGTCAAAGCCGTAAGAGCTTTTTCCTGAACCGGTAAATCAGATTGGAGTCGGAAGGCTCTTTTCTGATGGTGATTTTGACGGGGCGGCAAGGCCGGTCGCCTTCGCTTCGTTGGTCATTTTCAATATAATCGGCGATCAAGGCAAATACGTTGTGCGTATCCAGAACTTTTTCCCTGGCTTCCCAAATTTTTTGTTCCGACGATTCATATCTTTTCTGTTCGATGCACGATTCAATGACAGCCATGGCTTTTTCCGGATGATCCAGGTCGATCAGGGTCAGGGATGCGGGATCAAAATAGCGGTTGATGTTGGGACAACCATAATAAATGGGGTGACAGGCCGCCAGAAAAGCATCGGAAAGTTTCTCCGTCCAGTAGTCGTTGACGGCGCTGTTTTCAAG
>JAGOMJ010000010.1:34394-58824 GCA_017993615.1 Smithella sp. | reverse complement strand
TTCAGATTAAGCCCCAAGCTGGACAGGGCAATCCCGCCTCCGACGGCACTGGAAAGAGTTAAAAAACCTCTTCTTGAAATATGCATAAAATCCTCCCCACTACCTATGTCAGTTTTGGTATATGTCAAACGTGGCATAGATTGACCGAAAGTCATACAAAAGTCAATATGTTATATAAAACATATTTTAATGAAGCCGGTTTAATAGGGTTTATTGCTTTTTAAAATCATTAAAAGCTTGACAGAACCGCCATATCGTGCCACTAAAATTATAATCGTAGCACAAATGGAAGGAGAAAATGATCAGAAAACATTTTATAAACGGATTGGTATGGGCAGTGCTGTTTTTCATCGCCGGTCCATCCTGGGCGGCGCATCCCCTGATTACCGACGACACCGGCACGCAGGGGAAGGGAAATTTTCAATTGGAATTGACCGGACAATATGATCAGGACAAAGAAAATGTCGGTGGTGTTTCGATTAAAGCAACGGGAGTTGAGACGGCAGCCACATTGTCTTACGGGATGATAGATAATATTGATCTGGTATTAAGCCTGCCTTATCTTTGGGGAAGAGAAAAAGAAAATGGCAGCCTTGTATATAAGGAAGACGGCATCGGCGATGCTTCATTAGAAGCAAAAATCAAGGTCTTTGAAAAAGAAGGCTTCAGCCTGGCGTTGAAACCGGGAATCAGTTTCCCCACGGGCGATGATGACAAGGGACTGGGCACAGGAAAATTTGGAGGTCAGATTTTTTTCATTGCATCCCAGGAAGTGGAACCGTTCGCGTTTCATGTTAATCTGGGATACATCAGAAATGAAAACGACGCCGACGAGCGCGAGAATATCTGGCATGCCTCCGTTGCCGCTGCCTGGGAAATTGTCAAAGACTTAAGTCTGGTCGCCAATATCGGCGTTGAGCGCAATCCTGATGGCGAAGCGGATGACGATCCTGCGTTTCTTATCGGCGGGATTATTTATTCGATCGCAGAAAATTTGGACATCGACCTCGGCGTGAAATACGGTTTGACAGACTCGGAAGCCGATATTTCTGCGCTCGCCGGACTTGCATTCCGGTTCTAGAGAGGAAGGCGGATAACTGATCTTTTTTAAAAGGAGAATTTAACATGCATATGGCGGATGCTTTACTCTCACCCGCGGTGGGAGCAACGATGTGGGCCGGTTCCGTGGCCGCCATCGGATATTCATCAAAAAAGCTCAAAGAAAATATCGATAACAAAACCATCCCGCTGATGGGCGTCATGGGCGCGTTTGTCTTTGCGGCGCAGATGATCAACTTCACCATTCCCGTCACAGGTTCCAGCGGACATATCGGAGGCGGTATGCTTTTGGCTGTTCTTCTGGGTCCCTACGCCGCTTTTCTGGCCATGGCCTCGATATTGACGGTTCAGGCGCTGTTCTTTGCCGACGGCGGGCTACTCGCGCTTGGCTGTAATATCTGGAACATGGGCATCTATCCCTGCTTTCTGGTTTATCCCCTGATTTACAAACCTGTTGCCGGAGACGGAAAAAGCGCCAGACGGGTATCCGTTGCCGCAATACTTGGCGCAATCGTTGCCCTGCAGTTGGGCGCTTTTTCGGTGGTTCTGGAAACGCTATTCTCCGGAATCAGCGAACTCCCCTTCGGCACGTTTGTCCTGCTGATGCAGCCGATTCATCTGGCCATCGGCCTGGTGGAGGGAATCATCACGGCCGGCATCATCCTGTATGTGCAACAGGCCCGGCCGGAAATTCTGCATGCCCATGCCGCCGCCCGTCCCCTGGATGCCGGTCTTTCCATCAAGAACATTCTTGCAGCATTTGTGATTCTGGCGGTCATTACCGGCGGTGCGCTTTCCTGGTTTGCCTCAACGCATCCCGACGGGCTGGAGTGGTCCATTGAGAAAGTTACCGGCAAGGGCGAGCTGGAAGAGGCAACACAGGGCATTGCGCCTGTCCTCAAAGATATTCAGGAAAAGACGGCATTTCTCCCAGATTATGGTTTCAAACCGCCCGCGGACGAACAAAACACGGAGGAGTCGCCCTCGGTCTGGCCGGGCATTGAACCCGGAACATCTGTCGCCGGAGTTGTCGGATCGGCCATTGTGTTGATGTTCATCATTTTCATCGGTTTCGGCATACGGCTTTTTAAAAAACAATAACTTTTGTCATCATACCCGGCATACGCCTTGAAAATAGCTGGATTTCCTGTCAGGGCGTATGATATCTAGAATCAATTCTTAAAGCCATTATCGGGCCAAATCATGTCATTTGACATTCAATACTATAATATCGGCTTCCTCGATCAGCTTTCCTACAAGAGCACCTTTGTGCACCGGCTGGATCCACGGGTCAAACTATGTGTTACCCTGCTTTTTCTGCTTACGGTCATTTCCTTTTCCAAATACGAAATTTTTGCTCTGCTGCCTTTTTTTCTTTTCCCGGTGCTTCTGATGACGCTGGGCGAGATTCCGTTTATGTTTATCTTTAAAAAAGTCCTTCTCGTTTCACCTTTCGCCGTTTTTATCGGCATCTTCAATCCGCTGCTGGATTCGGGACAGATATCGATAGTCAACGGATATACGATTTCGGCAGGATGGCTGTCTTTTATTTCCATCCTGCTCAAGTTCACGCTTACCGTCAGCACGGCTCTGCTGCTTGTCGCCACCACCTCTTTTCCCGGTGTCTGCCACGCGTTGAGGCAGTTGGGGCTGCCTTCGGTTTTTGTTTCACAGCTTCTTTTTCTTTATCGCTATATTTTTGTCCTGATGGAGGAAACCATGCGGATTGTCCGGGCCAGAAATATGCGCTCTTTCGGAGACCGAGGCAAGGGCATCAAAATCTTTGTCCGCATTGCGGGAACGCTTTTTTTGCGGACGGTGCAGCGCGCGGAACGGGTCTATAACGCCATGTTGTCCCGGGGCTTTCAGGGAGATATGCCCGCGCTCAAACATTTTCAGTTCAAAACCGGCGACATGATTTTTGCCGCGACGGTTGCGGCGTTTCTGTTGATCTTCCGGTTCTGTCCGGCAACCGAAATTCTGGGCCGGTTTGCACAAGGAGTTTTTTCATGAGTCACCATATCGTCGAGTTTAAAAATGTTTCTTTCCGCTATCCGGACGGAACCCAAGCCCTCCAGGATATTTCTTTCCGGATCACGCACGGGGAGTCGGTGGGAATCATCGGCGCCAACGGTGCGGGCAAATCTACGCTGCTGATGCACCTCAACGGCTACCTGATGCCGACATCGGGCACGGTGAATATCGGCGATGTTTATCTGACGAAGAAGACGCAACCGGAAATCCGCAGAAAGGTCGGTATCGTTTTTCAAAATCCCGACGATCAACTCTTTATGCCGACCGTGTATGAAGACGTGGCTTTCGGACCGCTAAACCTGGGCTTGGATGAAACCGCCGTGCGGGAACGGGTGGAATTCGCCCTGCATCTGGTCAACAGCCTGGACCTGAAAAACAAACCTCCTCATCATCTCTCCTGCGGCCAGAAGAGCGCCGTCGCCATTGCGTCCGTCATGGCCATGGAGCCGGATATTCTGGCCATGGACGAACCGGCGGCCAATCTCGATCCCCGGTCGCGGCGCCTGCTGATCAATCTGCTGAAAACCTTCGAGCATTCGAAGATCATCGCCTCACATGATCTGGATCTGATTCTGGATGTCTGTCATCGGTGTATTGTCATTAAAGAAGGAAGGGTGGCCGCCGACGGCCCGGTTTCGGAGATCCTCACCCATCAGGAATTGCTGGAAGAAAATAATCTGGAACTGCCCTTATCCATGCAGAAGCGATAACCCCTTTAAACGCATCAGGGTAAATCCTTCCCCTTGGTTGCCATCATGAATCCGGCATGTTTGACGCTTTTGATCGATTTGAGTTTCTGAAAGAGCTCCTCAATTTCTTTGGACTTGCCCCGGGTCACAACAATTTCAAAACAATTATGATGATCGAGATGAATATGCTGCGTGGAAAGAATGCAGGTATGATAATCATGCTGCACATCAAGCACTTTGGTGACTAATTCCCTGGTGTGATGATCATAAACCAGCGTGATTGCGCCGGTCACTTCCTTGTTTTCCGTCCATTCTTTCCGGACCAGTTCCTCGCGGATCATGTCGCGGATGGCTTCGGAACGGTTGGTGTATTTCTTCTGCTTGATATGCCGGTCGAATTTAACCAGCAAATCTTCTTCCAGCGATACCCCAAATCGAACCAGTCCGGGCATACGATCAACTCCTTCAGTGATTTTTTTATGTAAATACAGGCAACGTCATTGAATAGTCAAGATGATTTATGCCGGCCTGAGAGCATCTGTCTTCTTCTCCAATTCTTCAACCGGTTCACAGTTTACGTTTTACGGCGCTGTGGCGGTTGCGAATTTTATTGACATATTGTAAGTATGTTAATTATAACAAAACAAGATTCAATAGCCTGGGGGGGAGGCACCGATGGAAATCAAATATAAAATCTGGATTGAAGAAAACGGCAAGGTCATTTTCGGCAAAGGCCGCGATGAAATTCTCAAATCCATCGAACAGCAGCACAGCCTCAATGCCGCCGCCAAGGAACTGGGAATGTCATACCGTGCGGCCTGGGGCAGACTGAAAGCGTCGGAAGAACGCATGGAAAAAAAACTGGTGGAAACCAGCGAAAAAGAAAAAGCCCTGCAACTGACGGCTCAGGCGAGAACCATTATCGAAAGATTCGAGAAACTGGAAAAAGATGTGGAAAACATATTAAAAGAGGCCGAGCAGGAATTTAAAAAATTATTTCAAACCATGGGGAAGTAAACCCGAAATACCCGGTTCAAGCCCTGCACTGAACCGCAAGGCATTCGGATTGCGCACCTTGCATTCCGGAAAAATTACGCCTTCAACCCCCTAATGAAAACATTCATGCTTTCCTGAACGGTAGAGTGAATTCTCTCCATTCTTTTGATCGGATTGCCGGTGAAAAGGAAAAGTGAAATAACACCGTTCAACATTCCCCAGATGGCGTTCTGCATCTGCAAGATATTGTCCAGCGGTCTGAATTCACCGGAATCGACTCCTTTTTGAATAATTTCCGAAATAACTTTGATGTTTTCATTCGTCGACCGGATCAGCTCATCGCTTTGCTGCTGCGTCAAGTGCATCTGCCCCGTTTGCATCATGAACGTCATCAGAATTCTGAAAAGTTCCTTGTCGCTGAGAAAGAAATCGACATAAATACGGGCAAACTCCAGCAGAAGCTGGGAGGCCGAGGCTTCAATCAGGGAAAAATTCTGAATGCGTTCGTTGAGGGAAATGTTGTCGGCAATTAAAATCTGTGTGTATATTTCTTCTTTGCTTTCAAAGCAAAGATAAATGGATCCCTTGCTGACTTCCGCCTTTTCAGCAATACTGTCAACCGTAACAGCTTTGAAACCCCTTTCTAAAAAGAGTTTTCGGGCGGCTTTGAGTATCGTACTGCGTCTATTTTCCTTTTCTTTTCGTTTCCTGTTTCTTTTTTTTTCTTCCACGTCGAACCTGATCACCTTTTCAAATCATTCGCGTAAAATCAAGGCCAAACAAAAAATGACCGGCGTTCATAAACATTTGGAAGGTGCATAAATTAATATCGGGGATGTGTCAAGGAAAAACATCCGCGTTGAAACGGGGCTTATCCTGAAAATGATAATTCTATGGATTAATTTAATTTTTCCAGTTCCCGGACAATGCTCTCCAGCGGCGGACGCTTATTGATGTTGTGGACATCGATGTAACGGATGATACTTTTTTTATCGATGATCAAAATGGCTCTCTCCGAAATGCCGTCGGAGCGCAGTACGCCGAATTGATCCGCCACGGCACCGTGCGGCCAGAAATCAGACAGGACATCAAACCACAAATGGCCCATCTGGTTTGTCCAGGAATACAGCGTGGGAATGTTGTCAACAGAAATGCCCAGTAAAACGGCGTCATTGACGTCAAAGATGTCTTTCACGATGTTGTAGCCCGGCCATTGATCGGAACACACCGGCGTCCAGGCAGCCGGCACAAAGGAAATCACAACATTTTTCTTTCCGCGGTAGTCTTTCAGAGAAATCGTTTTGCCGCTGACGGCTTTCAGCGTGAAATCGGGCGCGGGCTGGCCAACCTTGACTTTCAATACACTGTCCTGAGGCTTCAGTTCGCCTGTTTCATAAACATTATTTTTAAAAACATCGGACAAGGCGAAAGCCCCGGGTGCAAGAAAACAAATCAACAACGCTGCCAAAATGATCTTTTTTTTCATGGCCGCCTCCTATTTCAATCCCGCTGATTTAATAATCTCTTTCAGGAAAGTTTTGTTATCTCCTAAAGCGCCCGCTTTGGAATAAATCACGTCCGCCTTCTTTCCTTTTAATTTAACAACAATGAAATAGGGCGTTCTGACCTCTCCCATGATTTTATGGATCTTGAAATCTCCATCGGGAACCAGAGGAAACTTCACGCTGTATTTCTTCTTGAAAATATCGGTTTCATAGATGGAGTTGCCCGTGCCGATTCCGATGATTTTAATTTTTCCTTTAAGCGCCGCATTTTCTTCAATGAGCTGATAAAGCTCGTTGACGGCGGGAGCTTCCGCCTGACAATGCGGGCAATACATGCTGAATATTTCTACAATCACTACATCCGCCTTGATCTGATTGATTCTAAAAGATCCGCTGCCGGACAGTCCGAGATATTTCAGTTCACCGGCGATCACCGGTTTGGACAATTCAACATCGGGAAACCCCTGCCCCACCTGAGGGGGTTTCACTTCAGCCGCTCCTGCCGACACCGTCATCCACAACGCAGCCAGCAGTACAATCAGGACGGACGCTTTAATTTTCATGATTCACTCCTTTGGCCGACAATCCATTGTCGGCTTGAATTGTGTTTTTAATAGCACATTCCGGGAAAAATATTAAGCACGATCTTGCTTAAACCCTCAAAGTGCGGCGGTTTAAGCATCCGACGTCGCCTGGCCCGTCTCCGGCGAATCCCATGAAATATAGCTTGACTTTGATGGATGTTAAGATTAAATAGGGCCACTGCAGCAAACAATATGTTGCTGAGAAAAAAGTTGAATTTAAACATTTTGAAGTACAAGGTTAATCTGTAATATTCTTTAAAGCATAGTGTGTATTTATCCTGCCGGAGAGATTCTCATTTATCTTTAAAGGTTTTAAGGTTGCAATTCTGTCATAGTGTTAATTCGACTTGGAAAATTTACGAAAGGAGTTTGTGCAACTATGCCAGAAGGGAAAGTAAAGTGGTTCAACGCCAACAAGGGTTTCGGTTTTATCCAACAGGATGAGGGCGGAGATGTTTTCGTTCATTTCAGCGCGATTCAGGTCGAAGGCTTTAAAACGCTGAATGAAGGCCAGCGGGTATCATTCGATATCCAGCAAGGCAAAAAAGGGTTGGAAGCAGAAAACGTTAAACCCATATAATCTTATAAACACAGGATTCGCCAACAAAAGCACCCGCTGTAGAGATTGATGCGGGTGCTTTTTTGATTCACGGAACAATGAAAGATTTCCTGTGGTTTGCTGTGAATTGCTTCAATATGTCTTGACAAAAACAAAAAATTTGAGTTAGTGGCTTTAAGTTTTTTTACGAATATTCCTAATCATTCCGCGCCATACGGGAGGACTTGATCGTGTATTTCTCCGAAGAAATGCAGGAGGCGTCTTTAAAACTGACCCAGAAATGGGAAAAGGAAGTCCAAAAGACGTTAAAAAATAATCCTGAACAAAAAAAACGTTTTTCCACCGTGTCGGACACGGAAATTAAAAGGCTTTATACCCCGGAAGATATCAAAGACATCAATTATACCGAAGACATCGGCGTTCCCGGTGAATTTCCTTATTTGCGCGGGAATCAGGTTACCGGCTATCGGGGACGTTACTGGACATTCCGCATGTTTTCCGGCATGGGCAGCGCCCAGGATACCAATCGACGCTGGCATATGCTGCTGCGCGAAGGGCAAACCGGATTGAGTACGGCCTTCGATTTTCCGACACTGATGGGCTATGACAGCGACTCGCCCAAAGCGCTGGGCGAGGTGGGCAAATGCGGCGTCGCCATCGACACCCTGGAAGATTTCCTGACCCTCATGGAAGGCATCCCCATGGATAAAGTCACCACCTCCATGACCATCAACCCTCCGGCAACCGTTTTATGGGCCATGTACTGCGCGGCTGCAGATATCAAGGGGATACCGCTTTCCAAAATCGGCGGCACCATCCAAAACGACATGCTTAAGGAATTTATCGCACAGAAAACATTCATGTGCCCCCCGGAACCTTCCGTCAAACTCATCAGCGACACCGTGGAATTCGGCACAAAATATGTTCCGCGCTGGAACACCATCAGCATCAGCGGCTATCACATCCGCGAAGCGGGAGCCACGGCCGTCCAGGAACTGGCGTTCACCATCCGTGACGGCATCGAATATGTGGATGACGTGATTCGCCGTAAAAAAATGAATGTGGACGACTTTGCGTCGCGGCTGTCCTTCTTTTTCAATTCGCATATCGATTTTTTTGAAGAGATATGCAAAATGCGCGCGGCCCGCCGCATGTGGGCGAAGATTATGCGGGACCGTTTTCATGCCAAAGATCCCCGTTCCCTGTGGCTGCGCTTTCACACGCAGACGGCCGGCTGTTCGTTGACGGCTCAACAGCCGTACAATAATGTTATCCGGACCACCGTGGAAGCTCTGGCAGCGGTCTTGGGCGGCACACAATCGTTGCACACAAATTCGCTGGATGAAGTGCTCTGTCTTCCTTCCGAGCATGCCGTGGAAATCGCGTTGCGCACGCAGCAGATTCTGGCCGAAGAAACCGGCGTGGCCAACACCATTGATCCCCTGGCCGGCTCTTATTTCATCGAGTCTCTCACCAACGAAATGGAAGAAAAGGCGTGGGACTATATTCACAAGATTGATGCAATGGGCGGTATGATTACCGCCATTGAAAAAGGCTTCCCGCAGATGGAAATATCCGACGCGGCTTACAGGTTTCAAAAGCAGTTGGATGCGGGCGAGAAATCCATGGTGGGGGTGAACAAATATGCCACCGACGTTACCCACCCGCTTCCGCTCGTTGATATTGATGAAAAAGTGGGCGAAGAACAAATCAAGAGGCTCAAGAGTGTGCGCCGCAAGCGCGACAGCAAAGCCTTGAAAAAATCTCTTGAAGACGTCAGAAACGCCTGTAAAAAGGGGAATAACGTCATGCCTTGCTGCATCGACGCGGTGAAAAATCTGGCAACCCTGCAGGAAATATGCGATGTCTATCGCGACGTTTACGGGGAATATAGGGACCCGGGACTGTATTAAAACCAAGCCGCCCTCATACGGCTACCTTTGTTGGCATCGTCGTCGGCGTCCTCGACGTATTAGTAATGCGCCTCCGGTGCCTCCTCGCCGCCGCGGTATCCTGATGAATGCAACTTGGTATTAGAGATAATTTAAGGAGATAGTAATATGTCGGAAAGAAAAATTCGCGTAATGGTTGCCAAACCGGGCCTCGACGGACACGACCGCGGTGCCAGAATTCTTGCCCGCTGTTTCCGCGATGCCGGTTTTGAAGTGGTCTATACCGGCTGCCATCAGACCCCGGAACAAATCGCCGCATCCGCCATCCAGGAAGATGTCGACCTGGTCGGATTGAGCTGTCTTTCCGGCGCACATCGCGCCCTTTTCCCCCGGGTTGTGGAACTTCTGCGTGAAAAAGGCGCCGGGGATATCGCCGTCATCGGCGGCGGCATCATTCCGGAACAGGACGTTCCCATGCTTTATGAATCGGGCATCAAAGCGATTTTCACTCCCGGAACACCACTCGATTCCATTGTGGAATGGATTAAAAAAAATATCAAAACGCACTAGAAATTCTCTTGAAGCTTTATGGATGCCACCATTAAAAAAATCTGCGCGGGCGATGTTCGTGCGGCTTCGCGCCTGATCAGAGACATCGAAGACAAGCGTCCCGATGCCAAGGTAAAAATCAAAAAACTCTACGCCCACACCGGCAAATCTTTCATTATCGGAATTACCGGCGCCCCCGGCGCGGGTAAAAGCACGCTCACCGACGCGCTGATTTCCGAATTCAGAAAACTGAACAAAACCGTCGGCGTGCTGGCCGTCGATCCGACCAGCCCCTTCACCGGCGGCGCCATCCTGGGCGACCGGATCCGCATGCAGCGCCATGCGGCAGATGACGGCGTTTTTGTCCGGTCGCTGGCCACCCGCGGCGCTCTGGGAGGGCTCTCTCAGGCCGCCGGCAACGCCATCCATGTGATTGAAGCCATGGGCAAGGATATCATTATCGTCGAGACGGTCGGCATCGGCCAGCAGGAAATTGATATTATCAATCACGCCCACAGCGTGGTGGTCGTTCTGGTTCCCGGGATGGGCGACGAGATTCAAACCATGAAGGCCGGATTGATGGAGATAGCGGATGTCTTTGTCATCAACAAGGCCAACCGCCCCGGAACCGGACAGTTGCAGACAGAACTGTCTTCCATGCTCAATTTATCCCCGAAAAACGCTGACGGCTGGAAGCCGCCGATCGTCCTGGTGGGCGATGCGTTTGAACGGGCAACCTTTGACGAAAACACCGCCGAACTGGCGCGGAAAATTGAAGAACATCATTGTTTCCTGGAACAAAGCGGCCAACTCACCGAAAGAATGCATCGCAAAGTCATGGCCGAAATTAAAGACGCGCTCGGCGCCTGCCTCATGGAACCCCTGATGCAATCCCTGATCAGCAGCGGCGAGATGGGAAAACTGTCCGAGAAAATAAAGAACAGGAAATCCGATCCCTATACCGTGGCGGAAGACATCACGGAAAAATTTTTTCAAAAACAGGTGAAAAAATGACCATGGTTAAAACGGAAGACCCCGCTGTTTACAACGTGCGCAGCAAGAAATCTTCGGGTTTAAAAACATCGAAGGAAAATGCCGTCCCGAAACAAAAGGGATTGGTCATCGTGATCACCGGCAACGGCAAGGGGAAAACAACCTCCGCGTTCGGACAGGCCCTGCGGGCCATCGGCCAGGGCTATAAGGTTTTTGTTCTGCAATTTATGAAGGGGAGAAAATACGGCGAATTTATTGCCGCGGAAAAATATTTATCGAACATCACGATCAAAATGTCCGGCCTGGACAGTTTTGTCATGCGCGATCATCCCGCGGCCATCGATATTGACATGGCCCGAAAAGGACTGGATATCGCCCGCAAGGCCATTATGAGCGGTAAATACGACATGGTCATTCTCGACGAAATCAATGTGGCGCTGGATTTTAAACTTGTCGATTTAAAAGACGTGATGAAACTTATAAAAAACAAGCCCGCTCATGTGGATCTGATTTTAACGGGCCGCTACGCACCGAAGGAAATCATCAAGCTCGCCGATACCGTCAGCGACGTTCAGGAAATCAAGCATCACTACAATGCCGGTATCAAAGACCGCGCGGGAATAGAATATTAAACACCTCATCTTTAAAATTAACGGAGGACAAATATGTTTGCATGGCTAACCAGTCCGGAAGCGTGGATCGCTCTGGCGACGCTGACGGCATTGGAAATTGTTCTGGGCATCGACAATATCATCTTTATTTCTATTCTGGTCAGCCGGCTGCCGAAAAACAAACAGAATTTTGCAAGAAACACAGGGCTGATGCTGGCCATGTTGACACGACTGGCGCTTCTGTTTTCCATCTTCTGGGTTATCAAACTGACCGCGCCCTGGTTTACGGTATTCGGCCAGGAAATTTCCGGACGGGACATGATTCTGATCGGCGGAGGACTCTTTCTGCTGGCCAAGGCCACGCATGAAATTCACACAAGCCTGGAGGGCGCTCAGGAGGAGACTCCCAGACTTATTTCATCCAGTGTGGCAGCGGTTCTGATTCAGATTGCCCTGCTGGATATTGTCTTTTCTCTCGATTCCGTCATCACGGCGGTCGGTCTGGCAAAGGACGTTTCCATCATGGCCATCGCCATCATTTGTGCGGTCGGCGTCATGCTCTTTGCCGCCAAACCGATCAGCAAATTTGTGGACGCCCACCCGACCATCAAAATTCTGGCTTTATCTTTCCTGCTTCTGATCGGCGTGACCCTGGTGGCGGAAGGATTTGACGTCCATGTGCCCAAAGGGTATATTTACTTTGCCATGGCGTTTTCCGTGGGCGTGGAAATGCTCAATCTGCGCATGCGCAATAAGCAAATGAAACCGGTCAAATTACACAAAACAGTATATAATCCTGAAGCATAAGTTACCCAAAAGAGTTTAGAAAAAATAAAAAGGAGAATGCAATGAGTAACATAAGTTTTGAAGGTAAAGTCGTTATTGTGACCGGCGCCGGATCCGGTCTTGGCCGCGAATATGCACTGGAATTTGCCAGAAGGGGCGCTTCGGTTGTCGTTAACGACCTGGGCGTTGCCCGCGACGGATCGGGATCAACAAAAAACGCCGCCGATGCGGTGGTTACCGAAATAAAAAACTCCGGCGGAAAAGCGGTTGCCAATTACGACAGCGTGGCAACGCCTGAAGGGGGCATTAACATTGTCAAGACCGCAGTGGATACGTTCGGCACGGTCGACGTTCTTGTGAACAATGCCGGTTTTTTAAGAGATAAATCGATGATGAAAATGACCGCCGACGAGTGGGACGCAATCATGAGCGTCCATCTCCGGGGAGCGTTCTGTGTGACTCAACCGGCGTTGGCGGTAATGCGCGAGCACAATTACGGACGAATCATGGTCACCTCTTCCACATCAGGGATCTTTGGAAACTTCGGCCAGATTAATTACGGCTCTGCCAAGATGGGCCTGGTGGGTTTTATGAATGTCCTTAAACTGGAAGCGTCGAAGTTCAATGTCCACGTCAATGCCATTGCGCCCACTGCCTATTCCCGGATGACGGAGAACCTGATTCCGAAAGAGCTGGCTCCGAAGCTGCAGGCGAAATTCAATGTCCCCATGGTCGTTTATCTCTGTTCGGAAGAATGCCAGGAAAACGGCTCCATTTTTACGATGGGGGCTGGCTGGTACGCAAAAACGGCTATTGTATGTGCGACCGGCGCATGCCTGGGAGACGGATCGCGCGATATTCCCGCTGAAGAAGTGCGCGACAACTTTGCGAAGATTTCCGATCTGACAGGCGCCAAGCCATTGTATGATTCGATGGGAATTTTTGAGCTCATGGGCCCCTTGCTTCAGTAAAGTCGACATAACAGATCGCCTCGAACAATGCGCTGAACAAAAATCGCAAAATCCTGCATACGCATTGAGGATCATCAATAACAAGCCTCCGTTTTCGTATAAAGAAAACGGAGGCTTAAAAATCTCTGGAGAGATTCAGATTTGAATAACACCGGTCAAAGCGTAAAGCGACGTCGGCAGTGCAAACGGCAGGATCTCCCGCGGACGGCGGAGACATGCCGCCGCGAGGCACGTCAATCGGATTTTATTCGCCTACAAAATTCGGTTCGCGTTTTTCAATGAAAGCGACCACGCCTTCCGTCGCATCCTTACTGGTTTTGAGTTTTTCGATCCACTGCTTGTCGGCTTCCAGACCCGCAACAATGCCTTTTTCCAAACCGATGTTCATTCCGTTAAGTACTGCATTTACGGCTATAGGCGCTCTTTTGGAAAGCGCCTGCGCGAAGTGCATGGCCTCCTTCATTAAATCGGCCGCAGGGAAAACCTTATCCACAAGGCCGATCGCCAGAGCGTCGGGACCGCTGACTTTTTTGCTGAATAAAATAAAATCCAGAGCTTTGGATTTGCCGATGATTCTGGGCATTCTCTGTATGCCTCCCCAGCCGGGGGTCAGCGCCAGATTCAATTCCGGACATCCGATCTGGGATTTGGGATTGTCTGTCATAAATCGAAAATGGCAGGCCATGGCCAGCTCACATCCTCCGCCCAGAGCGTGGCCGTTGATGACGGCGATAACGGGTTTTAGGGAGCGTTCTACTTTATTGCATACGTCTATGCCGTTGGGTCCTTTGTCAATGTTGGCAACATCGGCAACATCCATTCCCGCGCAAAAAGCCTTTTCTCCGGAACCGGTCACAACGACAACCCGGGTCTCCTTGCTGGTCTGTACGTCGGTTATGATCTGATCCAATTCTTCACGAATGCCCAGATTGATGGAATTCATCGGCGGACGATTTAGTGTGACAACCGTTACAAAATCTTTTGTTTCGACGATAATATTATCGTAAGCCATCTTGACCCTCCTGATTTTTTGTTTGTGGGAATGATGTAATCATTTTTTTGCCTCCCCTTCAAGCAAAATCACGTAGCCCTCCAAGGGAAGTCCTGGACTATACTTCCGCCCCAAAGGCGGAGTATTATCCCCATACCTATGCAGGATAATTCAATCTGCAAGTTCCAGGACCGGCTGTTTCTGAAACTCGGATCTCATTCCCCTCCAGTTACGGCGGGATTGTTCGACCCGCAAATTTCAAAGCCCTTCGTTTTTGAAATTTGAGTTTCACAATAACGGACCAAAATCCCCTTGACACACAACCACCTGTCTCTTATACTCGACCACGCTGTAATCAACATCAATGACATAAAGAAAATCGTTTTCTCTGACCGGACGTATTGAGACGCGGAATGGCTCGACTCTGCATCACGACGGGGAAAAGGTCAGGGAAGGTTTCGATTTCCTGAAGTCCGGGCGCGGCAAGATTAACGGCTCGTTCAAAATGATCGGAAGATAATTGATTACCAGTTCGCCCGGCTAACCGGCCGAGCACAACCAAACAATATCACACAAGGAGGATCATCATGGGTGAAGCAGTAACAAAAGAAATAAGAGACGGAGTAGCCATATTAGCGATCGACAAACCGAAGATGAACCAGTTGAGCGGGGAAGTTTTCGAAGCCATGCGGAAGCATCTCGACGCCGTTGAAGCCGACAAAGCCATCCGATGCGTCATCATCACCGGCGCGGGCGAAAAGGCCTTCAGCGCGGGCGCCGATCTTGCGAGCGGGTTCGGTGATTTCAGCGCCGTCGACTTCCTGAAACGCGGTCAGGACATCTGGAACAAAGTTGAATATTTTCCGAAACCGGTCATCGCGGCAATCAATGGACACGCCCTGGGCGGCGGGTGCGAACTGGCTATGGCCTGTCATATACGCTTCATGAAGAAAGGCGCTCGCATAGGCCTGACCGAGACGAATCTGGGCATCATGCCCGGCTACGGCGGAAGTCTGCGCCTGCCAAGGCTCGTCGGCAAATCGAAAGCCCTGGAAATGATCTATCTCGGCAAGCAGTGTGAAGCGGATGAAGCTCTCTCTATCGGCCTTGTCGACCACATCACCGAAGGAAATGTTGTGGACGCCGCACTCGAACTGGCAAACAAGATCGTAAAACGGGCTCCGCTTGCCGTCGCGGCAGTCACCAAGCTGTGCAACATCAGCCCGAGCATCTCCGCTGAAATACACCTGAAGATCGAACGCGAAGAGCTCGGAAAACTCTTCAACTCCAAGGACGCGCAGGAAGGCATCGGCGCCTTCTTTGAAAAGAGAGAAGCAAACTTCAAGGGAGAATAAGAAACAGCTGCTGCTGATACGAATCTCCAGCCTCCGTTGCCAGTCTATCAGGCGACGGAGGCTTTTTAATGAGACCCAAACTTCAGAAACGCAGTGCACTGAAGTTTGCTGGTCGAATTATCCCCGAAGCGCAGCGGAGTGGGATTGGAAATTGTCATTGAGCACAGCGGAGCGGGATTGAACACTCGCCAACAATATTACCAAATTCATCATTTTCTAATGTCTTCTCTTCTCAGAGATGGTCCCTGTCCCGGCAAACCAGAAAAGGTTGACATATATTTTCGATTATATTAGTTGTACAGTTATTCAGAGAGAAAGATATGCTCAATTTTAAAAATATTTTATATCCCATTGATCTGAACTCCGAAAAAATTTCTTCCCTGGAAACAGCGCTGGAATTTGCCCGGTTACTGAATGGCGCTCTTCATATTTTCTATGTAAATGATATTCTGGCAGGGTATCGACACCCGACCGATCACGAAGACGCTGTGGCTCTTCGGGTCAAGGAAACCGTCGATGCATCGCTTCTGGAAAATATAAACATCATCTATGCCGTCTCCAAGGGAGAAACAACGGAAGAAATTGTCAAATATGCGCAAGACAACCAAATTGACCTGATCATCATCGGTCATAAGCATCGCGGCAGGCTTTATGCGAGTCTATTTGACAGCACGGATATCGACACGATTGATAAAGTTTTCCTGCCTGTTTTAGTTATTCCGGAAAAGTAATTTCAGAAAATCCGATAATCGGCGTTAGAGATTGCCGTATTCAAAACCGTCATCAATAGCTGACAAGGAGAAAAAATGAATTTAATGCAGGAATCCTACCTGGGCAATACCTTACAGGCCTGGCTGATTGCTTTATCCATATTAATTGTTGTATTCATTATTTTAAAACTTATTCAGGCGGTTGCCGTCCGCAAACTTTCACGTCTGGCGGTATCCACAAGCAATCAGATCGACGATCTTCTGGTCGGCTTACTGAAAAGGACCAAAGGATTTATCCTGATCATTGCTGCCGCTTATCTGGCTTCGCTGACTATCACGCTCAAACCGTCCGTGGGTCAATTGTGGCAGAAGGTCGTTATTCTGGCTTTGATATTACAGGCAGGTTTCTGGGCCAGTAGTGCAATCGCCTTCGCCATCGGCAATATTATCAAAAAACGTTCCGAAGAAGATTTTTCGAGTAAAACCACCATCACCTTTCTGGGATTTGTCGCCCGTTTTGTTCTTTGGATCGTCATCCTGCTTCTGATTCTTGACAACCTCGGTGTCAATATTACCGGCCTGGTTGCAGGGCTGGGCATCGGGGGTGTTGCTGTGGCGCTTGCGGTGCAAAATATTCTGGGCGATCTGCTGGCCTCTCTCTCCATCGTCCTGGACAAGCCCTTTGTCATCGGCGATTTCATCACCGTGGATTCGCTTTCCGGAACCATCGAACACATCGGGCTGAAAACCACCAGAGTCCGCAGCCTCAGCGGAGAACAACTGATTTTTTCCAACAACGATCTGTTAAAGAGCCGCATTCGCAATTACCGGCGCATGTCCGAAAGACGTATTATTTTCAATTTCGGCGTTGTTTATCAGACCCCCCTGGAAAAATTGAAGACGATTAAAATGATCGTCAGGGATATTATTGACAAAACAGAAACCGCCCGTTTTGACCGGGTTCATTTTAAAGAATACGGCGATTCATCGCTTAACTTTGAAGCGGCATATTTTGTCCAAAGCTCCGATTACAGCACTTATATGGATGTTCAGGAATCCATCAATCTGGAAATATTCCGCAGATTCCGGGACGAAGGCATTCAATTCGCGTACCCGACCAGGACGGTTTTTATCCAGGACGAAAAACAACAAAAATGATGAAAGTTGTCCATCGTGCTTTAATATTATTCTTGACCGTGGTTTTTCCCGCCGTCGTTTTTGCAGGCGGTTTTGGGCTGGACTCTTCAACCGCAGACATCGGGACCCTACTGCCTCTCTGGACAACATTGCCCTTTACCGGCATACTGCTTTCTATCGCGTTGATCCCTCTGCTCCTTCCCCGGTTCTGGCACCGTCATTTTCCGAAAGTGTCGGCCTTTTGGGCAATTGTTTTTGCCGTACCTTTTATCTTTTTTTTCAGAGAAAAAGCGCTTCATGAAATCGCCCACATCATTTTGATCGACTACGTTCCCTTTATCCTGCTGCTGTGGGCCTTATTTACCGTATCCGGAGGAATTTACGTCAGAGGAACATTAAAAGGCACTCCCGCTGTCAACACAACGGTGCTGCTTATCGGCACCCTCCTGGCATCCGTCATCGGCACCACGGGAGCATCCATGCTCTTGATCCGCCCGATTCTGCGGTCCAATGCCTGGCGCATTCATAAAGTGCATACCATCGTTTTTTTTATTTTTCTGGTCAGCAATATCGGCGGTTCGCTCACCCCCCTGGGAGATCCGCCCCTGTTCCTCGGATTTCTGCACGGGGTCCCTTTTTTCTGGACGATGCATATATTCCCGGAAATGGCTGTGGCCAGCGTCACGCTGCTGCTGATTTATTTTGCACTCGACTCCCATTATTACAAAAGAGAAAATAAAACCGCGATCCCCGAAGAGGAATTCGAACCTTTAAAAATAGAGGGCGGACGTAATTTCATTTTTCTGGCGGGCATTATCGGCGCTGTGTTATTCAGCGGCAGTGTCCGCCTGGGAGACGTGAATATCCTGGGGATTCATCAGACCACAGAAAATCTAATCAAGGATGCCGTGCTGATTCTGATGGGGCTGGCATCGTTGGGCTTTACGGCCAAAGAGGTCCGGAAAAACAATGATTTCGGCTGGGCTCCGATGCTGGAAGTGGCGTATCTTTTTGCCGGAATTTTCATAACGATCATCCCGGCGCTGGCCATTTTAAAAGCCGGCGAAAAAGGCGCCCTGCACTGGCTGATCAAAGCAATCGATTCCCCTGCCCAGTATTTCTGGGCGGTTGGAATCCTTTCCAGTTTTCTGGATAATGCCCCCACGTACCTGACTTTTTTCAACAGTATGCTGGGCAAATTCTACCCGGGAATGCCCGAACCTGCGGCAGTCGCGCTGCTGATTGTTGAGAAAATTCCTTATCTGGCCGCCATTTCCGTTGGCGCGGTTTTTATGGGCGCCAATACCTATATCGGAAATGCGCCGAATTTCATGGTCAAATCCATTGCGGAAGAAGCCGGCGTCAAAATGCCCAGTTTCTTTGGATATATGTTCAAATATTCCATCCCCGTCCTGGTGGTCCTGTTTATCGTCATGACCTTTGTCTTTTTCTAGAATTGCACACACAAAACGGCTGATGCATTAATTTGATTGTCCGGGGAATTTTTATTTCTTTCGGGATCCGGCCTTTCTTCCCGGTTTGCCGGACGAGGATGAAAAGTCACTGACGCCATTGATGTTTTTTTCGACGTATCGTCTGAATTTGTCGCAGCCGTCTTTATAGACGTCTGCCATTTTTTCCGCCGCCGTTTTGAAATCGTCCGGCATCCAGGTTGTCTGACTCAAAAAATCATTAAGCAGTTGCTCGTTTTGTTCCTGAAACTTGAGAATGGCATGATAGTCGAAAAAAGCTTCCGCCTTTGCGTAGCCGGCATCGATATCACGTTTGAACGTTTCACGATTCTTTTTACATTCCTCGCTCCAATGCCGGATGAATTTCTTCATCCGGCCATCCATTCCCGGCATACAATCCACAAAAGGTTTCAGGATCTCTTCCGTCTGGTGCTGAAACATTGCCATCATGGAGAACCAACTGTCAAAAAATATTTTATTCAGATCGATCATCTGCTGCAGAATTTTTTGTCTTTCCATCGTTAATTCCTCCAGGCCTGACAGGCCCCTTTCATGAAAAAGGGGATTATGGGGAATTTTATTTTCGACCGCTTTAAGCGATTATTTTACGGCATACCCGCGGCTTTCCAGACAGGCCGCAATGGCGCGTCTGTATTCTACTCTTCCCTGCATCACCTCATCGGCAGAACGACCTGAAGAAATTTGAGTCGGATCATAGTCGGCCTGCTCCAATGCCCACTGATGGCACTCATACCGGTCCAGATCACGCTGTTTTTCGCTCTGCCCCTTGCTGGGATAGATAAAGAGTTTGTCATCCATGAAACCTTCATCTTCATCGTCCGTTACCGGAGGATTTTCCATGACCTCTCCCTGAGGCGGATGAACAACCACGTAACCTCCCGGGGTTTGCGTGTAATAGGTACCATTCGCATAATAGTACGGTGCGCCATGCACCCGGACGGTGGTGTAAAAAAGTGGCAAAAACGGCACAAAAATTCCGATCGGCGGAGCGATCACTTCATAGAGTCCGCGGTACGGTCTGTACCAGACGCCGTGAGACGTGGAGTAATAACGAGAGCTGCCGTGACGGATCACCCGGTGATCGCGGGGAAGCGATCTGAAATAATGACCGCGGACGGGATACGCGCGATTATGGCTGTGACGCGCATCAAAGAATTGCTTCCGATGGTGTACTGTCGATCCTTTCTTCACGGTACGTACCGACGATTTCCTGGAAGGCTGCGCCTGTGATGCAGGGGTGAAAACCAATTCGCTCACAAAAGTCAACATGAATAAGGAAAGGACAACGACAAAACACTTTTTAAAGTTGAATTTTACTGAAATCATCGTAACCTCCTTATGCATGCAAAACTATTTTACCGTATATCCGCGACCTTCCATGCAGGCGGACATGGCCCGCCGAAACTGCAGGCCTTTTTTCTCCCTGCGGAAATCGCGTCCCTGATTACGGTTGTTGTACGCCTCTTCCATTTGCCTGGCTGCTTCAACCCGGGAAGCGTCAGAAACCATTCCGGCCATGGCGCCACCGGCCGCTCCGATCAATGCCCCGCCGCCGGCGTGTCTCGGTCCGGCAATTAACGCACCCAGAACCGCTCCGGCAATCGACATGGCTATGGTATCCTGTCCCGGCGGCGGCATGGGAACAACGCGGACACGCTGTTCCGGCACAATGGAGGATTCGCTGGGGTCAAAGCCGGTTTGTTCCATGGCCCAGGTATAGCAGGCATAGTGATCGCGCGATTGCAAATCCGCCGACTGATTACGGTTGGGATAAAAATAAATTTGCGTAATAGCCCTGATATTTTCATCAGGAGACGGCCGGGTCACCATTTGCTCCTGTGGATAATAATAACAGGAACTGATTGCAAAAATGAGGGCAAGGAAAAAAAATGTTTTCCATTTCTCATTCATCTTTCTGAAAAATATTTTATGCATGTTTTCCCTCCCTGGTCC
This sequence comes from Smithella sp., assembly GCA_017993615.1. GTDB lineage: Bacteria > Desulfobacterota > Syntrophia > Syntrophales > Smithellaceae > Smithella. The sequence goes on along the minus strand of JAGOMJ010000010.1, from coordinate 37,957 downwards.
TGTTAATTTTTTTACGGCTGTTTTACAATAATAGCACTTTTCAATTTTTAATTAAATCAATTAAAATCATTAATCAAAATGAGCCCTTTGGGCTTATGCTGCCTCAACACGGATGAAAAATCTTTTGCGATTAACATATCTATCTGTTATCTTTATTCTTATCTTCCTGTCTGAAAATTATCTTTCAGCCGGATTCGCGGAGCGCCATCATGAAAGACATTATGAAAAAGATCCGACAGCTCGCCAATTTCATCGCCCATGACATCTGGAGAATTCGCCGTTCCCAGCTTTCTGCCGGCAAATCCTTCCTGATCAAACAAGCGAGGGTTCTGATTCTTTCCCTCAAAGGTTTTCATGAGGATAAATGTCAGCTGCGCGCTTCCGCCCTGACTTTTTATGCTCTGATTTCGATCGTTCCCGTTGCCGCCATGGCTTTCGGTATCGCGAAAGGCTTCGGGCTGAAAGAAGCCTTGGAAACACAGCTGCGAAGCAGGCTGGCCGGTCAGGAGGAAATCGCTGCCAATATCATCGCGTTTTCCCATTCTCTGCTGGAAAAAACCCAGGGTGGCCTCATTGCCGGTGTCGGTCTGGTTGTTCTTATGTGGGCTGTTTTCAAACTTCTCGGTCAGATTGAATCTTCTTTCAACGATATCTGGAAAATAAAAGAAAAACGGTCGATCGGCCGCATGTTCGGCGATTATCTTGCTCTGATCATTATTTGTCCCGTCCTGCTCATTCTCTCCAGCAGCACAACCGTATTCATCACGACGCAGGTGAGTGTCATTCTGGAAAAATTTACCGTCCTGGGATGTTTCAGTTCTTTCATCTTCTTTTTGTTGAAGCTTCTGCCCTATATGCTGATGTGGTTTCTTTTCACCTTTCTTTATATTTTTATTCCGAATGCCCGGGTTCGCTTTTCCTCCGGCCTTGTTGCCGGTATTATTGCCGGAACCATTTTTCAGATCGTGCAATGGGCCTACATAACCTTTCAAATCGGTGTCGTTCATTATAATACCATCTACGGAAGTTTTGCCGCGCTGCCGCTTTTTCTGGTCTGGCTCCAACTGAGCTGGACCATTGTTTTATATGGAGCGGAAGTATCGGTTGCCTATCAGAATGCAGATACCTATGAATTCGAACCGGACTTTCTTCAGGCCAGTCACCGCATGCGGATTCTGCTTTCGCTTCTGGTAACGAGTCGTGTCATCAAAAATTTCATCCGCGGAGAGAAACCCATGACGGCACTGGACATTTCCAGTCAGTTGGGAATCCCGATTCGTTTCGTTAATGAAATCCTTTTCGATCTGATAAAAAGCCGGATCTTTTCTGTTGTGGAAATCGAGGGGGAAGACAGGCGCGGTCATCAGCCGGCGATTGACGTCAGCGGCCTGACCATTCAGGATGTCATGGACGCTTTGGAAACAAGAGGGATGAACACGCTCCCCCTCTCTGATCAGGACGGGCTCAAATCACTGGCCGATTCCATGGACGCTTTTTTCAGAAAAATTGAAACGCTTCCCGAAAACAGGTGCTTAAAAGATATTTAAATTCATTATGACAGGACCTTAACAAGAATAATCATGGAGATCATACTGGGAATAGCGGTGGGCATCGGGTTGAGTGCGGCATGCGGATTCAGGATTTTTGTTCCGCTGTTGATCATGAATCTGGCCGCCTTAAGCGGACAGATTCAGTTGCCGGCGGAATTTGCCTGGATCGGCGGCACCTACGCAACCATTGCATTTACTTGTGCCACCCTTATCGAGGTGCTTGCCTATTACATACCCGGCGTTGATCATATTCTGGATATCATCGCCACACCTGCCGCAGTCATCGCCGGAACCATCACCACAGCGTCCATGAGTATGGACATGTCGCCTTTTCTGAAATGGACCCTGGCACTGATTGCCGGCGGCGGTATAGCCGGGCTGGTGCAAGGCTCGACCGTCGCTCTGCGCACAAAATCCTCCATGACGACCGCGGGAACCGGGAACGTCATCGTCGCTACGCTGGAACTGATCGGGGCGGTCGTCATTGCCGTCATGGCCATTCTTCTGCCCGTTGTTTGTCTGGTGATCATCGTGTTATTTATCGCTTTTGCTTTTAAAAAAGTCGGCGTGTTCATATTCAGAAGATTTAGAAAACCGATAAAGCAAACCGATAAAAATGCATTTTCCCGCCGACTGCCGCGGGGATGATCACGTTCGTGTGTCCTGCACGCAACAGGAGATGAGAACCCGACATCCTGTCCGACCTGAGACTGCCCGATGATTCCAATGCACGATTTCATGCCTTCAAAAGGATCTCCATAAAAAAGGGATATGCTCCCTGACAAATGGGGAGCATATCCCTTCCATCCGATTCGAATCCGTTGACTATTTTGCCGGAGCCGCTTCAGGAGCGCTCATTCCCAGAGTTTCCATAATCTTCAGAGCCTTGTCTTTTAACACGGTGGCCATGCTGACTGCCGTGCTGAAATCGCCGCCGGCAAAGCTCGTCTGGGCCTTGGCCCATTCGTCTTTGGCCGAGGCCAGAGTGGCTTTCGCCTCTTCAAACTTCTCTTTGGTCAGACTGGCCGGAAGTTTTTTAAGTTTGGAAAGGCCATCAACCTTGCCTTGAATATCTTCAAACATCTTGGGAAGCCCCTGGCTCATTTCCGTCCATTTCCCGGTCAGTTCTTCCTTCTTCGCTTTTGCCGCATCCAGCACTTCCTTGGCCCTGGCGGAAAGAGCAGTCGCTTCTTCCAGAGCGGCTTTGTATTCGCCTTTAACAAATTTTTCCTTCACAGCGGCAAGTGAATCCTCCAGCGACTTGACTTCGTCCGGAACAACTTTAGCTGCCTCCGCCTTGGTAGCGTTAACGGCTTCTTCCGCCGCTTTGATCGCGATGTCGGCCGCGTTTTTTCCGCCGGAACATGAAATCAAAAAGAATGCACTTACACATAACGCAACCGCCAAACAAAAAATTTTCTTATTCATAGCCGTTCATCCTTTCATATTTTTAAAATATGGACTCTTTTTAAAATTTTGTCAGATGTTTTGTACCGCACGTTTTTTATTAAATTCTTTTCGATTTCTTTAATTTGCTTCCCGGCGTCACCTCCTTAATTGCTTTTTTCTGCCTTATTAATCATTTTTTCAGGGCCGGTCAACTGAAAAGATCAAGGATTTTAAAGTTATTGCGGCGCAAATCACCCTTCATTAAGACCTTTTCCATACTTTACATAAATTACTATCATATTTCTTAATGCAATATTTTGCTCAAACTTTTCATTTCAGGACATCGATGGTCTTGACTTTGAGATGGATTATAAGATATGGAGTGGTCGGTTTTGTTTATTTTTTAGAAAATAAGCTAGATCAATGGCTTCAAAAGCTTGAAGGTGTACATTCCAGTTGAAGAAATTACTTCTTAAAAAGTCTGTCTGAGTCATTCAGATTTTATAGAAGAAAATAATCATAACGATAAGGAGTTTGAACGATGAAGGATGTTGTAATTGTTTCGGCGTGCAGAACAGCGATAGGAACATTCGGAGGAACTTTAAAGAATGTGATCGGTGCTAA
>JAGOMJ010000010.1:25874-34294 GCA_017993615.1 Smithella sp. | reverse complement strand
TCCGTGATGGGATTAAGTCCGGTTCCAGCCGTGAAAAACCTGCTCAAAAACGATCCGAAGCTTACCCTTGATTCTTTTGAATTGTGTGAAGTTAACGAAGCGTTTGCCGGGCAGTACCTCGGTTGCGAAAAAGAACTCGGCTTAAAACGTGACATTACCAATATCAACGGCAGCGGCATCGGGCTGGGTCACCCCGTCGGCTCCACCGGCTCTCGAATTATGGTTACATTAATTCATGCCATGCGCAAACACGGCAAGACGCTGGGACTGGCCACGCTTTGCGGCGGCGGAGGCGTTTCCATGGCCACGGCTATCGAAATATTGTAAGAGAGATTCCCCTCAGGGAATTGATTTTTTTTCTGTTTCAGGAAGAACAGGAGTTGCTTTCTGTTCTTCCTGAACGGATTCTTCTTTTTGTTCCTCCGTCTGCTGAACTGGTGCACTTTCCTGTTCGGTGACTTCGGGGACACTTTCCTCGATCTGTTCTTCCGTTTCCTCCTCGCTTTCATCCGTCGTTTCAGAGATCACTTCTTCATATTCAGGGATGACAATTCCGCGGCGCACCATGATCTGGTAAATTCTTTCCGAACGGTATGCAACATATTTTGATCCACCGTGAGGACTATATCGGATGGGATTGGGCAGAATCGCTGCCAGAACTGCCGCTTCCCGGGGTCCCAGGGCGGCGGCGCTTTTCCCGAAATGTTTCCGGGCCGCCGCTTCAATACCGAAAACGCCGTCTCCCCATTCTGCCAAATTCAGGTAAAGTTCCATAATCCTTCTTTTGCTCAAGTTCCTTTCCATCCGCCAGGTCAGAATGGCTTCTTTGACTTTCCGAATGGGATTTTTTGAGGGGGAGAGATACAGATTTTTTGCCAGTTGCTGCGAAATCGTGCTGCCGCCGGCCTTGAATTTCTTTTTCTTAATATCTTTTTCCAGGGCTTTCTGCATGGCCTCAAAATCAAACCCCTCGTGAGACCAGAATTTATCGTCTTCGGCAATAATGACCGCTTTCATGACATAAGGCGATATCCTGGATAGAGGCACCCAGATTTTCGTAATTTTTTTGTTGACGCCTTCTTTTTCCCACATTTTCTCTCTGTGCTTCATAAATGCCGTTTTTTCAGGACTGCTTTTTGCCAGAGACCCCACCCACGGAAAAACAAAATAGCGCCCCACATCGATAATAAAATATGCTAAAAATAGAACCAGAATAATAGAAATAATTTTCCCGAAAAATCGCATAACAGCCCTCTTAAAAAAATTACCGTCTTCCATCGTCTTTTGATACCTCCGGTTTTCAGCCGGAAATCCCCTGACGGCAGGCACTGCCATAACCGAAAATCGTTTTGAAATCCAATAATAATTTACTTTGTCGGCGCAAAACACTTTTTGCCATAGAAATTCACTATTTGCTGTTACAAGATCATCCACTGCTGTAAAAAAAATTGACAGACGGCTTTTTTTTTAGTAAGAGTCCAGAAAATTATGTGTTAATTGTGCATGAGTCAAAAAAAAATGCACAACAGGTGTGCACAACAACAGGTTATAAGTTTTTTCGGTTAAAGCAATGATAATAAATCGAAACATGTACACCGTTAATAGGATAATACCCCCCATAAAACAGGAGGCATTTCATTATGAAACGGCAGATGACTGTATTCTCGGGACTCTTTGTCCTTTTTTTGTTGTTCGGTCTTAGCAGTAACGCTTTTGCAATACATTATAAAGTAAAGAACGGTGACACCCTTTACAGTATTTCCAAAAAATTCAATGTTAGCGTCATTGACATTAAAAAAGCTAACAACCTGAAAAAAACAACCATTAAAGCCAATCAAGTTTTAAAGATTGCCACTTCCCCCAAAGGAACATCCAAGTCGACGGTTTCAAAAAACACCATATCATCATATTACGTCGTCAAAAAAGGGGACACCCTTTCGAAGATTGCACAAAAAAACCGCATTCCGCTGAAAAAATTAATGGCTTTGAATAACATTCATTCCAAAAAGATACGTGCCGGCCAGAAAATTGTTTTAAGGGCCTCTGATCCCCCATCCCGTGTAAAAACAGTCGTTGCGGAAGATCGGGATGAAGATATCATTGACGATACAGAAAATGCTGCCGTCAATGAAGATCCGGCAGTGGAAGAAAATTATGACGGGGAAGAAGGATTTTTCTCCAATATCTTTAATTTCGGATACCAGGATGATTTTCTGGGAAAATGGAAAAGCACGGATGAAATGCAAAGGCTGATTAAAAAGGCAACCGGATTTCTGGGAGCGCCTTACAGACTGGGCGGAAATTCAAAAAGAGGAATAGATTGCTCCGCACTCGTTCAAAAAGTCTATGGCAGTTTCAATGTCAAACTGCCGCGCGTTGCCCGTGATCAATCCAAGGTCGGTGTGGAGGTGGATATCGACGAACTGGTCGAAGGAGATCTGGTATTCTTTCATACGAATCGTTCGTTCGGACATGTCGGAATTTACATAGGGAATAATGAATTCATCCATGCCTCTTCAAGAAATAGACGCGTCCGGATTGACTCGTTGGATCATCCCTTTTATCAGGAAAGATTTCAACGCGCCGTCAGGATAAAAGAGTTGCCGGTTGGAGGCTGAAAATCAGGATAACCTTTTGTTTTTAAATGGGTTTATCCATCATTCATTTCCATAAATAACTGGGCTTTGTAAAACGATTGCAAAGCCCTTTATTTTTTAAAAATTTCTTACCTTTTGACAGTTGATTATCGGTTAAGATTATTATATAAGTTCGCGGCTGTAAATGCTTTAGAACATTAATTCTTCTCTTCAAGGAATAAAAAATGGCACAAAACCTGGTAGAAAAAATTCTGTCGAAGCATTTGGTCTCGGGTACTCTTATCCCCGGGGAAGAAATCGGAATTCGTATTGATCAGACCCTGACTCAGGATGCCACAGGCACCATGGCGTATCTGCAGTTTGAATCCATGAATATGCCCAAGGTAAAAACGGAGTTGTCCGTCAGTTACGTTGATCACAATACCATTCAGATCGGCTTTGAAAACGCGGACGATCAACTGTATCTGCAGACTGTAGCGCAGAAATACGGTATGGTGTTCTCCCGTGCGGGCAACGGCATCTGTCATCAGATCCATCTGGAACGGTTCGGCAAACCCGGAAAGACCCTGATCGGGTCGGACAGCCATACGCCCACCTGCGGGGCACTCTCCATGATCGCCATCGGCGCGGGAGGACTGGATGTGGCGCTGGCGATGGCCGGAAAGCCGTTTTATCTGGTCTGCCCGAAAGTGATTAAAATAAACCTCACCGGCAAACTTAAACCCTGGATTTCCGCAAAGGACGTTATTCTCAAGGTGCTGGAAATCTTTTCTACAAAAGGCAACGTTAACACGGTATTTGAGTACGGCGGCAAGGGCGTTGAGTCTTTGACCATCCCCGAGCGCGCAACCATCGCCAACATGGGGGCCGAATGCGGCGTAACAACATCCGTCTTTCCCAGCGATAAAATGACGCGCCTCTTCCTGAGATCACAGCACAGAGAAAAAGACTTTGTCGAGTTGAAACCCGACAAAGACGCTAAATACGTTAAAGTCGTTAATATCGATTTATCCAAAATAGAACCGTTAACAGCCAAGCCCCACAGTCCGGACAATATTAGCACGGTTAAAAAAATGCAGAAGATCGACGTCCATCAGGTTTGCCTGGGAAGCTGCACCAACTCGTCTTATAAAGATCTGGTTACCGTGGCAAAAATTTTAAAGGGCAAAACCGTGCATCCCAATGTCAGCTTTATTTTGGCTCCCGGTTCGCGTCAGGTGCTCAAGGAGCTGTCCAAAAACGGTTACCTGACGGATCTGATCTCCTCGGGAGCACGCCTTATGGAAAATGCCTGCGGATTCTGCATCGGCAACAGCCAGAGCCCCTCGTCAGCCGCCGTGTCGTTGCGCACGTCCAACCGTAATTTTCAGGGACGCTCCGGCACGATGGATGCCAACGTTTATCTGGTCAGCCCGGAGACTGCCGCGGCGGCGGTTATAACCGGGAAATTCACGGATCCGCGCGATCTGAAGATGCGCTATCCGAAAGTCACGCTGCCGAAGAAGTTTTCCATTGATGATACAATGATTATTCGTCCGGACAAAAAAAAGAAGGATGTCGAGGTCATCCGCGGCCCGAACATCGGCATTCTGCCGCGCAGCCCGGAACTTTCCGATACCATTCACGGACCGGTAACCATCAAGGTCGGCGACAAAATCACGACAGACCACATCATTCCGGCCGGTGCGCGGATGAAATACCGTTCGAATATTCCGAAATATTCGGAATTTGTTTTCGAAAATGTCGATGCGACATTCGCCAAGCGGGCCATGTCCATCAGGCAGGACGGGAAACAAAATATCATTGTCGCCGGTCATTCTTACGGTCAGGGATCTTCCCGCGAACATGCCGCGCTGTGCCCGATGTATCTGGGGGTACGGGTCGTCATTGCCAAATCTTTTGAAAGAATTCACACGGCCAATCTGATCAACTTCGGCATCATACCGCTGACATTCTGTTCAGAGAGCGATTACGACATCATTGAGATGGAAGATCTCCTTGAAATTACTGAAACAAAAAAGACCATTGCCGGGGATGGAAAATTTCTGATGAGAAACAAAACAAAGGGAACCGCTTTTTATGTCACCTGCGATTTGTCCGAAAGGCAGAAACAGATCATTCTGGCCGGAGGAGCCCTGAATATCAATAAGGCATAAGGCCCCGCGGCAGACTGCGGGAGTTCATTCAACCCAAAACTTCAATACGCAAGGCTGTTGAAGTTCACGTTTCATTATAATAAGCAAGCGGCAGCGCACTTTGTTCTGAAGCTTGGTTCTCATGAAGGAGCAGTAATTTTTTTTATGGCAGCAAAAATTAAAGTGAAAACCACCGTCGTCGAAATGGACGGCGATGAAATGACCCGCGTGATGTGGCTAATGGTAAAGGACAAGCTCCTTTTCCCCTATCTGGACATGGATATCGACTATTATGATCTGCATGTAAAACACCGCGACGATACAGACGACAAAGTCACCGTCGATGCAGCCAAAGCGATTATGAAATACGGCGTCGGCATCAAATGCGCAACCATCACCCCCAACGAAGATCGTGTCAAAGAATACCGTCTGAAAAAAGCATGGAAAAGCCCCAACGGCACCATCCGCGCCATGCTGGACGGCACGGTTTTCCGGAAACCCATTCTGGTCAACAATATCAAACCGAATGTTTCCTCCTGGAAAAAACCCATCATCATCGGCCGTCACGCCTACGGCGATGTATACAGCAATACAGAATTTGATGTTCCGTCCGCCGGCAAACTTGAACTGGTCTTTACGCCGCAGGACGGCGGCAAGGCCGTCAGCGTTCCGGTATTTGACTTCCCCGGCAAAGGCATTGCCCAAGTGAACTATAATCTGGAACAATCCATAGTGAGTTTTGCCCGGGCCTGTTTCACCTACGCCCTCAGCGAAAAGATCGATCTGTGGTTTTCCACCAAAGACACCATCTCCAAAATATACGATGCCGGATTCCGGGAAATTTTCCAGCAGGAATTCGAAAAGAACTGGAAGAATAAATTTGACCAGGCGGGTATCGAATATTTCTTTACCCTGATCGACGACGCCGTGGCGCGGGTTATGAAAAGCGAGGGCGGCATGCTCTGGGCGCTGAAAAACTACGACGGCGACGTCATGTCGGACATGGTCGCTTCCGCCTGCGGTTCGCTGGCCATGATGACATCGGTGCTGGTCTCACCCCACGGTTGGTTCGAGTACGAGGCGGCTCACGGCACTGTACAGAAGCATTATTACAAACATCTCAAAGGCGAAGAAACGTCCAGCAACTCCATGGCGCTCATTTTCGCCTGGAGCGGCGGTCTGCGCCAACGCGGCCACATGGACGGCACACCGGACGTTGTCACGTTTGCCGACACACTGGAAGAAGCCGCCATTGCCACCGTCGAGCGCGGCATCATGACCGGCGATCTTCTGGCGCTCGCTGAAAAAAAAGCGTCCAATAAAAAAGTGAATACGGAAGGTTTTATCGACGCTATCGCCTCAACATTACAAGAAAAGCTTCAATGATCCGTCACGCTGAACATTCCCGTCCCAATCTGCTGGATTTTACGCAGGAGACATTACAGGACTTTATTTCCTCGCTGGGCAAGGAGAAATTCCGCGCACAGCAGATCATGAAATGCCTGTATCAATCCGGCTACACGTCTTTCGATGAAATGACCACCCTGTCCCGCGATTTCCGCACCGCTCTTTCTCAAATCGCCCGCATCAGCCGTCCGCACATTGTCAAGGTTCAGGAATCCAAAGACAAAACAAAAAAAACGCTTTTACGTCTGGAAGACGGACGGTTTATTGAAAGCGTTCTCATCCCGGGGAAAAACAACTGGACGATCTGCGTATCCACCCAGGCCGGATGCGCCATGGACTGTAAATTCTGTCTGACGGCGCGCCAGGGCTTTCAAAGGAACCTGAATCCTTCGGAAATTACGGGACAGATCCTGACTCTGAAACATGAATTGCCCGGATGCCCGGACATCAAAAATATCGTTATGATGGGCATGGGCGAACCACTGGCCAATTACGACAATGTCGTCACGGCGATTAAAAATATCACAGGCGACTTCGGTCTGGGCTTTTCCAACCGCAAAGTGACCGTTTCTACCTGCGGTCTTGCCCCGCAGATTGTCCGGCTGGGAAAAGATATTTGCATTAATCTGGCTGTATCGCTCAACGCTCATGATAATGAAACCAGAAGCGGGCTAATGCCGGTCAACAAAAAATACCCTCTGGAAAGTCTGCTGGATGCCTGCCGGCAATATCCCATGCCGGGTCGTCGATTGCTGACTTTCGAATACATTTTAATGGACGGGATAAACTCTTCCGTGCAGGATGCTAAAAAGCTGGCTGCATTGCTGAAAGGACAGCGCTGTAAACTGAATCTGATCGTTTTTAACGAATATCCGGGGTCGCCTTTAAAATCGCCGTCGCCGAAAACAGTGCAAGCTTTTCAGCAAATCCTGATTGACTCCCACTACACAACCATGTTGCGTGCCAGTAAGGGGAGCGATATTCTGGCCGCCTGCGGGCAATTGAGCGGAACCTATAATGATCAGGTCAGGCATTGTTCCTTTCAGAATGGTTCAAAATTTTTAACCTGATTGCCGCACGTTCTGATTAAACGTTTTTAGCTATTGACACTGGACATCAAATCTTTTATAAGTATTGAAAAGTTTTGTTTTTTTACGCAATCCGCTTTGACTCAACCATCAAGGAGGTAAAGATGATGAATGTCTTTCGTGAAAAAACGTGGTCGCCCTATGCCGCCGGCGCCCTGGCGGGACTTTTGCTCATCCTTTCGGTTTTCATCACAGGAAAGTATTTTGGCGCCTCAACAACTTTTGTCCGCGTTGCCGGTTATGTCGAACAGACCGTAACGCCGGACAAAATTGCCGGCATGGAATACTTCATCAAAAACAAAACAAAAATCGACTGGCAGTTCATGTTTGTTGTCGGAATTTTCTTCGGCGCTTTGGCCGCCGCCTGGCTGTCCGGAGAGAAGCGCATGGTTGCCGTGCCGAAGATGTGGGAAGAACGATTCGGCCCGTCGCGAGCAAAACGGTGGACCGCCGCATTTCTTGGAGGCATCGTCCTGATGTTCGGCGCCCGGCTTGCCGACGGCTGACCGAGCGGACACGGACTGAGCGGTCTGGCTCAGATAGCCTTCAGCGGTTATGTTTCATTAATTTGTTTCTTTCTGGGCGGCATTCTTATCGCCCGGATTGTATATGGAGGGAATCATCATGAATGAGCTGGTTATCGGGGCAGTCACGGGAATTCTCTTCGGCTTTGTAATGCAGAAAGCCCAGGTCATCCGGTATGACCGCCAACTGGGCGCTTTGCGTTTCAAAGATATGACTATTGTTAAATTCATGCTGACCACCATACTGGTCGCCATGGTGGGAATTTATCTGCTTTTTGATCTCGGGCTTGTCAAACTCTCCATCAAGCCGCTCATTCTTGGCGGAAACGTATTGGGCGGTCTGATATTCGGCCTTGGCTGGGGAGTGGTGGGATATTGTCCCGGAACGGCAATGGGCGCCCTGGGCGAAGGCCGGTATGATGCGGTCTTTGGTTTACTGGGAATGATTCTGGGAGCCGGCATTTACGCCGAACTTTATCCGACAATGAAAACAACTGTTCTCACCTGGGGCGATTTCGGAAAAATTACCCTGCCGGCCGTACTGGGGATCAATCACTGGTTTGTTATTATCATTGTGGCTGCGGCTTTTTTAGGACTTTTCGGCTGGTTTGAGAAAAAAGGTTTATAAAACGTTTTTTTACAAAAACCTTGTTTGTATCACAGCCGGTC
>JAGOMJ010000010.1:13169-25774 GCA_017993615.1 Smithella sp. | reverse complement strand
CCAAAGATGCTTCTTCAACAATCAATTTATCTTTCCCTATTTTTAAAAAACTGTTTTTGCGTTGCCTGCCCTCCACAATAAAAGAAAAACGCCGGATTTTCCTCTTTTAAAAAATAGGATTAGTGCTATGATAGAAAAATCAAATGACAGGTACAAAACAGGAATTCCATTTTCCGGGAGAAGAAACGATGAAAAATACCAATTTTCTGATCATCATTCTTCTGACAGTTTTTCTTTTGTCGGCTGCCGATTCCTGGGCAAAGAACTGGAGCTTACTGGGGGCAAACCCGTATGGCATGGAATATTACAAGCCAAGCGACGTCAAAAAAGTCACTAAGAACATTGTGCACGTCAGAACGAAGATTATCTATAATGAAAGAGGAAAGTTCAGAAATTTCTCCCTGCTGAAAAAAACAGACAAAGATCCCCGTAACCCCTACATTTTAAATTATGAAATGCAATGGATCGAAGTCGACTGCACAAACAGGAAACACAGGCTATTGTCAGGCGGCATTTATGACAAAAGAGGCAATCTTATTGCCGATTTACCGCCGGCAGGTAAAAAATGGAGCCGGGTTCCCGCCGGTTCACCTGCGGAGAAACTCATGGATCTCCTTTGCGGGAATACGGATGCGACTAAAAATAATGGTTCTAAAAATAAAAAGGTTGATCCAGAATAGATGACTGAAAATTCTATCGAAGCAGGGGAGACAACATTATGATGAAAAAAATTTTTTTATTTCTGGCGATACTTTTTTTGTTTTCTTGCGCCCAGATTGTCAGAAATCCGGTCAAATACGACCAACAGGTCTTTATCAATAATTTCGACAGAATGTTTTCAGCCGCCATCAGCAAGGGAGAGCAAATGTCGTATAAAATTGATTATCAGAACCGGGAATACGGCCTTTTGAAAATGAGCCGCAAATCGGGGGTCAGCATTTACCGGATTACGGTTAATTTCGATGATGACAATTTTACGGTACAAGGAGAAATTGATAGCGACATTTTCAATCCCTCCATCGGCGAGGACGCAAAGATCATCGAAGAAGCCATCAAAAAGTCCGTAAAATAATCGCTTACGGCCCAAACAGACCATTTTCGATTTTTACATCCGCGGGGGATCAGCAAACATTCGACAGGATATGGATCAAAAAAACAGACCAACGGAAAATCAGAAACACGATTATATCATCTGGGCCATTCGATTCCTGTTGATCGTTTCGATATTAACAAATATTGTATTTATCACCTTGCATCTTTTCAGCGATGATTTCGTCACAAAAAATGAAATCCTTGAAGAATTAAGCAAAAGAATCGAGCTGCTTTTCTGGTCGGCGGTAACCCTGACGCTGACATTTTTACCCGATTATATCGTATATAAGAACATTCATCTTCCGCATATCCTGGAAATCGTTATTGTCATCTTTATTTTTGCCGGAATTTTCTTAAGCGTCCGGTTTGAACTCTATTATCATGTTTTCTGGTGGGATGACGTTCTGCATACTCTTTCCGGAATCATCATCGGATTTTTAGGATTCATCATCATTTACAAAATTAACAGCAAATACAGTATGGATATCAGCCCGCTGCTGGTTGCCGTTTTTGCGTTCACGTTTGCCATGACCATGGGGGTCATCTGGGAAATTTTTGAATTTGCCCTGGATGTATTTTTCGGAACAACCATGCAGTCATGGGATTTACCTCATGACACGACGCTTATCGGCCGGTCCTTTCAGGGAAGCGGTCTGCGCGACACCATGTCCGATCTCATTGTCAACAGCCTGGGCGCGCTTCTGACATCGGTTATCTGTTACTTCTTGTATAAAAGAGAAAAGAAAAAAACGCTGGCGCTTATGCAGGAAATTTTTCCTGACGAGTGACGCACACGGGAAAAGCCCCCCCCATGAAATCATCCCGCCGGCCGGACGCCGGGACGCTGCGCCCCGGGACCGCAGACCTCCGAAAGGACGATTTCAACGGGCCAGGCGGAATGGCAAGCGGTGTTTTCAGAAGCAATCGATTGCCTGACCTTTTTCCAAAACAGGCAAAATATTTCTCCCGGGCCATCTTCACCGCCTGCTGATCCCAAAAGCGGACATCGACAAATGGAACGCTCATAGCTTTCGGGTAGCAGCAGCAAAAAAAACGATTGACAAAAAGTGAGCGTTCAACTAGCAATATTGAGCAGATACTCAGTCCGATCGACACATTGTATTGCCGGATTTGTAAAACGCACGAATGACAAACGGGAAACATCCCCCATGATGGACAATCGCCAGAATATCATTAACGCCACGGACCGGCTGCTGCAAACACACGGCCTGGCCCGTCTCACCACAAACAAGATCGCCCGCGAGGCGAAAGTTGCCGAGGGATTGATTTATCATCATTTCAAGGATAAGGCCGAGCTGATCTTTGAAGCCGTGGAGACCCGCGTGCGAGAAACCAGAAACCTCATGCAGAATCTGCCGCTGGAAGTCGGCAAACGAACGTTATTGGAAAATCTGGAGAATATTTTATGTGCGGTCTATCATGCTCACTATGAAATCACACCGATTATCTGTTCCATCTTTGCCGATCAGCATTTGCATCTTCGCATAAAGGAGATTATAGAAGAAAGAGAAATAGGTCCGCAATACGCCATTGAAGGGCTGGCCGTTTATCTGGCTGCGGAACAAAGACTGGGACGGCTTTCAGTTGCTGTCGATACGCCGGTGCTCGCCAAATGCCTTTGGATGTTAAGCACGCAGTCGGCTATGCTGGAAAAGCTCATCGGTCAAAAACCCGATGCGCGGCAGGTGCGCCAGGACATCCGCAATTATTTAAAAAACATCATGGCCGGCCTCGAACAGCCCGTTGACAACAGAAAACCAAACCAAAGAAAAGAAAAGAAAATAAAAAAGAGAAAATAAAAAACGCTCGTTATTTTTTAAGCATAAAAGGGGTGATCAATGAAGACAAATTTTAAAAAAGGATTAACGGCTGCTGCGATTTTCTTTCTGGCAGGCTTGACCATGACCGGCTGCGAAAAGCATCAGGCGGGGGGGCCGCTCCCGACACCTGAAGTGGCCGTTGTCACCATCCAGACAAATCCGGTGGTAACCACCACCGAACTGGCCGGACGGACGTCAGCCAATCTCATCGCGGAAGTGCGCCCGCAGGTGGGCGGCATTATCCAGAAACGTCTCTTTACGGAAGGCACGGACGTCAAAGCCGGTCAACCGCTTTTTCAGATAGATCCGGCTCTCTATCAGGTTGCTCTGGATAATGCCAGGGCAGGACTCGCCCGCTCCGAGGCGCAATTATCCACGATCCAGTTGCGGGAAACCCGCATGAAGGATTTGCTGGCTGACAAGGCCGTCAGCAAACAGGATTATGATGACGCTGCCGCCGCGCTCAAACAGGTGCAAGCGGATATTCAGTACGGCAAGGCCAGCGTAGAAGCGGCTCAAATTAATCTGAAATACACTACCGTTACCGCGCCTATTTCCGGCCGCATCGGGAGGTCCAATGTCACGGAAGGCGCTCTCGTCACCGCCCATCAACCTTTAGCGCTGGCCACCATTCAGAAAATCGATCCCATGTACGTGGATGTCACCCAGTCCACGTCCGACATTCTCAAACTCCGTCGCCAGCTTCAGGAAGGACAATTGTCCAAAAACGGCGCAGCGCAGCAGGTTCGCCTCATTCTGGACGATAATTCGGAGTACCCCTGGAAGGGAAAGCTTCAGTTCCAGGACGTCACGGTCGATCCGACCACCGGATCGGTCGTATTACGCATGGTATTCCCCAATCCCAAAGGCATGCTGCTGCCGGGCATGTTTGTCCGGGCAATCATTCAGGAAGGCGTTCATAAGAATGCCATGCTCCTTCCCCAGCAGGCCGTGTTCCGAGATCCCAAAGGGAATCCTCTGACATTCATCGTGGATCAAAACGGCAAAGTCGAACAGCGCACTCTGAAGCTCGACCGCGCCATCGGGGATGCCTGGCTGGTTTCATCCGGCATAACTGCCGGGGAACGGGTGATCATCGAAGGCATGCAAAAGGTAAGACCGGGCATCAACGTCAAAACCGTGCCTTTTGAAAAAAAGGAAAAATCCGGCGGAACAGACAATTTTCAAACGCCGCCTTCAAAAACAAACTAACGGGTGCCGCCGATGTTATCGAAATTTTTTCTTGAACGACCGGTTTTTGCGTGGGTGATCGCCATTATCATCATGGCGGTCGGTGTCATTGCCATTTATAATCTTCCCGTATCCCAGTATCCGGAGATGGCTCCGCCCTCCATTTCCATTTCCGCATCTTACCCGGGCTCGTCAGCCCAAACCGTGGAAAACAGCGTTACGCAAATCATCGAACAGAAGATGACCGGTTTGGATAATCTGATCTACATGTCGTCCTCGAGCGATTCGGCAGGCGCGTCCCGTCTGGAATTGACCTTCGCCCCGGGAACCGATGTGGATATTGCCTGGTCCAAAGTCCAGAATAAAGTTCAATCCACCCTGCCCGGCCTGCCCGATGTCGTGCAAAGCCGGGGGGTCACCGTTGCCAAATCCACACGGAATTACCTGATGGTCGTGGGCCTGGTTTCCGAAGACGGCCGTATGGACCACATCGATCTGGCGGACTATGCCGTCACCAATCTGGAATCGGTCCTGGCGCGTGTGCCCGGTGTTGGCGAAGTGGAAATATTCGGCGGCGGTTACACCATGCGTGTCTGGCTGAATCCGGACAAATTGACGGATTACCGCCTGACCGTGACCGACGTCATTGCCGCTCTTCAATCGTATAACGTGGAGGTATCCGCCGGTCAGTTCGGCGGGGCGCCCGCGGTGAAAGGTCAGCGCTTGAACGCCCCTATCGTCGTGCAGAACATGCTCTCCACACCTGAGGAGTTTGCCGACATTCCGCTGCGCATTAATCCGGACGGATCCGTCGTGCGCATCGGCGACGTGAGCCGCACCGAACTGGGCGCCGAGATTTACGACATCAAGGGATTGGTCAACGGGAAAGAGGCCGTGGGTATCGCCATTCGTCAGGCCGCCGGCGCCAACGCGCTGGATGTGGCGGATGCCGTAAAAGCCAAACTGGCGGAAATGAGCCGCTACTTTCCCGCGGGGATTAAGGTGACCTATCCCATGGACACAACGCCTTTTATCAAGGTATCCATTAATGAGGTGTTCAAAACCCTCTTCATTGCAATTGTGCTTGTTTTTCTCGTCATGCTGCTTTTTCTGGGCAATCTGCGGGCCACCCTCATTCCCACCATTGCGGTGCCGGTGGTGCTGCTCGGGACGTTTGCCGTTTTGTGGCTCTTCGGATTTTCCGTCAACATGTTGACAATGTTTGCCATGGTTCTGGCCATCGGCCTGCTGGTGGACGATGCCATTGTCGTCGTGGAAAACGTGGAACGCATCATGAGCGAAGAAGGCCTGCCTCCGAAGGAGGCCACCGCCAAATCGATGGATCAGATCACCAGCGCGCTGATAGGCATCGGGCTGGTGCTATCGGCCGTTTTCGGTCCCATGATTTTCTTCCCCGGCTCCACCGGCGTTATCTACCGCCAGTTTTCGGTCACCATTATTTCTTCCATGCTTTTGTCGGTGGTTGTCGCGTTGATTTTAACGCCGGTTTTATGCGCCGCCCTGCTTAAGCCGGTTGCGGCGGGACACGAATCAGCGGAAAATGCCCATCCGCTTTTCCGTCCGTTTTTCCTGTGGTTTGATAAAATCTTCTTCCAGATTCGCGACAGGTATGTCGGGGTGGTGAATCATTCCCTTTCCCGGATGAAACGCTACTTTGTCGTTTTCGCAGTCATTATTGTCGTGATGGCTGTCCTTTTTCTGCGGATGCCCACCGCTTATCTGCCTGATGAAGATCAGGGAATCGTGCTGGCCCAGGTCATGATGCCGACCGGATCGACCATGGAGCAGACCCTGGAGATATCCAGAGACATTAATCAATATTTCAAGGCCAATGAAAAAGATTCCGTGGCGGATGTCATGACGCTCACCGGCGTCAGTTTTTCCGGACGTTCGCAGAACAACGGTATGGTATTTGCCAAATTGAAGGACTGGGATCTTCGCGACGCAGAGGAGCAAAAAGCTCCCAACATTGCATTAAGGGCAACGATGGCCTTTTCGCAAATCCGCAATGCGCTGGTCTACGCTTTCACGCCGCCTGCGGTAATCGAATTGGGCATGTCCAAGGGATTCGACTTTCAGCTGCTGGACCGCGGCGGCTTGGGCCATCAGGCGCTGATGGACGCGCAAAACCAGCTTCTGGGAATTATCTCGAAGGATCCGAGAGTAACCAAAGTTCGCCCCAACAGCAGGGAAGATGTGCCGGAATATCGTATCGATGTGGACTGGAAAAAAGCCGGCAGCCTTGGAATTCCGATAACCTCCATCCACACCACGCTTTCAGCGGCCTTCGGCAGCGCCTATATCAATGAATTCGTCCAGGGCGGCCGGGTAAAAAGGGTGTATATCCAGGCGGATGCTCCGTATCGCATGCTCCCCGGGGATCTGGAGAAAATTTACGTCCGCAACACCAAAGGGGGAATGGTTCCCTTTGCCTCTTTTGCGACCGGCCACTGGACGTCGGGCGCCCCCCAACTAAACCGTTTCAACGGATTCCCGTCCATTAATATCTGGGGGGAACCGGCGCCGGGAAGAAGTACGGGCGAAGCCATGCAGGCGATGGAAGAAGCGGTGGCCAAACTGCCTCAGGGATTCGGTTTCGACTGGACGGGCCTTTCTTACCAGGAACAGATGTCGAGGTCCCAGGCTCCGCTGCTCTATGCCTTTTCCGTTTTCGTGATTTTCCTTTGTCTGGCCGCTCTTTACGAAAGCTGGACCATCCCCATTTCCATTCTGCTGGTTCTGCCGCTCGGGGTCATCGGCGGCATTATTGCCTCAAGTTTACGGGGAATGGCCAACGATGTCTATTTTCAGATCGCCCTGCTCACCACGCTGGGACTCACCACCAAAAACGCGATCCTGATTGTCCAGTTCGCCAAAGGCGGCGTGGAACAGGGCATGGGCCTGATTGAAGCCACCCTCAAAGGGGTCAAGTTGCGTTTCCGTCCGATCGTTATGACCTCTCTGGCCTTTGGTTTCGGCATCCTTCCCCTTACCTTCACCACCGGCGCGGGCGCGGGCGCGCAGAATGCCATCGGGACCGGTGTGCTGGGCGGAATGATAACGGCGACGATTCTGGTGCTGGTTTTTGTCCCTCTGTTTTATGTTCTGATCGAAAAGATCTTCGGCAGAAAGCACGGACAGAAATTCACTCCACCTGAAGACACGACTCCATCCGAGGTAAAATAATATGAAGAGAACGTTACGCTATGCATGGATCATCATGATTTTTCTGGCAACGGGCTGCACGCTGGCCCCTCAATATTCGCGTCCGGACGCTCCGGTGCCTGACCAGTGGCCGACGGGACCGGCCTATCAGAAAACAAAAGCTGATTCGATTGAAAAAACAGTTGCGGAACTGCCTTGGCGGGAATTCATTCCGGATGAAAAATTACAAAAGGTCATTGAAACCGCTCTGCTTAACAACCGCGATCTCCGGATAGCCGCTCTCAACGTTGAAAGAGCAAGAGCTTACCACGGCATTCAACGCGCCGAGCTTCTTCCCTCCGTCCACGGACTCGGAAGCATGTATAAGGAACGCACGCCGGCGGATCTCTCGTCCACCGGCAGCGCGTATACTGCGGAACGATATGACGTCAATCTCGGCGTTGCTTCCTGGGAAATCGATTTTTTCGGTCGTATCCGCAATTTGAAAGACGCGGCGCTGGAACAATACCTCGCCACTGAAGAGGCGCACCGCAGCGCGCAAATCATGCTTGTATCATCGATCGCGCAAGTCTATATGGCTCTGGCCGCAGACAGGGAAGCCTCCCAGATGGTTGACTCAACGTTAAAAACGCAGGAAGAATTATATCGCTTGATCAAGAAAAGGGCCGACGTCGGAATGGCCTCGGAGCTCGATCTCCGCCGGGCTCAAAGTCAGGTGGACGCGGCCCGGGGCGATGTCGCGCTCTACATCCAACTGGTCGCCCAGGATGAAAATGCTCTAAATCTTCTGGTCGGTTCGCCTGTTTCCCAAGAGCTTCTGCCCGCAGATTTGAAAAACGTCACGCCACCCCGGGACATTTCCGCCGGCTTGTCATCCGCGGTGCTTTTGACACGGCCGGATATTCTGGCGGCTGAACATCGTCTCAAAGGGGCCAATGCCAATATCGGGGCGGCCCGCGCGGCTTTTTTCCCGCGCATCACCCTGACAGCTTCCGCGGGAACGGCCAGTGATGCGTTGTCCGGTCTTTTCAAATCCGGCACAGGCACCTGGTTATTCTCACCCCAGATTATCGTACCGATATTCGATGCCCGAACCTGGCACGCCTATGATGTCACCAACGTCGAAAAAGAAATTTCCATTGCCGAGTATGAAAAAGCGATTCAAACCGCTTTCCGGGACGTGGCCGATGCCTTGGCTGAGAGAGGAACCGTAACGCAGCGCCTTGCGGCTCAGCAATCGCTGGTGGATGCCCTGACTGTAACGCATCGGTTGTCTGAGGCGCGATATAACAAGGGCGTGGACAGCTACCTCTCCGTGCTCGACGCACAGCGGTCGCTTTACGGAGCGCAGCAGGGGCTGATCATGCTTCGTTTAGCCGGAATCAACAATCTCATCACGCTCTATAAAGCCCTGGGTGGAGGCCAAGATAATTAAAGACAGATTTTTTCTCATGAAAAAAAGTCTACGGATGGCCGTTATTGGAATGCTCACGGTCGCCGCGGCGACGCAATCGTCTATCGCTTCGGACAGTCAGGCACGATCGTCGGAGACGCTGACGGCGTATATGGAAAATGATCTTTTTGAGCATCTGGACCGTTATTACACCCACGGAACAAAATTCTCCTGGATTTCCCGGGATCTTTCAAACTACCGGGAGATCACATCCATCCCGCACTGGATGCAGGGCATCATCGAAAAGGTCCCTCTGGTCAACGATCCTGATCAACAGCGCTCTGTTTCTTTGTCTTTCGGACAAAACATTTACACGCCGGAACATAAAGAAAAAAGGAAATTGCTCAAGAATGACCGTCCCTACGCCGGCGTCACTTATCTGGGACTCGGTCTGCACAGTAAAAATACAAAGCACATGGACACGCTGGAGCTGGGCATCGGCATCGTCGGACGTCATTCCTACGCGGAAGATATCCAGACGAAAATTCATGAATGGACGGATTCCGAAGTCGCCAGGGGCTGGAAAAATCAACTCCGCGACGAACCGATTCTGAATCTATATCTCGAACGGAAATGGAGACTGCTGCAATTAAGGAATTCGTCCGGTTTGGGCCTGGATTTGATTCCGCACACCGGCCTGGCCATCGGAAACGCCCTTACCGGCGCCAATATCGGCGGTCAGGTACGCTTCGGCTGGAATGTCCCGAATGATTTTGGAACGTATCTGATCCGTCCGGGCTCCGACAGCAGCGCGCCTCTGGACGATACGGATCCGCGTTTCTTTCCGTCGCTGCGCCGTTTCGGGGTGCATGCTTTTTTTGCGGTCGATGGAAAAGCCGTCGCCCGCAATATCCTGCTTGACGGGAACACGTTCCGCGACAGTCACAGCGTCGAAAAAGAACCTTTCGTCGCCGAGGTCATCGGAGGCCTGGGCATCATCATTCACCGGATCAAAATCACCTACTCTTATGTTCACCGGACAAAAGAGTTTGAGAAGCAAAAAGATGCTCAGCATTTCGGAGCGCTGGCCCTTTCCTTCACCTTTTAATGTCAACGCAGTGCATTATTCCTGCATTCGTCTTTGTCCGTAAAAATATTCCTGCGGAGATAATATCGTCTTGACATACGGCAAAGCGTTCTTTATGTTTTATCCGTTCCAACCGAAAGCATCGTGAAAGAGTAAGCCCTGTGGATAAAAACGATCACAAAGTCAGCATCATCACGCCCGTCTATTGTCCCAGTCAATATTTGATTGATCTAACGGAAAAGATGTTTCTGGAAAGCCTGGCCGGCAGTTCTATGAAAAATAATCTTGAGATCATTATCGTTGATGACGCATCGCCGAAACGGAATGAATTAAAAGCCATGGTCGAAAAAACCGCAAAAGAAAAGGGCCTGAACATAACGCTGATAAGAAACGAGACCAATCAGGGTATTGCAAAATCACAGAACCGTGGCGTTGATCAAAGCAAGGCGCCCTATCTGTTATTAACAAACAATGACATCTATGCGCCGAAAGACGCCATTTCCCGTTTGTTGAATCTGCTCCGCAGCAACAGTCAATATGGCGCCGTAGGCCCCAAACTCAGCTTCGCTTTTGGACACAGGATCCAGGAGATTGATACGGGGATCATCTTGAATGATTTTACAACCGATGAATTCAAGAAAATCGATGCGGCAGCAGAACGTCTCGTCAAAATGCATGACGGGGACATCACACCGGTCAACAGTCTGGTCGGCTGTTTTTTGATGACGCCCCGGTCTGTCTTCGAGGAAGCCGGCGGAAGAAATGAAATTTACGGCCTGGGATATCACACCGAAAGCGAATTTCTCATCCGGGTGCGGAAGAAAGGGTTCAAAGTGGCCGTCGATCAGGGCACGCTTGTTTTTCATGGCGATGTGGGAAAAAGAGATTTTTACGGCCCCAGCATGAAATCCGTGCAAAGGAAGGCGACGTACAATCTCCTGCGCAATTACGCCTATTTTGTTTTCAGAAACGGATGGAAAGAACTTTTCTCTTTGTTGAACGATTACAAAAAATAATCCGCTGCTTCGGAATCATTTGTTTTTCCAGACTACGAACAAGATAATGCTTGAGTTTTTTCGAATCATTAAAAACACAGATCATTAAAAATCCTTTTGCCGCCTCAGGCATTTTGCCGGTTTTTTTCAGAATCATACTTTAAAATCTAAACATTCTGTGTGCCGATTTTGCAGGCCCTGCGCCAGGATTCAAGCGCGTCGGGCGAAACCGTGGAGATGTCGATATCGTCCAGCGTCACCCGCTGATCCCGGGAAACAGCTCTCCGGAGTTTTACCCCGTCGGATAAAATAATGGGGAATCCGGCGGGCAGACCGCTGTCGCTGTTTTCGATCAATCCGTAAGAAGCGAATCCTCCCGGACCGTCAAGCAGATGGCCCGGCTCCAGCGCCTTTTTGGCATAACAGATGACCTCCGTTCTCATACCGAATCTCGGCGCCATTAGCGAGCGATGGCCACGGGCCACTTCCAGAACGGTTCTCATGGTTTCGAAATGAATCAGATGATACGGGCGTGTAAACACATAAAAAGGCCCGGGTCCTGTCTCAGACGGAAACCAATTCAGCATGCGACGCTGGTAGGCATCGTCCGTATAGCCAACGGCAAACACGCCTCCTTGGGGTCGGGCTCCTAAAACATAATCAACCAGCGGCGCCTGACCGGGCGTCCACAGATCGGAAAGAGGGAAATGATCAAAAAGTTCTATTGTTTCATTCATTTTCGGTCCGAGCATCCCCGGTTGAACAACAGAGCATCCGAGGGCATTGGCAACGATTGACATTTCTACACAGAGCTTTGTTCCATCCGTAAATGAAGAACACATTTTATGATCAAGAAATCGTTTATCGGCCTCAGGAATGATTTTTACGGGATCGGTGTAACGATCAAGGAATCCTTTGATGTTGCCGGCCATCACAAAGTCGAGACCGTAAAATCGCAATTCTTCCACTAAACGCGCAATCACGGCAGGTTGATCACCGTCGCTGCTCGTATAGGCAACGCCGTATTTCTGTGCCAGATGCCAGAACCAGGGGCCGAAAACGGCGTCCGCTTCGGCATTCATCATCACAACGTGTTTCCCCGAACACATGGCGGATTCGATGGTCCGGGAGGCGGAGTCCACCGCTGTCGAAGCATCAAAAAAAACTTCAACACCGGGGGCAATGGCCGCCAGTTGAGCATCCTCGCAAACGGCAACCTTTCCCGCGTTTAAAGCATCGGCAAGTTCTCCTTCGGTTGAAACGATCTCGAAGCGCCGTCGAGGATCCTCCAAAGCCATCACCTTCTCCATCGCCTTATCGCAAATGACTTTGCAATACACGTCCCGGGTCAGCAAAGATTGATGGAAAACCCCTCCGCCAACCGAACCGGCTCCCAGAAGAACAAAACCGACAGGGGCCATCTTTTCGACGCTTGAATATTTTTTCATAGAAGACCTCAAAAAAAAGAAATGTCTTTCCCCGGAAAAAATATACTTGAATTGCGGCTGCCCGTCAATGGATTACCAATCTTACTGCCGCGGGATGTAAAATATTTTTCCCAATGCCCTCAAGGCTGCATCATGTTTGAAATAAAAACGGTTCCTGATCAATTTTTAAAGTCACAGACAGATCCGGATGCAACCATCACCCCGGCAGAAAGCTTCGTCACCCTTGCTCCGATGGGGCTCTTCGGTACCGTATCCGGATGTCAATGACCTTTTAAAATTCCAATGAATATTACCTTGACAGACAGGTCAGCATCGATTATGTTCCCGCAGTACTTTTTTAAAATTAGTAAAATGGATATAGACATCATGCAG
>JAGOMJ010000010.1:0-13069 GCA_017993615.1 Smithella sp. | reverse complement strand
TACCGTATCCGGATGTCAATGACCTTTTAAAATTCCAATGAATATTACCTTGACAGACAGGTCAGCATCGATTATGTTCCCGCAGTACTTTTTTAAAATTAGTAAAATGGATATAGACATCATGCAGGATGAAGGCCGTCTTACGGCGAAAAGGTTTTTTCATTTCACCGGACGATATTGAATTACTCTTTCTCCTCGCTGCAATCCATGAGCTGAATGGATGTGGACGTTCTGTGATTGAATTCATTGGATATTTTTGCGCATCTCTGGCGATTGCCAGCTCACTGATCGGATTACTCTCTGTTTTTATCTTCCGCTCTCATATCAAGCACTGGACCAGAAAGACGCCGGCAACGTATCCGGCGCTGACGGTGATCTCTCCGCAACGGGGGAAAATCGACCCGGAAAATGTCGAGGCTATCCTGGGACAAAATTATCCCGGCGTCTGGGAAGTTATTTTTGTCACGACAAAAGACGATGCTTCCCTGCCGCAGCTACAACACTATTTACAAAAATATAAAAATGTAAAAATAGCCATCGCCGAAGACGTGGTTGAACTGGCGACAACAAAAGGGATTCACCGGTGTCAGAAGAACAATAATTTATTAACTGCGATTAAAGCCGCCTCTCCGCAAACAGAAGTTTATGCTATTATTGATGCCGATGCCCGTCCTTTCAGTGACTGGCTAAGCTGTCTCGTTGCTCCTCTCACTGACGCCAATTCCAGGCTGGGGGTTGTTACGTCCGCAAGAATTTACCTTCCGGGGAAAGGGCTGGCCTCTCTGGTTCAAGTTTTATGGATTTTGATTTCTGCCATGTTTCTTGTGGGAAAGTGCCGCTATATATGGGGAGGCGGACTGGCCATCCCCAAAAAAGTATTTGAAAATGCAAACCTGGCGCGACAGATCAATGGGCAGGGGGGAAGTTCCATCACCACCGACGACATGAATATATATAATGCGTTGCGGGAACAGGGATACGAGTCTCTGTTCGTACCTGACTGTATCGTTCTCAGACATCCTCCGGAAAAAAAGGAAAATCTGGCCAATGTCATAACGTTTACCAACCGGCAGGTCTTGCAGACCTGGTGGACGACCAGGGGCATATGGGTTTTGCTGTGCAATATCGGCATCAGACTGCCGATGCTTTTATGCGCGCTGGTCATAGCCTGGTGGTATCCCTGGTGTCTGCTGGCGTTATTATCCATTGTCATTGACGTCTTCATGGGAATCTCCGCGCTGAAAACCGTCATCGACGCAGAACCGAGATTAAGCGCCAAATTGATTTTCTGGATCATGAAGTCAAAAGGAGCCATAGCCGGCCGCTTACTGCAACCGGAAATAAGAATCCAAGTAAATTTCTGGATCGTTCTGCTTCCCATTGTCACACCGTTTGTCGTGACCCTTAACACCTTTACCGTACCTTTTTTCAGGAAAATGTACTGGAGCGGAATCGCATACACCAGACGGAAAGTCTTGGGATATACCGGCGATTTTTCCTGGCGGACCAAGTGACGTCAAATCGATTTTTGATATTGCTTTCAAGTTGTTTTCCATCCCCCGGTTCTCTTCACGGGTTATTTCGATTTTTTTGAACCGACATCCTGAAAAAAGCGTCTCATAGATACAGCCGCCATCTGTTCTGGAAAAACCGGCCATCAAAGATATTTATTTTTGATGTGTTTTATGATTAAATAATTTTCGCATGGCTGAGAATAGAATCGGGTGGCTCAATGAATCCGGAAAAGATGTCCAAAAAACAGCTGATCGAACTGGTGAGCAGTCTTCAGGCACAACTGGTTTCAGCCGACGCATCGTCCCTATCCGGCACGTCCGGAGAAGATCTTTATCGATTCCTCGCCCAAAGCTCTCAGGTCGGATTTTACATCATGCAGGACGGCCGTTTTAGATTCATCAATTCACATTTTCGCGACTACGCCGGTTATACCGAAGAAGAAATGCTCAAGATGGATCCGATTTCCCTCATCCTCCCCGAGGATCGCCGGAAAACAGCGAAAAGCGCCGTCATGATGCTCAAGGAACAGCGCTTTTCTCCTTACGAATTCCGTATCGTCACCAGAGACGGCCGGATCAAGTGGATTATGGAAACGGTCATGTCCATTAAATTCAAGGGAGGACGGGCCATCCTGGGAAATTCCATGGATGTCACCGAACGGAAAGAAGCCGGTCGGCGCCTGGAAGAGCTGGAAGCGCTGGAATCGTCCATCCTGGATGCCATTCCCCAGGCGGTCGTGGGACTTCATGAACGCCGGATCAATTTTGCCAATCACGCGGTAAAAATCATTTTTGGCTGGCACCGGGAGGAACTCATCGGCAAAAGCATCCGGATGATTTACCGCAATGAAGAAGAAGCCGACACAATCGGTGACCTGTTTTATTCCACGCTGGAAAAACAACGCACATATGAAACCGAATTCCCCTGCCGGTGCAAGGACGGCCGGGAAATTATCTGCCGGATGAAAGCCTCGCGGATCGGTGAAAAACTGCGCGAAAAACGTATCGTGGTGACCTTTGAAGACATTACCGCACAAAAGAAAGCACAGGAAGATCTGGAACGCTCACGGCAGGACTTGAGAAATCTTTCCGCGCATCTTCAATCGGTGCGTGAAGAAGAAAGCACGCGCATGGCGCGCAAAATTCATGATGAATTGGGGCAGTCGCTGACGGCGTTACAGATGGATTTATCGTGGTTGAAAACCCGTTTGCCGACCAGCAGCAATAGTATCCGGGAGAAAACAAAGAGTATGTCGGAACTTGTTGACGCTACCATTGAAAGTGTGCACACGATCACCACGGAACTGCGCCCGAGTCTGCTCGATGATCTGGGACTACCGGCAGCGATCGAATGGCAGGCTGGCGATTTTCAGAAACGATCCGGGATTCGCTGTCAGGCGTATATCACCGGCAATATGGAGACCATCAGCAAGGATCTGGCAACCTCCATCTTTCGTATTTTTCAGGAAACACTCACCAATATCGCCCGTCATTCCAAGGCGACACAATGCAAAGTTGCCCTTTCGGAAAGAGGAAAGGAATTGTGTCTGGAAGTTACGGACAACGGGATCGGCATTACGCAATGGCAAATTGACGATTCCCGGTCTTTCGGCATCATCGGCATGCGCGAACGCGCTCATCTCTGGGACGGCACCGTTCATGTCCGCAACGCCAAACCTTCCGGAACAACGGTAAGGGTTTTAATTCCATTGGAAAAAGGAGAAAAACTGTCATGATACGTATACTGGTTGCGGATGATCACGCCGTGGTGCGTCAGGGTGTCAAACAAATTCTGGCGGACGTCACGGACATGACCGTTCAAGACGAGGCTCAAAACGGTCCTGAAACCCTGAAAAAAGTCACCGACAACAACTACGACGTGGTTCTGCTGGATATTTCCATGCCGGGCCGCAGCGGACTGGAAGTGCTGGAAGATATTAAAGCCCAGCATCCCAAACTGGCCGTTTTGATTCTAAGCATGCATCCGGAGGAACAATACGCGGTTCGGGCTCTGCGTGCCGGAGCCTCGGGCTACCTGACCAAGGCCAGCGCCCCGCAGGAATTGATCGGCGCCATCCGCAAGGTGGCGGGAGGCGGAAAATATGTCACGTCCTCGCTGGCCGAAAAACTGGCCGACGAGCTGGAAATCGACACGGAAAAATTGCCACATGAACGTCTGTCCAACCGCGAGCACCAGGTTATGCTCATGCTGGCGGAAGGAAAGTCCGTTTCCGATATCGCCGACGAATTATGCCTGAGTGTTAAAACTATCAGTACCTACCGGACGCGCGTCATGTCCAAAATGGGCATGAAAAAAAACGCGGAGCTCACCCTGTATGCGGTTCACAACAAATTAATCGGTTAGGTTTTTACGTTTCTGCTTTTTTCCATGCCCGTGCTGCGCGTTTGTCGGACAAAATCCGTCAGGCGATTGCGCACTGTTCCGACAAACAAACAAGCTTTCCGCCGATATTACCTTTTCAATCTTCATGCTAATCCGTTACCATGTTCAAGTTTGGCATTAACGTGTACCGTAAAGAGAAAACGTCGGATAATTGCAGGGAGGCGGGGGCATGAATCAGGAATTTTCGACATCAGAAAAAGCGCAATCAACAAAAAAAAATGTTCAGAGTGATTCATCTTTCGCAAGAGCGCTTCTGAAAGATGAACTGGCTGAAACCATTCATCAGGCCGTCAGGGATAACCGCAGTTATCTGATGGAACATGAAGCCAAGGAAATCCTCGAAGGCATCGGCATCCGGACCACGGGCTTTCTGGTGGCGCGTTCCGAAGATGAAGTGCTGGCCATGAGCGAGAAGATAGGCTACCCCGTTGTTCTGAAAATTGTTTCACCCGATGTAGTTCACAAAACCGACGCGGGCGGCGTCAAACTGAACCTGCATTCCGCGGGAGATGTGCGCACAGCGTATCAGGACATTCTTGAAAAATTCAAGTATCAGCATATCGAAGGCGTTACGGTTCAGAAAATGGCCAAGCCGGGCATCGAAGCCATCATCGGCGTGACGCGCGATCCCAGCTTCGGTCCGCTGATCATGTTCGGCCTCGGCGGCGTATTTGTAGAAGTGCTGCGCGATGTATCTTTCCGGATTCTGCCGATCACGGAAAAAGATGCTTCCGAAATGATCGCGGAAATTCGGGGGGCCGCCATTCTGGAAGGCTATCGCGGCCAGGCAGTCGATCTGGACTCCCTCAGCAACCTGCTGATGAAAATATCGCAACTGGTCATCGAAAATCCGGAGATCAGCGAACTGGACCTTAATCCGCTGTTTTTATATCCTGACGGCTATATTACCGTCGACGCCCGAATGTTTGTCAAGGAAACATCCCCCGGGGAAAATGTTACCGCGACAGGCCGGGAAAGCCTGCGGGATTTCTTTTATCCGAAGAGCATCGCCGTGATCGGCGCATCCGACGTCAAAGGGAAACTGGGCTATAACGTGTTCTGGAATCTCATCAATCATGATTTCCCCGGTATGCTTTATCCGATCAATCCGAAAAAAGATTCCATCAAGGGCGTGAAATGCTACAAATCGATTCTGGATGTGCCCGATCCGGTGGACATGGCCATCGTCATTGTTCCGGCCAAGGCGGTGGAGGCGGCCATTTCCGATTGCTGCTCAAAGGGTGTAAAGTACGTCGTGGTGGAGGCGGCAGGATTCGCCGAAACCGGCGAGGAGGGAAGACAGGCGCAGGAGAGAATCGAGAAAATCATCCGCGCCCACGGATGCCGGGTTCTGGGACCGAACTGTTCCGGCGTCATCAACACGCATCACAACATGGTGCAGTCCATCGGGCTGCTTTCCGATTTGCACAAAGGAAATGTCGGGATGGTTGCCCAGGCCGGCGTTTACGCGGCCGGAATTCTGACAGGATTGAGCAACGTACTGGATTTCGGCATTGTCGCGACTATCGGCAACAAGATGGATATCAACGAAACAGATATTCTGGAATATCTGAGTGATGATGATAACATTTCCGTGATTGTCATGTACATGGAAGACATCCGTAGCGGCAAACGTTTTGTCGATGTGGCTTCACGGGCGGCCGTGCGCAAGCCGGTGATCATTTTGAAATCGGGCCGGACTGAAGCCGGTAAAAAAGCCGTGTCTTCCCATACAGCCTCGCTCGCCGGCAACGACGAGATCAACAGCGCCGCGTTCAAGCAGAGCGGCATCATTCGTGCCCGCGATAACGAGCATTTATTCGCACTGACCCGCGCTTTCTCCAAACAGCCGGTACCGAAGGGGAACGGCGTCCTCGTTATTACTTATACCGGTTCGATGGGCGTTGCCGCGACGGACATGCTGTACCTTTCCAACATGCGTCTGGCCGCTCTGGAACCGTATTTTCAGAAACGTCTCAAGCAGGTCATGCCCGATTATGCCAGTATCGGCAATCCCATTGACTGTTCGTTTTCCATGACGCCCCGGCAGGTGAAGGACCTGATCGACATCGGCGTGGAAAGCGGCGATGTCCACGGTTTTATCGTGATCATTCAGGGGGAGATACTCGGCTCTTTTGTGGATGTCATGAAAAACATCGATTACAAGGAGAAGCCGGTTCTCTGCTGCGTGGCCTGCAAGGAATTCATGATCGATGATGTGGTCAAGATGGAGCAGGCCGGTATTCCCGTTTATTCCACAGCGGAAATGGCTGCGGAGGTGCTCAGCCAGATGTACCATTACGGTGTCAGACGCCAGAGTGCAATTGCCGATTCCATCGCCCGTCACATTACCAGAAATTCACTTTCCGTGGACAACCGCGCGGTAAGGCTGCGCCTGATCAACCCCAAGGACATCGGCCTCTGGACCGATTTTGTCAACAATTGTTCGGAAAAGTCCCTGTGGCTGAGATTCCTGTCGCCCTTTTCCGCCACACCCGAACGCGCTCAGCGTTTCTGCAATGTGAATCCCGAAGAGGAAATCGCCGTCGTCGCGGAGATGAAGGACGGCGACAAGTACAAATTTCTCGGCATTGCGCGTCTGATCAAAAACAAGCGCTGTGAAGGCGAAGCGGAATATGCCATCATCGTCTCCGACAACTGGCAAAACAAATCCCTGGGGCATACTCTCTCCGAGCAGTGCATTGAATTGGCCCGGAAAGAAGGGTACAAGACCATCCGTGCGGAAACGCTTCAGGAAAATTACGCCATGCTGAGAATTTTCCGCCATTGCGATTTTGTACTCGATTCCAAAGACGAAAATATGGTTTCCATGACGTTAAATTTAGTCTAAATTCACCCCATAGTTTGCAGCTCATACACATAACGGAACGGGAATAATGACCTTTACCGTGCCGCCCCGATGCTGTTTTCCTCCCCCACATCCCCTTAGGCATGAAACATTGTGCCATCAATCTTTTATTGACAGACAAAAATGATTTCAACTATATTGAAGATATACGTCATCAAATTCGGGATAAAAGTAAAATCCGGCATTCAAAGGAGTGAATGAATGGAAGAAAGACGAAAATCGCTCAGGATCAAAGAGGAAAACGAGGTCACCATAACCGTTTTTTCCGAAGAGAATAATATTCCGAAAGAAAAAATCATTGAAAATTTCACCAAGGACATCTCAGCGGGCGGCGCCAAACTTCAGACCAATATTCTGATGCCGGTGGATACGCTTATCGAACTGGAGTTTACGCCCAAAGGGTTGCGGCAGCAGATCAATGCCATCGGAAAAGTCAAATGGGTGAAGGTGCTGATTGACGATGAGTCGTATCAAGCCGGTGTGGAATTTTCAGGCCCGCCCAATGAAGCCATCGGCAAACTTCAGGATTACATCTCATGGAAATTAAAATCGCACAAGGTGGACTACATTAAAGAAAAACTTTCTCCTGTTGATTCCGGCAATGTTAATATCGAAAAAACACCAGAGATTGCCCCGATCGATCCCGCTGCGATAGAAATCACAAAAGATGATACAATTCCCCGGGATCAGTCCGGACAGAAAGACACTGAAAAAATCAAACGAGAACCTCGCGCAAGGAATAAAAAATGGATCGCACTACCCATCTTCGTCTTTTTTGTCCTTGTGCTGGCCGCGGTCCTGCTTCAGGCGTTTGGCGTTATCCCGTCTTTGAATAATCTGCTCTATCCTGAGACAAAACTATCCAAGACAGCCATAAAAAATAACGAGATACTACAGAAACCAGCGGTAGAAAGCGGCGTGCCGGCGGAAAATTTGCCTGCAGAAGCTCCCGCCGCCACGGAACCTGTCTCGGAGGAAACCGTCATAAAAAATATGCTCGATAAATGGATCAACAGCTGGAAATCAGGCGATATGGAAGCCTACCGCAGCTGTTATGCGCCGGATTTCCAGTCGAAAGAGAAGGATTTGAATGCCTGGATTACTCATAAAGCCAATATATTCAAAAACAGTAAAGATATTGCCATCAGCATAAATGATGTAAGAATCCATTTAAACGGCGACAGCGCGAAAGTTCTCTTTATCCAGCAATACAGTTCTTCTTTGATAAAAAGTTCCGGCAAAAAAATATTGCATTTAAAAAAGATAGACAACGGTTGGAGAATCCACAAGGAATTGATGCGGCCGTAAGGAAGGCATCCCCGCCGGAAGTCCGAAATCAAGAAAATGCCGTTTCCCAAAAGATCGGGAAACGGCATTTTTAGGAAGGAAATTTTGCGCGAAAAAGGCAGAAATTTTTCGCGCAAATAAAAATGTTAACCGAGTTTCTTTCTATTGTTCACCAAATCATCCACGACTGCCGGATCGGCCAGGGTTGACGTATCCCCGAAATCACCGAATGTCTTGGCGGCAACGTTTCTCAAAACACGGCGCATAATCTTGCCGGATCTCGTTTTGGGAAGACCATCCGCCCACTGAATCTGATCAGGTGACGCGATCGGACCGACGACCTTGCGGACATGTGCGACCAGGGCTTTTTTGAGGTCATCCGTCTTGGCCACATTATTGTTCAGCGTGACATAAGCAAAGATCCCCTGGCCTTTGATGTCATGCGGGAAACCGACAACCGCTGCTTCAGCCACATCCGGGTGAGACGTGAGCGCTGCTTCAACTTCCGCGGTGCCCAATCTGTGACCGGAAACATTGATAACGTCATCGACACGGCCGGTGATCTTGTAATCGCCATCGGCATCGCGTTCGGCGCCGTCGCCGGAGAAGTAATGGCCGGGAAACTGGGAGAAGTAATTCTCAACGAACCGACCCTCTTTGTCATCCCACAAACCGCGGGCGATGCCGGGCCAGGAATTTTTAATACAGAGCGCGCCTTTGCCGACGCCTTTGATTTCTTTTCCCTCTTCATCCATCAATACCGGAACAACGCCGAAGAAAGGAACCATGGCCTTGGCCGGTTTGATATCAATCGCGCCGGGCAGAGGCAGGATCATGTGTCCGCCTGTCTCCGTCTGCCACCAGGTATCGGAAATCGTGCAGCGGCCGCCGCCGATCTTATTGTAGTACCACCACCAGGCTTCGGGGTTGAGTGGTTCACCGACCGAACCCAGAACGCGCAGAGAAGAAATATCATGCATATCGACCCACTTGTCGCCTTCCTTGGCGATGGAGCGGATCGCGGTGGGTGCGGTGTAGAAGTTATTCACATTGTATTTTTCAACGACAGCCCAGAACCGGCCGAAGTCCGGATAATTGGGAACACCCTCGAAAAGAATGCTGGAGTGACCGTTGCACAACGGGCCGTAAACAATGTAGCTGTGACCGGTGACCCAGCCGATGTCGGCGGTGCACCAGTAAGTATCATCTTCGCGCACATCAAAAGCGAGCTGCTGGGTCATCGATGCATAAAGCAGATAACCGGCCTGGGTATGCACTACGCCCTTGGGTTGTCCGGTGGAACCGGAGGTATAAAGGATGAACAGAGGATCTTCCGCGTCCATCTCTTCCGGCTTGCAGTAAGGTTTGGCGTCAGCCATCAGTTTTTCATACCAGATGTCGCGGCCTTCTTTCATGGCGACTTCGGTTCCGGTACGTTTCACGACAACCATGGTTTTCACACCGGGACACTGATCGACAGCTTTGTCGCAGGTGGCTTTCTGGGGAACGGCCTTGGCGCCACGGTAGGTGCCATCGCAGGTAATAACGACTTGTGAGCCGGAGTTGTTGATGCGATCTCTTAACGCTTCCGCCGAGAACCCACCGAAAACGATGGCATGAACGGCGCCGATACGGGCACAGGCCAGCATGACGATGGACAGCTCCGCGATCATGGGCAGGAAGATGGTAACGCGGTCGCCCTTTTTGACGCCCAAGCCCTTCAGGACATTGGCGAATTTGTTGACTTCGCGATACATGTCGTAATAGGTGTATACTTTCCAGTCGTTGGGATCGTTGCCTTCGAAAATGATCGCGGCTTTGTTTTTCTTGGTTGCCAGATGACGGTCCAGACAGTTGTAGCTGACATTGATCTTGCCGCCTTCAAACCATTTAGAATGAACATCTTTCGCGTCGAAGGACCAGTCCGACACTTTCTTTTTGTCAAACGGTTTAAACCAAGTCAGTCTTTCATTGGCCATTTTGGCCCAAAATGCATTGGGATCGGTGATCGATTCTTTGTACAGTTTGTCGTATTCCGCTCTGCTCTTGATGTAAGATTTTTCTCTTACTCTGTCAGGTACGGGAAATACCTTGTCATAAAAATCTTGTTCGTTTGCTTCAGCCATATTATTCTCCTTTATCTAAATTATTTTTCATGCCTTTCGCTTCCGCCTAAAAAGCATTTTTAAATCCGTATCGTCTTCCTTTTTTTGACCTCGTTTTAACCCGGTCTTCTCAACTTTTCAGGAGGGGTACGCCCCAGGCTTTGGCCTCGTTCCTGTTAGAAAAAAACGCTCATGATTCAACGGCCGCAAGGTGGGGCGTATTACATGGCTGATGCAATACATATACCCCCTGAAAAGCGATTACTAAATACACCTTTTGCAAGGGTTGCGGTATCGGCTTGAGTCCTAATTAAAAGCGGGATTTTATCCTACGAGATGTAAGTGTCTGTCCTACAGATTCTTTCCGATCAAGAACAAATCAGAAAGCAAAGGCACGATGGCGCGCATGGAGAGAAGAAATCATGACATTCTTCTTATCCTGCAAACCCGGCTGATAAATCTTATTGAATTTCAAAAATCGTATTTTATCTGTTCCGTTTCTTGGACGAAAACGGATTCTTCTTTCCGGCGCGCCGTAAAGGACTGCACTTTTTTTCGCGCAGAAGCCTGGAAATATCTTTTTGCCTTCGGGTCGTTTTCTGCCCGGCCATAAAAATTCTCTTGTATGTGTTCTATCCTGATCATTTGGGCGGCATGCGCAACGCCCCGTCCAGCCTGATGCAACAACCGTTAAGCATCGTGTTTTCGATGATATGCAGCACCATGCGGGCAAACTCCACCGGTTTTCCCAGACGTTTTGGAAACGGAACCATTTGGGCCATATCGTCTTTGACCGTCGTGGGCAATCCGGCCATCATCGGCGTATCAAAAATTCCCGGTGCCACGGTAACAATCCTTAATCCGTATTCGGAAATTTCCCGTGCGATAGGCAACGTCATACCCACGATCCCTGCCTTGGATGCGCTGTAGGAGACCTGCCCCACCTGCCCATCAAAGGCCGCGATCGACGCAGAGTTGATGATCACGCCTTTTTCTCCTTCTTCACCGGGAGTATTTTTCATCATCTGCTCCACCGCCAGCCTGATGACATTGAGCGTCCCGACCAGATTAATTTGCAAAACCTTGTTAAACGCTTCCAGGGGCAGAGGCCCTTTTCGGCCGACCAGTTTCCCCGGACTGACAATGCCGGCACAGTTCACCACAACATTTATTTTCCCGAAAATCTCAACAGCTTTTTCTATGGCCTGCCTGATCTCTGTTTCGCTGGTGACATCGGCTTTCACAAAAAAAGCTTTGCTGCCAATACCCGCCGCCAGGCTTTCGCCTTTTTCCGTATCAACATCGGCGATAACAACGGCAGCGCCTTTTTTAATCAGTTCCAGAACACTGGCCTCGCCCAGCCCCGAAGCGCCTCCCGTCACGAACGCCACGACATCCTGATGATTCATGTTTCCTCCAGAGTTTTATTGAAATATATGCTTTTCAGATGCAACAACCATCATTCTGTTTTCTTCAACGCGCCGGCTGCGGGTTTTATCATTTCCTTTTTTATTCTTTTGAAGAACTCGCGGCGAAACGCCGGAATTTTTGTTAGGAAAACCAGCGTACTGTTGATCATTCGCCATTTGTAATATTTTTGAGGAAAATTGTACATCCCGTGTTCCTTGTAGTACCGGTGATCGGCCTGAAAAACAGGGCGCAACCTGCCGTAAATGACATCCCGGAATAATTTCGCGCCGGCAACCTGATAAAATGTCGGCGGTTGAATATAACCGAGCCGGCTCTGCTCAGCCGCCTGGACGGCCAGAGTCTGCAAGGCTGCGTTGATTTCCGGATTTCCGCCCGTGTCATCGCTGACAAAGCCGGCAAGACCGGCCAGTTGAAATTTCGTGGTCGCATCAAATATTTCACGCAAATTATGAATCTGTCCGAACGGACCGGAAATGACAAATCCGATCTGCTTGTCTTTCAGAAACGGTGTATGCCCGTTAAAAAAACTGCGGTCAAAAAAGCATTTCCACAGCGAAGACAGATAACGGTCATGAATGGCGCCGGCCAGAAACACAATATCGGCCGGCTTAATTTTGTGATTGAAAAAATCGATGTAACCGTCCTTGCCCTCGTAAACACAAACATTATTGAAACCGCATTTTATACAGCCGAGGCATCCGCCTTTGATATCAACGTCCTTGAGTTGCACCAGTTCGGCGGCAGGAGAAAAGGTTTTCTGCAATCGCTCCACCATCTTCCGGAGATTGGAATTTGCCGCAAGATCATCTGCCAGAATCAAAACTTTTTTACCGGCCGCATCCACAGGGCGAATCGCTTCGGTGTCAAAAACGATTTCCGGAGCGACCAGCGGCTTGTAGCTTCTGATTGCCGGCGTTTTTTCTCTGATTGCTTTTAGAAACAATTCACCGAACGTTTTCAGGCGGCGGCGCTCCTTGGTTTTCAGCAGGTCATTCATTTCCGCTGAATAGGAACCGAAATAATTCATTCCCAGATCGTCGCTGACGGCATGAATATAATTATGGGCCGTATAGTCGAAGAAATTGATGGAGGTTGTCAGACAGGCCGCCGGCTTGCCGTGAAAAGCGGAAACGGCATTTTTTTCAAAAATCAATTCGATGAATCTTTTATACTGCGAACAGACCAGAAGAAAATAAAGGGGAAACGCCCAGAGCACAGCATCCGCATCCGCCACGTTCGCAATGACCTCCTGAAACGCCCGGTCGTCGTTTTCCAGTTTTTTAATTTTCAATGCCACATCAAAAATTCTAAATTCCGTTTCCGGAAATCTTTGCTGAAGGAAATGGACATACTGCATGGTCACGCTGACGTCACCTTTTGGCGAACCGTTTAAAACGGCAATGTTCATATTATCACCTTTTATTCCATATGGGATTCATCGGGACTCTTATCACAGGGA
>JAGOMJ010000099.1 GCA_017993615.1 Smithella sp. | reverse complement strand
TAAAATAATCCTTGCCGTCATAGAGCCTTGTGCCGCGTCCGATGATTTGTTTGAATTCAATAATCGTATTGATCGGCCGCATGAGCACAATATTGCGGATGTTGCGGGCATCAACGCCGGTGGAAAGTTTTTGCGACGTGGTCAGGATTGTCGGCAGCGTTTTTTCGTTGTCCTGAAAGTCCCGCAGATGCTGCTCGCCCAGGGCTCCGTCATTGGCCGTCACCCGCTGGCAGTAATTCGGCTCTTTGCTGGTTTTCATCTGATTGATCAAATCGCGCACGGCCAGCGCGTGATCCTGGCTTGCGCAAAAGACCAGCGTCTTTTCCCGCTGATCGATCAGATCCATGAACAATTTTACACGGTGGGCTTCACGTTCCTTTATCTCGATAATCTTATTGAAATCCGTCTCCAGATAAATCTTCCCGAACTGAACTTCTCCCTCCATGATCATATCATCGGGCGTGTAAACATAATCATCAATCGTTGTGGAGATTTGCCTCACCTTAAAAGGAGTAAGAAACCCGTCGTTGATTCCGTCTTTCAATGAATAAATGTAAACCGGTTCACCGAAATAGGCATACGTATCCACATTGTCTTTTCTTTTGGGGGTGGCGGTTAGTCCCAACTGAACAGCAGGCGCAAAATATTCGAGGATATCCCGCCAGTTGCTTTCATCATTGGCGCCTCCGCGATGACACTCGTCAATCACAATGAAATCAAAAAAGTCAGGGGGATATTCGCCAAAATATGGGCTGGGCTTTCCATCTATTGGCGGACCGCTCATAAACGTTTGGAAGATCGTGAAGAAGATGCTGCCGTTCTTGGGGACTTTGCCTTTCTTGCGGATGTCCGCCGGTGAAATTCTGACCATTGCATCTTCCGGGAAAGCGGAAAACGCATTATAGGCCTGATCAGCCAGTATATTCCGGTCGGCCAAAAAGAGAATGCGCGGCAGGCGCGACGGCTCGCGGCTCAAATTCCAGCGGCTGTGAAACAGTTTCCAGGCAATCTGGAAGGCGACAAATGTTTTACCTGTTCCGGTGGCCATTGTGAGCAGGATGCGCGGCTTATTGGCGGCGATGGCTTCCATAACCCGTTCAACCGCAATATCCTGAAAGTAGCGACTCGGATGGGAACCGCCCCTGTCTTCAAAGGAAACAGACGCAAAACGATCGCGCCAGGTATTCTCCTCGGCAAAGGTCAATTTCCATAGTTCTTCCGGTTTGGGATAAGCGGCAATCTCGCCTTCCTTACCCGTTTTCATATCGATGGCATAAATACCTTTTCCGTTGGTCGCGTAAGTGAAACGAACGGCCAATTTGTCGGCATAGTTCTTGGCCTGGGCAACGCCTTCGGTCAGTTCTTCGTCCCATGCTTTTGCCTCGACAACAGCCATTTTTGTGTTGCGATACTCCAGAACATAATCAGCCGATAATGGTTTTCCGCGCCGCCCAAGACCTTCAATGCGTCCCGGAGTGATTGGAAATTCCCGCCGGATACGGCTTCCCTCGGTAACACCCCAGCCGGCGGCTTTGAGCGCCGGGTCAATATGTTCGGCTCTGGTTTCGGCTTCGTTCATGGCGTTTTAGCAAAAAGTGTTTTTGTCTCACGGATTGAATGCTTTAAGTTAATTGTCTCATAATAAGCGATATATGAGATAAAATAGCCATTTTGTCTCATCGTTGCTCAAAACACGTCCCTTCCCTCCGCAATGTTAAAAAGATCACGAAAAACAAATATTCCGGCCCGTCCCCCTTTACCTTGGCGCAATGGCACAAGCAGCCCACGATCCTTTAGGATACCCAGGATACGGGCAGCCGTTGGTCTGGGAATTGACGAATGGCCGGTAAACTGCGGCGCCGAAAATATGGTTGATTTAAATATAAAATCAACTGCTTTGATCGAATACTGAGAGTGGGTCCAATCGCTCACCTGCTTCTTCACACGATCATAAAGGGCCAGAATAGCCCGTGCTTTGCGTTCATTTTCAGCAGCCTGCTGCTGAATACCTCTGAGAAAGAATTCGCACCACTCTGTCCAGTTACCTTCACGCGATACAGCCCGAAGTTTTTCCTGATACTCTTCCCGGTTCGCTTCCAGGTAGGCGCTCATGTAAAAATTCGGACTTCCCAGCAATTTACGCTGATAGAGAAAAAGCGGTATCAGCATCCGGCCGAGACGGCCGTTACCATCCTTGAAGGGATGGATAGCTTCAAACTCCACATGGAGAACAGCAAGCTGCACCAGTGCATCAAGTTCGGCAGTGATGTTCAAATAACGTTCCCAATCGTCCATCGCCTGCTGCAAGTGTTCCGGCGCTACGGGAATAAAAGAAGCGTTCTCTATTGCGCAACCTCTGGGGCCAATCCAGTTCTGTTCCTTGCGATAAATGCCCGGGGCTTTGTCCCTGCCGCGCACACCCTCCATAAGCAGCTTATGAATGGCAGACAGTAAGTGCTGAGACAGCGGACGATGCTCCATTTCCGCCGCGCAAACCTGCAATGCCCGACGGTAATTCAGGACTTCCTCCGCATCGTCTCGTTTTGGCTGGGCAATGTTGGATGATCCCCCGCTTGCCTCGATCTCTAAAACCTCGCCCATTGTAACCTGTGTGCCTTCGATCTTTGATGACAGCACCGCTTCCTGGGTGATGAGCGGAGAAAGCAGGATGTGCGTGTTCGGTATAGCGGATAGCAGGCCGTCATATCGCCCGAGTCCGGCATTGGCAGCGCCGATGATGATATTCAACTTTTGCTAATCCATTTCAGACGGCGGAAATTGCCCTAAATGATATTTTACAGGTGGCATATTCTTTCACTCCTTATAGCTGACCGGTAAATGCCTGGTTCAGTAGCGACTTCTTTAATTCGTCCAAAGCGGTTAGTTTTTGCTGGTAGATGGATGAGAGGCGTTGGGTTTCTTCGCGAAGGCCATCAAATTTAGCGGCTAAACTTTTCTGGTTCATCCGGTTGATGCGTACTTTTTTTGTTGAAAAGATGGACATGAACCCCCAAAAGGGAATCGACGAAGATTTCCGATATAAGGAGGGGGAGCATGTCCACGAGTTTTCTGTACCACGTTTTC
>JAGOMJ010000058.1 GCA_017993615.1 Smithella sp. | reverse complement strand
ATCGCTTTCTGAAATCGCGGTCTTGGCAAATGACATGGGGACCATCAGAAACATCGCAAGAACTGCAAACAACAAAACTTTCTTCATCTTTTCTCCTCCTAAAAATTTGGTCATGCCTTTGAAAAGAACCTTGCGTTCAAACATAAACGGGCTTTAAAGCTGACTTCTTCCGTTTAAGCCCGCACGCCGGTTTTTTTCTCCAGCGGGTTCAAAATACTTCTGCTTCTCCTCTAACAACAAAACTCACTTGCTGCTTTTAACCGCCTCGGGATTTTCCCGCCGGCAGCTTTATTGATGTTATCATCCTCCTGCGTCACGGCCTTTGAAATTCGCTACTACTTTCATAGGAAGGAATCTTTAAAAAGATTCCGGACACGACTTTGTTGGTGCTGCCGACATTGCTTTCATAATTATACTTCGACGCAAAAACGAACGACATGATTTCATTATTGAAATTAACCACCCTGGTGCCGGAAGCCGTCTGCCTGAGCATAACCCCGTTATTTGCTCCGGTACCAGCTGCAATCAGTCCGTTAATAGAGTTAATGGTCTGTGTAACATTACCCGTAACACGCATACTGCCTATTTCAACGTAATTGAGTGTTCGGTTCGCAGCATTGCCGATATTATCATAACCCAGATCGATGTACAGGCCGTTGAGTCTCAAAGGCCCGCCGTCACCGGTGGAACTTCGATCTCCCACCCAGAAATTCGTGTGATCCTGGTCCCATCCGCCGTTATAGTAACCCATTTTCTGAGACTCGATAAACGCATGGGCCTCCACGTCGATTCCCATGGAGATGCGAATGACATTTTGGCTGCCGGTATTATATTTTCTCCCAACGGGAGCACCCGACGGATCGACGACATCCCAGAATTCACTGGATGCGGGAAAATGCTCTATTTTGAAAAATGCCTGGCCTTCAATTTCAGAAAGCTCGGAGTCGGACATCTGGGTCGGCGCATAACCTGTGGATGAAGAAAAGGCGACAAACAACGTTACCGCAAACAAAGCACAAAATATTTTGAAAAAAAGGGGCCTCACTCTTGTCTGCTTCAAGTTCATTTTCATCCCGAAACGGGCTCCTTAAGAAATCATAATCAGTTTTATGTTTTAAGGGCTAATATTTTTACGAGTGGTTTACCATATACAGACCAAAAATAAATGTCAAGCGCAAATTTTTCCGGTTTATTTCATAATCATCTTATTGCTTTAACACCTTAAAAAAACAGAGCCGTCTTTCAGACAGGCGCGAATGTCTTTTACGGGTGACTAAAACGCCTGATGAGCCGTTTTTTGCCGGTTGCGTCCCCGGTCGATGAGGGCAACCAGCACGCCGCCGAAACCCATAGTGATAACGGCAGCCTTGATCATCATCCCCGTATAAAAAGGCGCCCAGCCGATAACCCACCATAACATCATGCCCAGCAGGGCTTCTTTCATCAATGACAGCTTATGATGACGAAAAAAATTTGTCAAGACAAACCGGCCCAGAAGGGCGCTCATCGCCAGGAATCCAAAAATAAACGCCAGAAGCACAAGAGAAAAAGCGAGCGGAATCAAAGGAATGCCGATAAAG
The DNA here is from genome assembly GCA_017993615.1 of Smithella sp. Taxonomy (GTDB): domain Bacteria; phylum Desulfobacterota; class Syntrophia; order Syntrophales; family Smithellaceae; genus Smithella. The sequence continues at coordinate 12,857 of JAGOMJ010000058.1, read as the reverse complement.
GAAAGCGCAAGCAGCATGAAAAGAGGAGCAATCATCAGGGCGCCCAGAATTCCCCAGAAGAAAGATTTTGTTTTCTGAGCGGCAACGGAGTCAATAATCGCATTCAACGGACGGGGAAACAAAAACGTCAGCATCAGCGCCAGCATCAGGAGAAAAGTGAAAAAACAAAAATAAATGATGTCCGTCAGCCAGGACCATTCCTCCTCTTCTTCGTAAAAGGCGGAAGAAACCGCGTCCAGAAAATTCGCCGAGTTCACTTCCGTAACGTTTCCGAAAATACGGGCCCCGCTGCCCCGGACAACAACACCGCCGATACAGAGCACGTTTCCCCGCACAACGGCGTCACCGGTGATCACAACGGAGCCGCCCACGGCGACGACATTTTTTTCAACCAGCCCCCGGACGGTAATCTGACCGCCGACGGCGATGACGCCCGTCGCCTGCTGATCTTCGGAAATGTCGACGTCCCTGCCGATTTTGACAATGGTTTTGGCGTCAACCGGCATTGCACAAAACAACAATACGAAAACGAGGAGGGGGAAAAGCAACTTTGTTCTCATGTTGCACCGTTCTTAATTTTTTGCACGCGATACAAAATATTTCTGCCGGACATATTCAATGACACCCGGCATCACGGAAATGATGATAATCGCGATGATCACCAGGGTAAAATTCCTTTTGACGGCGGGAATGCCGCCGAAGTAATATCCCGCCAGCAGAAAAAGGCAAATCCAGGAAATGCCCCCGACAACATTATAGCTGATGAATCGCAGATATTTCATTGTGCCGATACCGGCCACGAAAGGGGCGAAGGTGCGGATAATGGGAATGAACCGGGCGATGATAATGGTTTTGCCGCCGTGCTTTTCGTAAAACTGATGGGTTCGCACAAGGTATTCCCGTTTGAAAAAGCGGCTGTCCGGATAATGAAACACCTTGGGACCGAGAAATTTCCCGATGGAATAGTTGACCGTATCGCCCGCAACGGCGGCAATGCAGAGCGATATCAGTAAAATTTCAATATTCAACGCGCCCTGCGCGGCAAAAGCGCCCAGGGCGAACAAAAGCGAATCGCCGGGTAGAATGGGTGTGACCACCAGGCCGGTCTCGCAAAAAATAACGAGAAACATGATGACGTAGGCCCAAATGCCGAAACTCTGGATAATCAGCGGCAGGTATTTGTCCAGATGAAGGAAAAAATCTATAAGGTGGAAGAGCACGTCCATAAGTAATGTACGATGAAAACCTCAAAATATAAATAAAGGTGACGTTACCGTATAGAGAAGAACCTCCGGCCTGTCAACCTGAAAAAGATTTTTTCTGTTCAACAATGCCTTCTTCGGCGATGCATTTTTAATTGCCGGAATTACACGGGGCTAAGGTTTGTTCTTTTTGAAATTTTGATTGTAAAGGCAGAGTTTGCCCATGTCTTCCGGGTAGGCAACAAAATTTTCATCCAGCGTGCCGATAGGTTCCTGCCTCAACATCATTTCCAGAAAAGCATAGAATTTGCGTTTGAATTCGCCAAAGCTTTTGACCTGAAGCGTGTGACGCAAAAGAAACATCGGTCGCAAATGATACGTCACATAAGCCTTCTTTGCCAGACGGTCAATGTCGTCATTCGCCAGGGCGGTCCAGGGTCTTGCAAGAGACTTATCCTCGATATTACCGAGAATATACTCCCGCCAGTAATCGACCCCCGTCTGATCAACGGCTTGCCGCCAGTAGGGCGTGAGCGGTTTGGCGGTGAGTTTGGAAAATTGTACATAATCGAGCTTCAGGGATTTGGCGAATTTTACCGTTTGTTGAAACGTCTCCCGTGTTTCACCGGGCGATCCGACCAGGAAAAATCCCAGTGCCCTGATGCCCAGACTTCTCGTGGTCTCGATGGTGTCGCGAATCTGTTGAAGGCTGATCCCTTTGTTCAGACGATCCAGGATTTCCTGCACACCCGACTCGATGCCGAAGTATATGCGGGAGCATCCCGCCGCCTTCATCTTCCGCAGCAGGGCTTCATCAACACAATCAACCCGGGTGCGGCACGCCCAGGTAATATCCATGCCATTTTGAATAATCCCGTCGCAAATGGCTTCGGTTCGTTTGCGGTCGATGCAGAAATCATAATCAAAAAAATCGATCTCACGAATGCCGTACCGGGTGCGGCATTCCTTTATCTCGCCCAGGACGGTCTGGGGACTGCGCGGATTGTACGACGTGTGGCCGGCTTCGCAAAACAAACAGCCGTTGGGACAGCCTTTGCTCGTCACCATGACGGTGAAGTTTTTGCGCTCTGTTGTAAATTCGGCGTAAAGGTCATTGGGCAAAAGATGGCGCGCAGGATTCGGGTAGTCGTCGAAAACCGGATCCCTGCCGTACGGGGTCATCGTTGTCCGACCGTTTTCTTTGTAAATCAGACCGGGCACATCGGCGAACCGGCGCCGGCCTTCCAGCTCCTCCAGCAACCGCGGCAGGGTGTAAAAAGCGCTGTTGAAGCAGCCGAAATCGGGTCCCTCTACCGACAGGGACTCGTTCGGGTAAACCCTCAGATTATAACCGCCGATGATTACCGGAAGCTTAAGATGTTTTTTGAGAAACGTCACCCATTCCAACGTTTCACGGAACATATAGGTCGTCATCATGAAACCCAGGATGTCCGGTTTCCACTGTTTCAACCGGTCCAGGACGTCTTCCCTGGTCAAACGCAGCGTGCGGGCGTCGATCAGCAGCGCGTCGTGTCCGGCTTTCTCGGCGATCGCGCAAACCCAGGCCAGAGAGAGAGGCGGGAAAAGCCCGAAATATTTTTGAACCACTCTCAGGTTTTCTTCATGCAGCTTATATTGAAATGGATTGAAAACGCACGCCAGTCTCATTTTTCCTCTACACTTTTTTCATGAATAACATGTACTATATCATTCAACAAGGCATTCCCGACATATTTTCTTTCCGCGTGTCCCGTGGATTATTTTTGCATCATGCTTCCCAGCCAATTATTCAAAAACGGTCTGATAAAAAACAGGCCGAGCAAAACCGGAAGCAGACCGTCAACAAAAGTCATCAGAAGGCCCGCGGCCAGCAAGTGACCCGGAGCGGCATAACCGGCGAAAAGTACGATGACCGCAGATTCCCGGATCCCCAACCCCCAGTAGGTCATGGGCAGATACGCGGCAATAATGGTCATGGATCCCCATAATAAAAGGGCATCGACGGGAAGGTCTATGGACAGGGATTTGAATGAAAACAAAATAATGAGCAACTTGCAACCTTCTATTGCCAGAGAGTGGATCATGATCGCTTGACCTGTTTGCGGGTCATAACTTTCAATGATTTTTCTGACGTTTTCCGGTAATCTCAGAATTTTATGAATATATAAAACGACGGGGCGAAAAAAATTTTGCCGGATTGATATTGCAATCAGTAAAACGATCAGCAGACAGGCAGCGGCAAAGAGCATTTTTTGAAGCGGAGGATGAACATAAAATAAACCACCCATTGAGCAGAAAAAAATCAACGCCGTGAAACTGAACATGTAACCCGATAACAGCGCAAGAAGTCCCCGGGCGTAAGAGAGATGATGTCTTTCTTTCATATAGCCCAGAATCGCGAATTCCCCCATTTTAAACGGGAGAATGCCTTTGATGGGGTTGCAGCCCATTCGGATGATCACGGCTTCGCCAAATGAAATCCGGCATCCCGTCATTTTGACAACACGTTGAAATCTTGCCGAGGAGAAGAATAAATGGGCGAGCACGGAACAAAGGAGGCCCGCACAGAGGAATCGCATATCCGTTTGTTGAAGAAGGGACACGACATCATGGAACGGAATTCGGGAAAAGAGAACGACAAAGATGGCAAGGGTGACCAGCCAGGTAAAGACAAATCTCAATATGGCTTTAGGCGTTGAGAGAGTTGGATATTCCCACACATGATGTTTTTGAATGCTCATATTTTCTCAGGTAAAAGAAATATAGAAAGGTGTTGTCTATTTGTCAATGGAGAATAATTCAAAAAACTGCTGAATTCTGAATCAACATGTAGTAAAAGCTCTGAACACCCGTCACGGGGTGCTGGCACTGTTGCACGTTCGCGGCATGATATGAAATTTCTTTTTTGCGCAAATGGGGTTACCGCTTCACACCATGCTGAAAAAAATGAATTTAAGCTCCGACAGACAAAGACTGATCGTTTATGTCGTTTTAATAGCGTTGTCTCTCTTTGTTTTCTCGCAGGTCGGCCAATTTGATTTTATAACATTTGACGATCCGGTCTACGTCGTTGACAACCCGTCTATTCAATCGGGGTTCACAATGGACGGTGTTATCTGGGCCTTCGGCACAATCCATGCCGAATTCTGGCATCCGCTGACCTGGCTTTCGCTCATGCTTGATTACCAACTCTTCGGGTTGAACGCCGGGGGGTATCACATCACCAACCTGATGCTGCACATCCTGAGCACGCTCATGCTGTTCTGGCTCTTGCATCGCATGACGGGAGCCGTTTGGAGAAGCGCTTTTGTTGCCGCTCTGTTCGCCATTCATCCGCTTCATGTGGAAACCGTCGTCTGGATAGCAAAACGCAAGGATGTCCTGAGCGCTTTTTTCTGGATGCTGACCTTGTGCCTGTATGTTTATTACACGGAAAAGCCAATGGTCAAACGCTATCTATTCGTTTTCCTGTCCTTTGCCTGCGCGCTGATGAGCAAACCCATGGCGGTTACCCTGCCGGTGATCATGATAGTTTTGGATTACTGGCCGCTGAAACGGTTTGCCTCGAAAAAAGAAAATCCCGTTTTCTGGCAGGTCAAGGAAAAATTGCGTTTTTTCATGTTATCCGCCGTTTTTTCCCTCATCACAATCTTCGCCCAGTACGACAAATACATAAAACATGCCGAGACATCATTCGATTCCCGCCTGGCCAACGCGCCTGTTTCGCTGACGACCTATCTGGCAAAAACCCTCTGGCCTTATGATCTGGCCGTCTTCTATCCTTTTTCCTATCAGTTGCCCGCCTGGCAGACCGCAGGATCAATAGCGCTGATCCTGGCCATCAGCGTTGCCGTCATCCTCGCGGCAAAACGTCTGCCGTATTTGCTTGTCGGATGGTTATGGTATGTCCTTGCTGTTCTGCCGGTGCTTGATATCTTCAGGTCCAGTGCGCGGGCCATGTCCGATAATTACACGTATCTGCCCGCTGTAGGCCTTTATGTGATGGCGGCCTGGGGTATTCCGGATCTGTTTTGCCAAAAACAAATCCGGAGAAAGATCTTATGGCCGGCCGGGATCGCCGTTGCGGCAATGCTGTCGGTTCTTGCCTGGCAACAATGCAGTTACTGGCAAAACAGTTTCAAGCTTTTCAATCATGCTTTGCATGTCACAAAAGATAATTATCTGGCGTACAACCAGAGAGGCAATGTGTACAGCAAGTCGCAACAGTATCCGCCTGCCATTGCGGATTTCAACGAGGCCATCCGCATAAAACCGGACTATGCTTTTGCCTTCAACAACAGGGGGAATACGTATCTCCAACTCGGCCGCTATCAACAGGCCATAAGCGACTACAGCGAGGCCATACGCCTGAATCCTGATTATGCCAGAGCCTATTACAATAGAGGCTTTACTTACGGTATCCATATGGGCCGGTACCAACGCGCCATTGATGATTTGAACGAAGCGATTCGAAGAGAACCTGACGCGCCCGATATCCATCTGACCCGAGGCATCGTTTATTCGAATTTAGGCGGCCAAGAACTCGCATGCCTTGATTATCAAAAGGCATGCGACCTGGGCAACTGCAAACTTCTGGATATGGCACTGGGCAAAGGAGAATGTCTGGCAGCGGATCTTCAGCCACACGACAGCGGATACTATCACAACAGCGGCATCTCTTATTTCAAGCGTGGACAGTATCGGATAGCGTTAGGATACTTTACTCACGCCATTCACTTTAAAAAGGATTTCGCTAATGCCTATCACAACCGGGGAACGACCTACAGCGAACTCGGCCGCTATCAACATGCCGTTGCAGACTTTAACGAATCCATCCGCCTTAACCCGGGTTATCCCGATGCTTATAAAAACAGAGGCATTGCTTATTTATTACAGGGCGAGAAAGAACAGGGGTGCTCTGATTTTAAAAAGGCCTGTGCGCTGGGAGACTGTAAATTACTGGAACTTGCCGAAAGCAAAGGGGACTGCCGTTGATGAATTTTATTCATATCTCGAAATAAAATCGTCAATTTAAAAAATGGTTGAGATAATTTTACATTCGTCATACACATTTCAGGAAACTTCATCGAAGTTTGCGATGGGTTGTCTTGGAAGATGAACGATGAAACGACCTAAAATACTTCTTTTCAAAAGCCACAGCATTGTTTCAAAAGTCACAGGCGTGACGCCGCCGCTGGGATTACTCTATATCGCCGCCGCTCTGCGGGAACGGCTGGGAGCGGATGTGCGCGTGATCGTCGCTATGCTTGAGAACGACCCGATGAACGTGATGGTATCGACGTTGAGACACTTTCGTCCTGATGTCGTGGGAATAAGCGCTTTGACCGCAGAGGCTTTTTTCGCGCACAAAGCTGCCGCTGCCGTCAAGGCGGAAGCACCGTCCGTTCCGGTCATCATGGGCGGACCTCATGCATCCTGCGATCCGGAACTTGTTTTGCAGGATTCCTGCGTGGATGCTGTTGTGATGGGCGAAGGGGAAGACACATTCACTGAACTGGTCAGTGTCACCATGTCTGAAAAATCCGTCTGGCAAAATCCGGACATATTGCAGAAGATTGACGGTCTCGCTTTTCGCGTTGACGGAAAGATGAAGCTTTCAAAACCGCGCGCGCCGATAAACGATCTCGACGCTCTGCCTTTTCCCGCCTGGGACCTGATCGATTACAAAAAATACTGGACCCTCCCCAAAATGGCAACGGATGGTGTGAGACCTTATCTGACGATGTTCACGTCGCGCGGTTGTCCCTATAATTGTATTTATTGCCATCAACTTTTCGGCAAGTCCTTCCGCAGCCGGTCACCGGAAAGCGTCGTTGAAGAAACAGCACGGCTGATGAGAATGGGCGCGGAAAGCATAGAGATTCTCGACGATATATCCAATTTTAACCCGGAACGTTTTGACAGAATGCTGGAATTAATGCTGGAAAAAAATCTGCATCCCGTGTTGAGTTTCCCCAATGCATTGCGCGCCGATTTAATTCGTAAAGAATCCGCCGACCTGCTGAAATGTGTCGGCACCGGGGAGATTTCCGTAGCGATTGAAACCGCATCGGATAGGCTACAAAAACTGCTGGGCAAAAATCTCTCTCTGGAAAAAGCGAAGCGCACCATTGACTGGTTTGCGGACCGGCGCATTTTCACTCGCGGTTTCTTCATGCTCGGCTTTCCGACGGAAACGAAAGATGAAATGCTTGCCACAATCCGTTTTGCGCATGCCTCCAGATTGCACATGGCACTGTTTTTTACGCCAAATCCTTTCCGCAATACAGCGCTCTATGATCTTTTCGTCGATACGGGCAAACTCCCTTCAACGTCCACAAGCATTGACTATGAATATTACGGAGCGCCTTTCAACGGAAGCGATGTTTCAGACCGGCGCTATCGGATGCTTTACCGCTGGGCGTATTACGGTTTCTATTTCAATCCGGTGCGCCTCTGGCGTATAGCGCAAGACAGGCCGACCCTTGCCGATATTCCTGCAAGCGCGTGGACGCGCCTGAATAACGTGGTATCTTTCCGTCGACTCAAAGAAGAAGATACGTCCCTGGTGTAAGCAGTACGATGAGAGATTTTATTCATCGTATATAAATTGAATCTAATGTTTAATAATTTTGTCCTTCGAAAATAAGTAATATTATGAATTCTTTGTTCGATTTATCAAACCTGTATGGATTAGCATGCAACATCTGGCCGCGTTTTCCGTATGACATCCCGCAGCTTCAAACTGCATTAAAACCATTCCTCTATCTTTTTAATATCACCAATCAATGCAATTTAAACTGTTACTACTGCTGTCAGAAGACGAGCCTGACCCGGAATCGGCCTGAACTATCCTTTGAAGACATAGCCGGCATTATTAAGAAATTACCGCGATATGCGGTTATCGTGTTCTCCGGAGGAGAACCTCTTTGCCGGGACGATTTTACTCAGCTATTGCAAGAAACCCGCCGTCTAAAGAGAAAAACAGCGCTTTTAACAAATGGACTGCTGTTGAACGACGATATCATTTGCGAAATGATTCAAAACAGATTGCTGAATATCGGCATCGCGATTGACGGTGATAAATACTATTATGAAAAAATAAAGGGGCGGGGCAATTATGCTGTTGTGATGGATAATGTAGACCGTCTGGCCTATCACAAGAAAAAAGCCAAAAGTTCGTTTCCGGCATTTGACTGGAAAGTAACGGTTTTTCCCGAAAATGTCAGCCGCCTCCCGCTTCTTTACCAGCAGGCTGCCGATCATGGCGCTGATTCATTCACAGTGTCCTTCCCCAAAAAAAATGAATTTCAGTTCAACGACTGTCTGCACGACATCGCAGTGCTTGATTGCGAACCCGTATCAAACGGGAACTACCGCTTCCCGGAAAACATCGAAGACATTTATAAGGAATTATTCTCCATAGCCAGAACTTCCCGGACCAGACTCAGAACATATCCGCAGATGAAACAGGCGGAAGATCTGAAAAACTATTTTGAAACGTCTGCAATCCAAAAAAGATATTCCGCTTGCCGTATGCCGTGGTCAGGAATGGTCATAAGTTCCACCGGAGAAGCCTACCCCTGCTTGTCCGTCAGAATAGGGGATTTAAAGAAACAATCGCTTGCCCAGGTTCTTACGTCGCCGGAAAATATTCGGTTTAGAAACCAATTAAAAAAAAGAAGTCTCTTTGCAATCTGCGACGGTTGCTGTTATGCAAGGTTAAAACCGGTTTTGAAAAGAGAGCGAGCTGTCGGTGCGTAAAATACTTTTTATCTACCCTCGATTAGGATACATGGATGCCCAACGCAGCAAACCTGCACCGCCGCTGGGAATCCTCGCTGCCGTGTCGTTTTTGAAAGATACCTACGAGATAATCATTCTGGATCAGCGTCTTTTTGCTTCCGACGACTCTTTTTACGCAAAACTTTACAATGTGCTGCAAAATCAGCCTCTCTATGCCGGACTGTCCGTTTACAGCGGCGGGATGATTAAATTTGCTCTGGAAATCAGCCGGTATATTAAAGAGCAATCATCCGTCCCCGTTGTCTGGGGAGGCATCCACCCGTCTTTATTACCGGAACAAACACTGGAAAATCAGTATATAGATTATGTCATCCAGGGAGAAGGAGAACTCACCCTTCCCGAATTTTCCGACAGGCTTGTCCAATACGGCCAGAATATGCCGCCCGTCAGAGGCGTCTGGATCAAAAAGCAGGGAAAGATTGCTTACGGAGGAGACAGAGATTTAATAGATTTACAGGCCGCCCCTGTCATTCCATACGATCTGGTGGATTTCAACAATTACGTGCAATATTACAACGGTCACAAATACGCTTATTACCAGGCATCGCGGGGGTGTCCGCGACATTGCCGGTACTGCTATAATCATGTTTTCAACAAAGGGAAATTCCGTGCAAAATCTGCGGATAAAATCATTTCAGAAATCAAAACTCTGGCTGAGAGATACGCTTCTTTCACGGGAATCTTTTTTGTTGACGACAACATATTCGCAATGGGCAAGGACTATGTGATGAATCTCGGAAAGGGGCTGGGCGAGCTTGGCCTGCGCTGGGCGGTTCAGGGAAGCGATATCATTGCGCTGAAAGACTACACCGAAAGCGACTTCAAACGTCTTGAAACGTGCGGTTTGACAAGACTCACCATTGGGGTTGAATCGGCGTCGAAGAAGATGCGAACGTTAATCGGCAAACAGGGAAGCCCGGCCGATATCGAACAGGTTATGGCCAGATTGAGCGGGACAAAAATTCTGATCTGGTGCAGCTATATTATCAGTTTGCCCGGAGAAACCCTCGATGATCTCCGCGCATCAATCAAACTGATTTTCCGGTTGCAGCACATCAACCCAAATGTCCGCAACAGCCCCTTCTATATGTACATCCCTTTTTCCGGAACACCGCTGTATGAACAGTACAAGGATGTTTTCCCCGGTCCCGAATCACTGGAAGAATGGGGTCAGGTGGGATGGGAAAGAGAACACACAAACAGCTTCGCCGATTATCTAAAAGATACGCATTTTTTTCAGTCGCTGTTTTTAACCAGCCTGCTCGATGACGATAAAGTTTCTGACTTTTCCAAAAACAAACTTTTGGTTTTTCTGGCAAAGTGTTATCGTCCTGTTGCCCGCTGGCGTTTAAAGAACCTGTTTTTCAAATTCAATATAGAATTATCGATGTTCAAAAAATTTTTTCCTGATATCTTCTGATATGAATTGCCTGGCTTGATCATCCCCGACGCTCCTCCATTCGCTCAAGACTAAAAGCCCGCCAAACATCATCCGGCAAACCGAACGTAATAAATGGAAGCTTTTCACAGCGCACGCTGGAAAGTCTTCGATCCATAGGAAATGACGTACTTACCTAATGTCGCTCGCCGACCCCGCCGCAGGTATCGTTGGATACGCTCGCTGCCGGATTCAACAGCGAGTTTATCATTGACAGGCAAACATGTTTTTCCTATACCGTCTCATATGGCCGGAAAATCTATATCACAACTCCAGAACGCATCTGGTTTTCTGATACAATTTTTAATAAGAAAATCAGATATTGCCGCCCTCATTCTGATCGCGGCGGTCATCGCACTGCCGTCGATCTCACCGCTTTCATCGGGGAGTAAAGTTAACTTTAATGATGATTTCTTTTATTATGCCGGAATGCACGAATCGGTCAGACAAGCTGTCCTCGAACATCATACTTTTCCGACTCGCTCGCTCTGGATAGGAGGCGGTTATCCTTCTCTCGGCAACCCGGAAGACCCTGCACTAAACCCGTTGACTTTGATCACCATTGTTTTTGGATCTGTTATGGCTCTAAAGATCATTACTTTTATGGCGTTGCTCGTCGGGGGGTTGAGCAGTTATTTACTGGCAAGACATATTCTCGGCTACACCAAGTGGGGATCGCTTTTCTGCGGACTGGTTTTTGGTTTAAGCTTGTTTGTCCCCCTCCGGGTATACGACGGCAATACTAACGAGGTTTACGTCGCTTTTCTCCCGTTATGCATGCTGCTTATCGGACTGGCATGCCGCGGAAGAAAGACAGCCGTCTTCATCCTGGCTTTTGTTTTTTATACCATGCTTTCGGACGGCAAGCTTATCGCTTTGATGATTTTTCTTTATCTCGGAATTCTATGTTTGCTGGATATCATTCCCTCATTTAACATTTTTGCGACAAAAAATTTAAATAAGATGAACATTAAACCTTTAAAAGTGCTTTTCCTGGCGCTGACGATAACCTTTTTTGTCGGTATGCTGCGTATTTTACCCGTATTGGATATGATAGAAACAATGGGAGGGTTACAAAGCAACTTTCTTTGGTTCAAGCCCATCACTTACAGCCCCAGCGGGGTTGTTACGTTGCAGGAGTTATGGCATAATTTAATCGGCTATAAAGATATTCTTAACATCGCAACGATCGGATTAATCCCCGTGCTTCTTGCTTTAAGCGTTTTGTTTATATTTCCCCCAAAGGCATTTCCCTGGGCCGTTACCATTTTTTTATTTACATGGTTGATGCTGGCCTACAATGCTCCCGTGGACCTGTCAAAGCTGCTTTGGCACCTCCCCGTGTTTAATATAATCACTAAACATAAGTATTACGCTTTTCCAATAGTCTTCTCTTTGATTATTGTCGCCGGACAATTCTTCTGGTTATTGTCAAAAATACGTTCAAAGTGGCTGGAACATGCATTGGCTGCCGCATTAATCCTTTTGAGCGTATGGTTTTTGTATCCGCGGTTCGATGCCATTCAGAAAAACACATATACTTACGATATCCCGGAAGAATTTCTCGTCAGGCAAAATGAGTTTTATAATATACAGGGCCTGGGAATTCCACGCTTTCGGGCAAAACCGCTGAATTCCGTTATATATACAAACGTCATTCGTAATGTCGGCATCATTGACAGCGTCACACATTATGGCGAAAAAGCCGTCCCAAAATACTTCGTTGATGCGGAAGGCACACTTATCCCCAATCCCGGATACAAAGGAGAAGCCCACTTTGCCGACCCCGCAAACACAGCCAAAGCCACTTTTCGGCCAAATTCCATCATGGTTCAGGTGAACCTGCGAAAACCGGACATGCTTGTGATCAATCAAAACTATGAAAGGAATTGGCATTCGGAGCACGGAAGGATTTTCAATAAGGGTGGTTTGATTGCATTGCGTCTGGACAAACCCGGCGTTTACGACATTACCCTTCGTTACTTCTTTCGCAGTTTCTTCGTCGGTTTGTTCTTAAGTATTGTCAGCCTAATAGCATTGATTTCTATCTGTTGGAGCTACAAAACCGGAAGATTAATCAAGTGGTCACATGATGCCCCCATCCATATAAGATGGATGCCTCGATTCATCCTTTGGCTCATAAATTAAGCATTACTAAAAAACTACTGAATTCTGATTGAACATGTAGTACAAGTACGGCAAAAATAATCCGATATATTAAATACGATGGATACCGGTCTTCAGAGACAAAAGGTTTTTATATATATTTTTTTGACGGTTGTCTCACTGGCTGTTTATGGTCAGGTGGGACAATTTGACTTCATCAATTTTGATGATAATGTTTATATTACCGACAACCATCATGTCCAGTCCGGCATCACTCTGGCGAGTATCCGCTGGGCATTGACGAC
>JAGOMJ010000057.1 GCA_017993615.1 Smithella sp. | reverse complement strand
TGTATTCAATTGGAAGTGCCTGTCTTTAAAAAGATAGTTGTTTCATTGCGGATCATATCGGCGGCGTAAATCAGCGCCGCCTGAATGGCTTCTCTCGACAGATTTGGATAACCATCGAGTAAATCTTCAAAAGAGGCGCCTTCACCCAATTTTCTTACAATGAGGTCAACCGGAATTCTGGTCCCTTTGATGACGGGTTTCCCCAGCATCACTTCCGGTTTGATCTCTATCAGGTCATAGGTATTCATAACATCCCCCCTTATTGGTTATTATGATACCATAAATTTAGATTCAGGATAGTTTTTTCTTTGTTTATTTTCTTTGTTTATCTTGTATGCAATCGTCGCCTTCTTGTTGAAAAGTAGCGGTATGGAGTTCTTTTTGTAGTATGGTACGAAACCATGCGATGGTAATTTATTTTATCGTAGCTTGTCAAAGAAGTATTTTAATGATGCAAAAAAATCGGGGGAATTTATTGATACATTTTTAAACCAATAAAGCACTCTCGATACATTTGATCTTTTCAAAAACGCTCTTCGCTAAATAATGAACTGAATAAAATAATCAATTAATCGTGCCGTATTATGGAACGACTTTAGGGAATAATATTCACAAAATAAACATCAGATAAAAAGGCCTTAATCATGGGGCGGTATTCAATCATTATTGAAGACAAAAACATATACCATGCGTTGATCTGTAGAGTGGTAAACATTATCAAGGATAAAGACTTGTATAATGGCAGGTTTACTATCAAGCAACTGACATCCCTTGAGATATTTTCGCTTGAGGAAGAAGAATATCTTAAAAAGATATTTTCTCCCGATATTGATGAATTGGATATCTGGGGCGAACACTATTTTTACTTTATAAAAAACGCGTGGGAATACAGTGAATATATCTTCTATGACTACAGAAAAGTTATACGGATGATGATGCTTTTACTCAATAAAAGCAAGATACCCCTTTGCACAAAGGTACGGACTGATGATTATCATCTTATATCAAAACTATGGCATATGAAAATATTGTGGGAAAGTGCGGCATTGGATGCCGATTGGGAGAATCGGGAATGCTCGGTAAATTATGCCGTGATCGAATTATTATCTCATAATCTGAAAGACAGACTCGGCGATTCCTGCAGGTTTGATTTCAGATTCATCAAGGCATTCATGGAAGCAAGAACTGATTATTTTAGAAAAAAGGTGAACGATGCTATAATGGGTATAGAAAGTATAAATAATTGAAAGATTTTATATACAAATATTGTTCAAATTAAAAAAGGAGATACGAAATGAAACTTCAAGAATTATTTGACTCATCTGAATACTTTAAAGAAATCGTAAACAAACAAATACCAGAACTTAATTTTGATATCGAATTTGTAAAGTATAAGAAACTATTCAAAGATAGCTTCCGAGAAAGTGATCCTCCATCGGCCACACATAAATTCAGCAGCGGCGTATATATTTTCTGCGATAATAAAGATAACATTATTTATATAGGTAAGGCTGCAAATGGAAATCTTGCTTTCAGAATATGGGATCATCTCAAAACGCCTAATGATGTTAATCAATTTGAGAAGAGTCCGTGGGTTACAAACCATGCTTATGATAAACAGGCAAGAGCAATTATACTAAAAGGGAATTTTACAGTATCAGCAATAGTTGTTGAACCTAAAGAGTTATCATCTCTTCTTGAAGTTTACTTACAGACGATCCACTATATTAAAGAAAAGAAAAATTTGCCTGTATTAAATAGCCAAATTGGTTAAGCGATTTTACTTTCTTTTTAATTAATTACGCATAACAACATCAAAATGAACATTCGAATATCCAAAACAAAATATCTCAACGGTCTGCAATGTAAAAAACTGCTCTGGTATATTTACAATGAACCGGATGCGATTCCGGCACCGGATGAAGCCAAACAGGCTATCTTTGATCAAGGTCATTTGGTTGGCGATTTTGCCAAGCGATTGTTTCCTAACGGTGCGGAGGTTGATCATACAGGATCATTTGAAAGAGGTCTTAAATCGACGCAGGAATTCTTATCGCAAAGAGTTCCGATATTTGAAGCGGCCCTGGCCTATAAGAATTGCTATGCACGGGCGGATATCCTGGAACCCGTCGGCAAAGATAAATGGGATTTGATTGAAGTCAAAAGCTCGACAGATATAAAGGACATTAATTATCCCGACATCGGCTTTCAGTACTATGTTTATTCCGGTGCCGGGTTAAAGATCAACAAATGTTACTTAATGTGCATTGATAACAAGTATGTCCGTAAGGGTGACATAGCGCCGAAAAAAATATTTAAAAAAATCGATATCACTGAAGAAATAAAAAAAACGTACAGCAAAATGATTGAAGGCAATGTGGAGGAGATGATTAAAGCCATCGGCTCTGAAACATACATTGAAATCGGCATTGGCCCTCACTGCAGTGACCCTTATGAATGTCCGTTAACAGCTCAATGCTGGTCATTCCTTCCCGAAAGAAATGTCTGTCTTCTTTACAGCAACAACAAACTTCCCATGACTTTGATTCGGGATGGCATTCTTGAATTAGCGAAAATACCAGAAGATTATGAACTGAATAAAAAACATCAAATACAGGTTGATTGTGAAAAGTCGGGCAATCCTTATATTGATTCGAAAAAGCTAAAGGAATTTCTAGATACAATTCAATATCCCGCCTATTACATGGATTTTGAAACATGCGGATCTGTTATTCCGCCATTTGACAATTCCAGTCCATATCAGCAAATACCGTTTCAGTTCTCTGTCCACGTTGTACAAAAGAAAGGCGCTAAACCTGAACACTTCTCTTTTCTGGCAGATGGCACGAATGATCCGCGCCCTGAATTTATGGCCAGGCTCAAAGACGTGATGGGCACAAAAGGTTCCGTAATCGCCTACAATGCGGGTTTTGAAACGGGCATCCTTAGAAAATGTGCAGAAGTCCTTCCACAATATAAAAATTGGGTGGAATCTATAAACGAAAGGATGATTGACCTGCTCCAGCCTTTCAGAGCCTTTGCCTATTATCACCCGGCACAGGACGGCAGCTGTTCTATCAAGAATGTCCTGCCGGCGATGACAGGCAAATCCTATGACGATATGGAAATCGGCGATGGCGGCATGGCCAGCTCAGA
Source organism: Smithella sp. (assembly GCA_017993615.1). Lineage (GTDB taxonomy): Bacteria > Desulfobacterota > Syntrophia > Syntrophales > Smithellaceae > Smithella. The sequence goes on along the minus strand of JAGOMJ010000057.1, from coordinate 11,330 downwards.
GTATTACCGGATTACATTTACCGAAGACAATAAAGATAAGGATAAGGTCAGAAAGTATCTGGAAGAATATTGCGGTCAGGATACCATGGGCATGGTGAATATAGTCAATAAACTATACAGTTTTACAAAATGACTATTAGATGTTGTAATACCTTTTGGTGGAGGCGGCGGGAGTCGAACCCGCGTCCGAAAACCTTCCGCTGGAGCTTCTACGTGCGTAGCCTTCGTTTTAGAAACTTCGCGCTGGTTTGCTCCCTAAGGCCGGATCTCCCCGCGCTATCCTGTAAGAGTTCGCCGCCCTCCCCCAGGCAAGAAGTTTGGCTATCCTGTCTGAATGACGTTCCAGTCCAGCCAACAGGAAAACCGGGTGGAACGTTAGCCGACTTAAGCGGCTAAAGCGTAATCGTAGTTGTCTGCGATTATATGTTTCCTACCTGTTTAACGAGGCCTGTAGGAACCTCGGCACGCTTCTACAACTTCAAATGTCCCCGTCGAAACCGTGACGCCCCCCTATTACGTATTTTCATGTAATATAAACACTTAGAAGTGTTTTGTCAAATTTCACCTTAATCCGTGTCATATGGATTCATAATCACTAGACTTTTATCTGCCTGGATTTGAAATCGCGGGATAGTGAGCGTCTTTCTTCGCGCTGCTTGATATCCTGACGGCGGTCATAAAGTTTCTTGCCCTTGCCGATGCCGATTTCCACTTTGACCTTGCCGTTTTTGAAATAAAGCTTGAGCGGAATAAGCGACAATCCCTTCTCGCGCGATTTCCCGTAGAGTTTTTTGATTTCGCGCTTGTGCAAAAGCAGTTTTCGGGTCCGGAGCGGATTGTGATTGGAGCGGTTGCCGAAATCGTAGGGGCTGATGTGCATTTCCTTGATGTAGACTTCATCGTCTTTGACAACGGCATAGCTGTCCTTGAGATTGGCTTTGCCGGCTCGTAACGATTTGACTTCCGTGCCGGTTAAAACAAGACCCGCTTCGTAGATATCGCCGATTTCATAATTCACCCGCGCCATTTTATTGGACGCGATCAGTTTTTGTGCTGTTTTCTCTTTTGCCATAATGCAATTTTACATGAAATACGATGTATTGCTATAGTTTTTTCTTCAGACTGTCTACCATACAACATTCACTATTCACCATTCTCTTTTCACTTTTTTTGCGGCAGCAAATAGTCCGGTTTGACGTGGCTCATGGCCTTGTAAATGTTATCGCGGATTTCCTTGTTGTCCCGTTCCAGTTTATTGAGAAGGTTTTTGATATACACCCTCTTTGATGTTTTGCTTGTCGGGCAGTCATTTTTCAAAACAGGAAATCGCCGTTCCCTGCTGTATTTTTTAACCAGGGCCTCGCTCAGATAAACCAGCGGGCGGATGATGTGCAGCTTACCGCCGAAGATGCTCTGATTGGGCATCATGGTGCTGATTTCACGCCCGTAAAACATGTTGATCAGCAGGGTTTCGATAATATCGTCGCGGTGATGGGCAAAGGCGATTTTATTGCAGCCCTCGGCATCGGCTATCTCGAATATTCTTTTTCGTCTTAGCCGGGAACACAAAAAGCAGGGATTTTTTTTATTCACATCGGAATGCGCCACAGTGCCGATATCGGTCTTTTCCATCACATACGGATAATTATTTTTCTGAAAATATTTTTCCAGTCTGTCGTATTTTTTATATGCGGGGTCGAATCCCATGTCAATGTTGACGGCCACGAAGGAAAAATCGGGAATGAAAAGCATCGGAGAGTCGAGCAGGTCCAGCAGCGCCAGACTGTCCGCCCCGCCGGACACGCCGATTAACAGACGATCGCCCTTTTGGATCATTTTGTAATCCAGCACGGCTTTTTCCAGCCATTTTTTCATATGCAGGAAAAGTTTGGTGTTCCTGTCTTTTGTATCCTGATTCATCTTAAATTCCATTGACTCCATTTTTCTCACGGACCGGGTTCTATCTATATGAGTTATGAAAAGTAATCAAGTTTGTTTCATCAATCTGTTGAAATCGCAAGGCCTCTCTGTTACCATTCCAGGAAAGTTCATCAGGGAGGTGTTTTATGCCGGAGATCATCCATATTCATGCCAGGGAGATACTGGATTCCAGAGGCAATCCGACCGTCGAAGCCGAGGTAACGACGCTATCGGGAATCACCGCGCGGGCCGCGGTGCCGTCCGGCGCGTCCACCGGAGAACATGAAATGCTGGAATTGCGCGACGGCAACAAAAAACGATACAACGGCAAAGGCGTTGAAAAAGCCGTCGATAACATCCTGCACAAAATCGGTCCGGAAATCATTGGAATGGATTGCCGCAGACAGCGCGACATCGATTTTACCATGATCGAAATGGACGGCACCGCCAACAAGGGGAAACTCGGCGCCAACGCCATTCTCGCCGTCTCCATGGCCTGCGCCAAGGCCGGCGCGGAAGCATCCGGGCTTCCGTTGTATCGCTATCTGGGCGGCGTCAACTCCCATGTTCTGCCCGTTCCGCAGTCCAACATTCTCAACGGCGGACAACATGCCGACAACAACGTGGACATCCAGGAATTCATGATCCTGCCGGTCGGCGCGCCCAACTTCAAGGAAGGCATCCGCATGAACGCGGAAGTCTTTCATGCGTTGAAGTCTGTCCTGAAAGGTAAAGGCTATAATACCTCTGTCGGCGACGAAGGCGGCTTTGCTCCGAATCTGAAATCCAATGAAGAAGCTCTCGCATGCATTATGACCGCTATCGACAAGGCCAATTATAAAGCAGGCCGGGATATCATGATCGCCCTGGACTGCGCAGCCAGTTCTTTCTATGAAAAAGGGAAATACATTCTGGCGGCGGAAGCCAAGCCCCGGAAGTCGTCTGAAGAGCTGGTCAAATTTTATGCCGAGTTGGTTGCCAAATACCCGATCATTTCCATTGAGGACGGCCTGGCGGAAGACGACTGGTCCGGGTGGAAAGTGATGACGGAAGAACTGGGCGGCACAATTCAGATCGTCGGAGACGACCTCTTCGTTACCAACGTCAAACGTCTCAACAAAGGCATTGATCTGGGAATCGCCAACTCTATTCTCATCAAACTCAATCAGATCGGTACGCTGACCGAAACGCTGGAAACCATGAGCCGCGCCAAGGAATGCGGCTACACGTGCGTGGTTTCTCACCGCTCCGGCGAGACGGAAGACACCTTTATGGCGGATATCGCCGTGGCCACCAACTGCGGCCAGATCAAAAGCGGCTCGCTCTCCCGCACGGACCGGCTGGCCAAATACAACCAGTTGATCCGCATCGAAGAAGAACTCGGTGATGCGGCTGTGTATCGCGGCAAAGAGACCTTCTATAACATGAAACAACCGGCGAAATCCGGCAGAAAAAGATAACCCCGCAACATGCAGTGAGCCGGCCTTTTGAATAAGGCCGGCTCTCCCGGTCTGAACCCGATCCGATCAACCCCCTCGGCGATGCGGCTTGCGCATCGGCGGCGGTCAATGATTATAAAAATCTGAAAAGGCGGCGGCGCAGCACTTCCATTTCCGCTCTGTTTTCAGCCAGCGTGTATAAAACATCTTTTTTATCGATTTTCTCATCCCGGAACGATTTGATGAGATCCGCGTCTTCCAGATAGATGATAACGTTTTGATAATTGGCCTGCGATAGCGCTTCTTTTCTCAGCACCTCTCCCTTGCGGTACATCCGGTCGCCCAGCGCCATGATTTTCTTCAGCCATTCTTTTTTGGGCAGAGGATTTTTTTTCAGATACAGACAGCTTCTCATCACGATCCAGAAGGATTCCAGATAATTGTGAATCAGATCGGCGAGCGGTTTAAGTCGTTTGTTGCCCCGGCCTTTGATTTCGATCAGGGTCTGTCCGTCCTGTTCGACCGAGACAATGATTTTCCGGTCGTATAAATAAGACAGCACTTCATTGACTTCCTCCGCTTCGTCCTTGTGTTTGTCAAAAATAAATTCATTCCATAATAATTTTTTCAGAAACCCGTAGTCGCCCTGTATGCGATTCAGCGAAATCAGGTCTTCATTGTTTTTGATGATGGAGGTGGCGACAAAACACAGCGGGACAAAGAAATGCAGAATATTGTTTTTATAATATTCCAGATTGAGTCTTCGTTCCTCCTTCAGCGAGTAGACGACTTCCTGCATTTCCTCGACTTCATCTTTTTCCGCTTCAATTTTTTCAATGAAGCCTGCCTGCACAAACATGTTCAGCGCATCGATGATGGCCTTGTCGCGATGGGCGAAGGTTTCCGCAAATTTCACCTGTTTGACGGTGAGATATTCGTAAAATTCATTCAAAACATACAGCAGATCGTTGTAGGAAATGCCGCGGCGGTCATGACTTAAAATAACGGCGGCCACCAGAGCAAAAGGCGTGACCACGGACACATTGTTGATTTCCAGAACGATTTCATAACCGATTTTCCGGTAGAGGCTTTGCCTCTCCTCCAGGGACATGTCTTCCAGCGGTTTTGCCTGCTGCGCCAGATAGTCTTTCATGATCATCGGTTCGCCGATGTTCACATACACGCGGCCGAATCGTTTGGTCAGTATTTTGCTGGTTTTAATGATCTCGGCCGTGTTTTCCGGCGTCTTGGTTTCGCCGGACAGTTCCTTCAGGTATGATTTTTCTTCGATCACCCGGTCGTAACCGATATACACCGGAATCGCGGCAAAGTTTTCGCAGTATTTCTCCTGATAGGCCTGAAGCACCATGGAAAGAAGGCCGTATTTGGGCATCACCATTTTGCCGGTCCGGCTGCGCCCGCCTTCAATGAAAAATTCCAGCGGCAGTCCTTCCTTGAGAAGGATCGCCAGATATTTGGTAAAGGCTTCGGAATAAACCTTGTTGCCGCGAAAGCTTCGTCTCAAAAAGAATGCGCCGGATTTCCGGAAAATGTACCCCATCGGGAAAAACGACAGGTTGTTTCCGGCTGCGATAAAAGGAAGCTGAATGTTATTGATATAGAAGACGTAATGAATCAGAAGATAATCAATGTGACTGCGATGGCAGGGCACAATCACAAACGGCATTTTTTTGGAAATATTTCTTATTTTGGCCATGCCTTCCACATCAATGGACAGGCCGTCGTAAATATCGTTCCACAGCCAAGTAAGCACTTTTTTCCAGATGGCGATGAAGGTTTCGCTGTAGTCGGCCGCTATTTCATACAGATAACGGCGTGCATCTTTTTTAATCCTGGCCTTGTCTTTTTTCTCCTCCTGCGCATGCTTTTCGATAAAGGCTTTCAGCGATTCATCGCTTAAAACCATGCCGATCAGTTCTTCCCGCGATTTCAGGGCGGGACCGACAATGGCCGTCTTTTCCTTGTCGATGCGATCAATCAGTTCTCCGCGCAGTTCATGAACCATGGCGTCCGTGGCGGTTTTCTTGGTCGTTTTCAGATACTCCGACAAATTCACCGGCTCCGAGGGAATGACAAATGCGCTTCGGGAATATCGGATAAACGTGATCAGACGGCGCAGCGCCCCGGTATGCTCGGTCTGCCCGAAAAGGATATTGATCAGCCCCTCGTCTTCTTTTTCACGGCGGCGCCCGTACGATACCAGCATCGGCACGACAAAAACCGGAAAACCGGCTTTTTTCTGAATATCAAGCAAGGTGGACATCGCGCTTTCCGCCGACCGGTTTTCAATGAACTCCGATTCGCCCAGATGAATCACGATGCTCTTTTTCTCCATGATTGTTTTTTCAATGAAGGCCAGTTTGCCCTGCCAGGCTTTTCGTTCCCTGCCCATCCGGCGTTTTAAAGACGACCAGAAAAATTTCAGCATTTGCGGCAACGGATGAGCCAACGACATGTTCATGCCGTGGCAATAGACCGGAACGGGCATGTCGTTGCGCTGGAGCAGCTCATACAGAATAAGGCTGTTGAGTTCGCTGCGCTGGTTTAAGGCATAAACGACCACGCCCTCGCCGGAAAGTTTTTTGATATTTTCAACGTATTCGTCGGCAATGGAAACACGCGACAGAAACGTCTTGGCCAGCCGGAATTGCAGAAAATTCTGATTGTCGTAAAGCAGACCCGAATAGTATTGAATGCCCTGATTGGATTTTACCGGATGATTATTTTCTTCCATCGTCGTTATTTCTCCACACAACTTTGACGGGCGGTCCCGTACATTAATCTTCCGTCTTGAAATCTTCGGGGAAACGCCTCGCCATATATTTCTGCACATAAGAGCGGACTTCCGAAGCCGTATTGAAGGAAAGCGCTCGTTTCAACATGCTTTTCGACTCTTTCAATGTCGATTCTCTGATAATTTTCTTGATTCTCGGAATGGCCAGATGATTCATGCTCAATTCATCGAGTTCCATACCGAGAAGGACCAGCACACAAAGCGGATCACCCGCCATTTCGCCGCACATGGACACCTCGATCTTCGCCTTGTGCGCCGCATCCACGACTTTTTTAATCTGTCTCAAGACAGCCGGATGCAGGGGCTCGTACAGATAGGTGAGGCGTTCGTTGGCGCGGTCAATCGCCAGCGAATACTGGATCAGATCATTGGTCCCGATACTGAAGAAATCAACCTCCCGCGCGATTTTATCGGCAATCACAACCGCTGACGGCACTTCAATCATCGCACCGATGTCAATTTTTTCAGGAATCTTCATTCCTTCATCGATCAGTTCCCGGCGGGCTTCTTCCAGAATTTTTTTGGCTTCCCGGATTTCGTCCACACTGGAAATCATCGGGAAGAGAATTTTAATGTTGCCCAGCGCACTGGCGCGCCAGATGGCCCGGAGCTGAATCTTGAAAATGTCGACTTCCTTCAGGCAGAAGCGGATCGCCCTCATGCCCATCTGGGGATTCATTTCCTTACTCTGTTTCTGATAATTGGGAAATTTGTCGCCGCCCAGATCAAACGTCCGGATCGTCGACCAGGCCAGATTTTTATTGGTCACGACCTGGCGGTAATTCGTGAAATGATCCTCTTCGGTCGGCAAGTTTTCGCGGTAAATGTAGAGAAATTCCGTGCGGTACAGGCCGATATTTTCAGCGCCGTGAGCGACGGCGGAAGGAATTTCTTCTATAAATTCTATGTTACATCCGATTTGAATACGGTGCTGATCCAGGCTGACCGCGGGCTGCCTGCCGTATTTGAGATATTCATCGTTTGCGGCGTCGTAATGGCGTTTCTTTTCCTCATACCGCTTGAGCATGTCGGGATAGGGATTGATCACCACCATGCCGGCCGTGCCGTCGACGATCAAGTCATCATCCTCATGAACAAAGCGCGTGATATCATCCAGCCCCACAACGGCCGGCAGCTCCAGAGAGCGCGCGACAATGGCCGTATGCGAGGTGCGCCCGCCGCTGTCCGTGGCAAATCCCAGAATTTTGTCCAGTTTCATCTGCGCCGTATCGGCCGGTGAGATGTCGTGCGATACGATAATGACGCCCCGGTTTTCCGTTTCCCAGACGATTTCACTTTTTCCGCCGGACAGATTGCGCAAAATCCGCTGGACAACATACTGCACATCGCTGACCCGGCTGCTGATGTAATCGTCTTCAACGCCTTCGAACACCTCTTTATAATGATCCAGGGTCATGCGCAGCGCCCATTCGGCATTGACGCTCATCTCGCGAATATATTTGATGGTGCGGTTGATAAAGATTTTGTCTTTCAAAATCAGGATGTGAACGTCGATGACATAAACCGGTTCCGCAACATTGGCTTTCTTAAGATTTTTCTGAATCTTCAGCAGTTGCTGCTCGGATTCCTTCAAGGCGTTTTTAAAACGGCTTATCTCTTCCGGGATTAAAGATTCGTCTTTGAGTTTATAAAAAGAAATTTGACTGTCCAGCGGATCATAGCGGTAGCATTTTCCAATAGCGATCCCGGGGGAAACACCCACTCCCTTGAGGACAAAAGTTTTTGTGGTCTGATCCGGACTCATATGATGTTTATTCTTCTCCAAATTTATTTTCGATCAGTTTGACCAGTTCCTCAATCGCCGCGGCTGCGTCCGCGCCGTCGGCTTTGATCGTCAGCTCTCCGCCGTACGGGCAGGCCACGGTCAGGATATCCAGGATGCTGGTCCCGTCAACGGTTTGCCCGTTGTGCTCAATATAAATTTCCGATTGAAACTGCTGAGCCACTTTCACGAAAGACGCCGCCGCCCGCGCGTGCATCCCCAGCTTGTTTTTTAATCGTAAGGTTTTCGTTTCCGTCAACTAATCCATCCCGTCCAGGAAATAATCACGAATGCCAACACAGCGCCATAAACGATATAAACCTGTGAAATTCCTTTTTTTATTAAAATATAACAAAGCATTACCGTAGCCAGGGCAATCAGTTTTGCGACCACCCCGTATGTTTCCCCGAAGGGCCAGTACCCGCCGTCTCGGGCAAGCCAGATCATTAAACCGGTCAGAACCATCAGCGTTATCCAGCGTATTCTGACGGCGGCAGCGGGTAAATTCAGGGCGCGGATAAATTCAAAACCGGTTTTCCCCTTGCGGTACCCTTCGATAAATCCTTTTAATCTGACCCATAAATGCGCCGGCGTGTAAATCAGAAGAAAGATAACCGGCGCCATGGCCAACCCGATATGCACGAGCAGCACCGCAACGATCGCGGCAAACGGTCTGAAGGCTCCCCAAAAAAAGATATCGCCGATTGCCGCATAAGAGGCCATCAGGCTCTGTCTGATGGACGCGGTGTCCGAATTTTCTCCTTTCGCAACATGGTCTTCCTCAAGACGCACGATCGAACCGATGATCGGCGCCGACAGGTACGGATGCGTATTGAACATCTGCAAATGAGCGGTTAAGATTTTTACCGCATCCTTTTTCTGCAGGCGCAACTCCCGGATCATCGGGATGAGCGCCATGCCGAACCCCATGTTCTGCATCCGCCGGAAATTAAGCGTCGCATGAATAAAAAAAGACCTAAAAAAAATACTTGTCAATGTCGTTTTTTTCACGCTTTTCAGGCCTCAAAATAAATAACTACATATTTTCAATAACTTTTATGCGTGGTGGAACTGATTAGCATAAAAGATGAATGAAGTCAATTGATCACGCCCCTTCATTTTGCCCCTCCTGCGGCAGTCTGCGCCGGGCCGAATCATAAACGTTTAGGCTTTTGTAAATGAACCTGCATTGTGATAAGAACCAGCCGATGAGCAGAAAAATCCTTTTGATTAATCCCTGGATTCACGATTTTGCGGCCTATGACTTCTGGATCAAACCTCTCGGCCTGCTATACCTGGGCAGTCTTTTGCGTAAAAACAACCACCGGATTGATTTGATCGACTGCCTCGATCCGTTTCATCCGCAGATGGCGGCATCGGGGCTGAAGAAACCGCGGCGTTATGCTTCCGGAGACGGTAAATTTTACCGGCAGATCATTGACAAACCGGCGCCGCTGAAATGGGTTGATCGCAGTTACTGCCGTTACGGTATTCTGCCGGACGTTTTCGCCGCCGAGCTGAAAATGCACCGGGATGCCGACATGATTCTAATGACGTCCATGATGACCTACTGGTACCCCGGCGTTTTTGAAGCGATCAGAATCATCAAAGACACCTTGCCGCAGATTCCGGTTGTCCTGGGCGGCAAATACGCGACGCTCTGTTACGATCACGCGTCCAACTTTTCGGGGGCGGATTACGTCATCGCGGGGGCGGGCGAAAAACATATTCTCGATTTGCTGGAAAAGGTATTTAGCGAAAAAACGCTGTTTGTCCCGGATGAAAACAATCTGGATTCCTGCCCCTACCCCGCCTTTGATCTGATCTCCAAAACCGGGCAACTGCCGGTCATCACGTCCCGGGGATGCCCTTACCGCTGCAGTTACTGTTCGTCTCACATTCTGACGCCGGGATTTAGGCGCCGCGATCCGGTGAAGGTCGCCGATGAAATCGAATACTGGCACAGGAAAACCGGCGTGGTGAATTTCAGTTTTTACGATGACGCTCTGCTGGTTAACCCGGAGGCAATGATCGTGCCCCTGCTCGATGAATTACAAAGAAGAAATTTATCCTGCCGGTTCCATTGTCCCAACGGATTGCACTTAAGGGAGATCACAAAAGAACTTGCCGAACGGCTGTACCATGCCGGATTCAAGACCATCCGTTTCGGTTTTGAAACATCCGATTTGGACCGGCAGCGGCAAACCGGCGGAAAAGTTAAAAATGAAGAACTGCGTCAGGCGGTTAAACATCTGAAAAACGCCGGTTATAAAACAGAGGACCTGGGGATTTACCTGCTGTGCGGAACGCCCGGTCAGACCGTCCGGGAAGTCATCAACAGTATTGAATTTGTACAGGAATGCGGCGCGAAGCCCCTGCTGGCCGAATACTCCCCGATTCCCGGAACCGCCATGTGGCAAGAGGCCGTGGCCTGTTCACCCTTTGACATTCTTCACGAACCCCTGTATCATAACAATTCATTGCTTCCCTGCGGAAATGATGATTTCAGTTTTGCGCGTTATACGGAATTGAAAAAGAAACTCAAAAACGGTTCAAGGACAGGCGCCCCTTCATGAAGGTTTTGATATGGATTAAAAATGTGCTGATTCTGCTGGTGTCGCTGTTTTTTCTGCTCATCGGCATCAATACGCTGATGGGGTCGTACCGGATCAATAATCCGATGGAATTTTTGATGTATTTCTTTTCCGCATCGCTTCTGATTCTGGTTTGTATTGTGGGAATCCTTTATTTTATCTTTCGTTTATTTCCGCAGAAGCAGGAAGGGTTGAACAAAGATGAAAGCGTGTAAAATACTGAAAGCGGCTCTTCTGCCGGCTTTCATTTTTATTTTTATTGCCGCAGGCTCCGGTCACGCCTCCGATCTGAAAGAAAAGGTTCTGAAACAAAAGCTGCCCAACGGCATTACCGTGCTCATGCTTAAGCGGCATTTAAGTCCCACCGTATCCCTCTACATTCGCTACCGGGTGGGCGCGGTGGATGAAACAAAAGGCGAGAGCGGTGCGGCGCATTTCCTGGAACATATGATGTTCAAGGGAACCACCTCCATCGGCACAAACGATTACAGGGCCGAGAAGGCCCTGCTGGAAGAAATCAAGAATGCCGGCCGACGGCTGGACGCCGAAAAACGGAAAGGACAAAAGGCCGATCCGGAAACCCTGGCCAACCTTTCCGCTGCATTGAAAAGGTTACAGGACGAACATAAAAAATACTTTTTACCCAACGAAATCGACCGGCTCTATACCGAAAACGGCGGGCTCGATATGAATGCGTCCACCGGTCAGGATGTCACCTCCTATCACGTCAGTCTTCCCGCCAATAAAATCGAACTCTGGGCAAGAATTGAATCGGACCG
>JAGOMJ010000056.1 GCA_017993615.1 Smithella sp. | reverse complement strand
CAGTAAAATTTTCATAAATTTGTCTTTCCCGGCCGATTATTTTTTTAACAGTTTACGGAAGTGATATCCGAACATCATGAGAGTCACGGCCTCTCTCATGGACCGACGATGAAATATTAATGTTTTAATCATTAACTTCCAGAAGTAAACACTGTTTCTCCAGTTATCTAAAATGCCCAGATGGAGAATAATATTTAAAAAAGCGACGATTCCCAAAACCGTTACGGGATGACGGCGTGCCGGAACGTATGTATTTAAAAACTCCAGAACGCGCAAATAGTATTGTCTCGGTGAATAAATTTTGTTCAGAAGATGATGATATTCTTTCCGGATGAAATCGTAACCCATCTTGGGAATGAAATTCATGGATCCATCACAATTATCCCCTGATGTAATTTCCAGCAATCGTCCCTCTTTCTTAAGTCTTTTGTATAAACGGGAGCCGGGAGGTGCATGCAGCAGTCCTATCATGGCTCTTACAATGCCGCTATCTTGGAGAAATTTTATTTGTCGTTCAAAGATATCGGGCGGATCGCTGTCAAAACCAATAATGAAACCGCCGGTGACCTCCATGCCGTGTCGTTGAATAGTTTTAACGGCCTCTACTATGTCAATTTGAAGGTTCTGATATTTCCCGCATTCCAGAAGACAATCTTTCTCCGGCGTTTCAATTCCTAGAAAGATGGAATCAAATCCTGCCGCCGTCATTAATTGCATGAGTTCCTCATCAAGAGCCAGATTAACCGTTGCCTGTGTGTAGAGTGTAAAAGGGAAATTTCTGGCCGCCTGCCAGGGTATCAGTTTTCGCAGAAGCGTTTTGACCTGCAAACGGTTTCCAATGAAGTTATCATCGACGATGAAAAGGCTTCCTCTCCAGCCGATGTTATACAGTGAATCAAATTCTTTGAGCATCTGTTCATTCGACTTGACCCTGGGTTCCCTTCCGTTGAGATAGACGATATCACAAAATTCACAATTATAAGGGCATCCCCTTGAATATTGCACTGCCATGGAGGCATAGGTGTTGATATCTATGAGATCCCAGCGGGGGAGAGGGGTCATGGTAATATTTGGTCTTTCTTCATTTTGATAAATTCGATTCAAATTGCCCGATTGAAGATCTTTGAGGAAAGGAGGTAGGGTGATTTCCGCTTCATTCAGAATGAGATGATCAACATCTTCAAACACTTCGGGAAAACTCGTAAAAAGAGGCCCTCCGCCAACGACCACCCGTTCCATTTTACGACATCTGCTGATAATTTGTTGCACGGATTCTTTTTGAATAATCATTGCACCGATAAAAACCATATCCGCCCATTGTATCGTTGCGTCGGATAGATGTTGTGCATTCATATCCACCAGTTTAATTTCCCAGTCTTTGGGCATCATTGCCGCGACCGTCAGGAGTCCCAGCGGCACATGCGCCGCTTTTTTCCGGATGAACTTTAAAACATGCCGGAAATTCCAGAAGGTATCGGGAATCAGAGGATAAATAAGTAAAGCTTTCACGGGACTTTTTCCTGATTCATAAGGAAGCTTTTTTTAGATGAAGACTTGATTTAATCATCCACACCGTCTGTTTTATGTAAAAGGATGTCAGATATTTTATGCGAGGACTGTTGTGCTTAATGGCCAGATAAAAAATGGAGTAAATAAAAAAAGGCAATTTTATAAAGTACGGTATTTTCCGGGCGACATCATACGTAAGTCTTGTCCTCATAAAGTTTGGCAGAGCGGGAAGTACTTTGAAAATAAAATAATAATCGTCGTGATAGTCTTTCGATGCCGGTGCACTCTCAAAATAGCTGTGCTTCAGCCCGCGATGAATTGCATTCATTGTTTCATCATTGAGAACATGGTGTTCAAATCCTTTTTGAATAATATCCGTTTTGGGATGGTAAGACATCCAGTAAGGTTCGATAATATCGGGCATGTTTTTCAGAAAGAAAAGTCTGGCCTCCTCATTATGTTCTATGGTGTCTCCGGGCAGGCCGACTATATAATCGGCAAAAGAAACGATTTTATGTTTTTTCAAAAGCCTCAATGTATTTTCGATGTTTGCGTTGGTTTCGTGACGTTTGAGATATTTCTTCCGGTATTTTTCATTAATGTGTTGAATGCCGAAATCCACCCACCGGCAGCCGGCTTCTTTGAGCCATATACAGATTTCCTCGTCAAATAAATTGACGTGGATATAGCACTTGAAGGGAAGGTCAATTTCTTTTTTGTATGTTTCCAGAAATTCTTTCAGCCATTTTTTGTCGAATATGAAAATGTCATCCCAGAATTCAATGGTGTGAATATTGTATTTTGTTTTGGCGATGGAAAGCTCTTCAATGACGTGCTTCACGCTCCGTCTTCTGACATAATTTGATTTTTCTTCCGGGATATTTCTGAAAAAATGATTAAAGCAGTAAGAGCAATTGTATGGACATCCTCTGGAGGCCATGGTGAGATAGTATGTTTTCAACGGGAAGATGTCTTTCCAGATTTCCTTGTCGTAATGGGGCAGGGAATCGAGATCCTGGATAAAACCGACCTGTTTCCCCTTGATCAGGGTGTTGTCTTTGGATTTGTACCACGTGTTGACGATCGGCTCCGGAGGGCATCCTGCTTCAATGTGTTTGATAATTTCGGGAAAAGCCTCTTCTCCTTCGCCGATAACCGCATAATCTACAAAGTCATTTTCAATTACGACTTCGGGGACGCAGGAAACATGGATGCCGCCAAAAACAATTTTAGCTTTCGGGCAAAGCTTTCTGCAAATTTCGGCATAATGCATCGCCCGTTGATAATCAAATGTGACTACGGAAAAAGCAATGAGATCAGGCTGATACGCTGTAAGCTGCTTGAATATTAGCTTTTCATTACTGAAGATTCTGGCCAGGCGTTTGAATTCTCTGGTCAGCCCGTCTTTAAAAAGAGTCGGCGTATGCATTAATTTTACAGTGTGCCCCGCTCTTTTTGCAATAGCTGAAAGGATCGATACCGCAAGGTTTTCATATGCTATGTTGAAAAACGCTATTTTCATATAATTTTTTTGTGAGAATTAAAGAGTCTTTTGCTTTTTTTGAAAATCAGGCAATGCTTTTTAATTCATTTATGGATTATGGATTAAAGCAATACGTTTAAGTTTTTAAGATATAAGTAATATAAAATTTCGTGTCAAGGAAATGTTGCGCTGAAAAGAGCAATGTCTATTTTTTTAGTTATTCTTGATAAAATATTCCTTTATTCTTGCGGATAAAAGGTTCTTGATAAATTCCCAAATGGCATCGATCTTCACGAAAGATTTCCGGCTGAGGCATTTATCAAAGGTCACGGGAATCTCTGCGATTTTGAGTTTCAATCTTGTGCATTGAATTAATATTTCCGCATCCAGAAACCAGTCGTCGGCATTAAGCTGCATTTTCGAGTAGGTGTTCCGGGTGAAAATCTTCGGTTTGGAGTTGGCATCCCTGACGTTGACGGCCGGAAATAGAATGTGGAAGGCGAAATTATAGGTATACGAATTGATTTTTCTCAACAAGCTGTCTCCCCGCTGCGTCCGGTAGGTCATGACCAGATCGCAATGATCATATATTATTTTGTGATAGACTCCGATGATGCTTTCCGGCGGCATTTGACCATCTCCGTCGATAAGACAGATAAATCTTCCGGAGGCCTGCTCAAAGCCTTTCCGGGCATCCCAGCCCATGCCGCCTTTCTTGAATTCGCTGACAACTTTGATATGATTTTTTTGCGCAGCTATTTTTTTGGCTTCTCCGGGGGTATCGTCGTTTTCGTTGTCCCAGTTGGCGACCAGGACAATTTCCCAGGATACCGGCAGGCTCTCCAGTATCTCGATCGTTCGATTGACAAACGCACTTAATCTTCGACCTTCCTGAAAGCACAGGATGACGACCGATATCTCCGGAATTACCTTTTCTTGTTTATTGTTATTGGCCATCGGCGTTGTTTTTATGACGGAGTACCGCCTTTTCTAATGCGTTTCGTATGTCCCTTGCCTCTTTATAATCCGGCGCCAGTTGTACGGCTGTGTTGATGTGGTCAAGCGCTTCTTCAAAGCGTCCCTGATTTGTTTTCAGAACGGCAAGATTGACATACGGTTGCACCGTCCGGGGATCGAGTAAAATGGCCCGGTGAAAACATGCTTCGGCAAGCGCGTCTATTTTCTTCCGTGCGTAAGCGATGCCCAGGTTGTTGAAGGTTGTGGCATCTTGAGGGTTCATTTGCGCTGTGGCCGTTAAATGGATGACGGCCATGTCCAATTCGTTGTTTTCCAGATAGGCCGAGCCCAGATTGAAATGGGCCAGTTCATTTTCGCCGGCAACCTCCAGATTCCGGTAGAATAAAGATTTGCTGTTCTTCCAGTAGGACACCTGCCTGAATGTAATAATCATGAGAACCGCGGCAATGATCATCATCAGAACGGCCAATCCGCGGCGCAGTTTCATTTTTACAACGGTTTTGTCCAGAAAAAGTCCGACCGCCAGAATCAGTCCCAGTTGGGGTAAAAACATATACCGGTCGGCATGGGCCTGACTGCCCACCTGAACAATGCCGATTACGGGAAACAAAACGCCCAGATAGAATAACCAGCCCCATAAAAGATAGGGGTATTGTTGCTTCTGACGGACGACGACGATGGTTACGATGATCAGAAAGAAGCAGGCCAGAAAGGCATCGCCGAGATGAATGTGAAGAGGATAGGGATAAAATACGGTCAGTCCGGAAGGCCAGACCGTCTGGCGAACATAAATCAGATAAGAGATCCCCGCGTTGGCCAGCCGGTCCGTTAAGGAAAATTCAACAAGCGATTTGACGGCGGCACGTTGATGCTGGGCGATGACCGTGATAATGGATGAAAGGCTGGCCAGCACGACCCAGGGAATTTTTTCAAGCACGACCCGCTTCGCATCGTTTTTCCAGCGGTCCAGGGGCCAATAGTCCAGAAGAAGAACAACGCAGGGCCACGTGACGGCCATGGGTTTGGACAGCAGCGCCAGAATGAAGAATCCCGTTGTCAGCAGGTACAGAGATAAAATTCTTTTGCGCGCGTAATGCAGATAAGCGAGCATGGCGGACAGAAAGAAAAATGCACACAGCAAATCCTTCCGTTCGGAAGCCCAGGCAACGGATTCCACATGCAGCGGATGCAGTCCGAAAAAGGCCGCCATCAAAAAAGCCGCCGGGAAAGAGGCGCCGAGCTGCAAAAATAAAAAGAAGGACAAGAGAATACAGCCTGCATACCAGAGGCTGTTCATCAGATGAGCGGCAAACGGCGTTGGGCCGAAAATACTGGAATCCAGCATATGGCTGATCCAGGTCAACGGATGCCAGTTTGCCGTTGCAAATGTGATGAAAGCCCAACCGACGCCGAGCAAATTTAGGCCTTGCGTGACCATCGGATTGTCGTAAATGTAAAATGAATCATCCCAAATGATAAAATCATGCGAATGCATCTGCAGGTAGGGTAACAATATCAAACATGCCAGAAACGCCGACCATAGCCATATGTATGTTTTTTTCGTCATTCCGTTTTCCAATGATGTGCCTGGCCACACTTTATGTCAATTGATCTGTATGATGCGAATTTATATGAATCTGTTGCGGGGTGTCAACATAAAACAATCGGCACAATCCGTTTGATGTTCAAACGGTCGTGAACCCGCATCATTAGTTTCTGATTGACACGTCAACGGGATATCCCATATAACTTTTCCAACGATTAAAACCCCGTTATTTTGACTTGTATACAATATACAGGATAACTTAGATTTTTCGGAAAGACGGTTTTTTTACAAATGATCATGCGTTCATCCATCGATTTCGTTAAAAAACCTTTACTGGCCGCGGCTCTGGTTGCCGCGATCATTCTTGTTTCCGGTGTCTTACGAATCCTGTTTTATGTAAAATCTCCCGATGTCATTTTTCTTGTCAATCGTGCCGGAGCTCAGTGGATAAAATACGACGATGAATTCGAACTGCAGGCCAAACCGTCGGGCCGGATACAATGTCATTTCAAATATGTTTTTCATACGAATGAAACAATCCGGGAGGCCCGGATCTCTGTTCAGGCGCTGAAAAAAGCAGAGGTCTCCTTTGACGGCGTAAAAATTTATTCCGCGAATGATCAATTCAGTCGATGGAAGCAGGTTCATGATATCAAAATACCCTTGGACATTGCACCGGGAGGCCATGAAATCGTTATTTCCGCAACCAGTGAAAATTCTTATGCCGCCATTTTGGCGTACAGTAAAGAACTCCAGGTCCGGACCGGAACGGGATGGTTTGCGTCTTACGACGGTAAGAACTGGCGTGCGGCTGTGCCGGTGACAACGTTCACACCGCCCGCGGTTATTATGAAATTTCCGACATCGTTTGAGGCGCTTCGCGCCGTATGGCCCTATCTGTCCGTTGTTTTCATCATGGTGTTTTGTTTTAGTTGGACCTACGGCAGTGGTAAGAAAGTATTTCCAAAACTTCTGCAATGGATCGTTCAACCTTGTCACGTGCGCTGGGGTCTGTTGGGCTTGTGGGCGATATTATCGATCAACAACATGTTCAAACTCAACTATCAGACGGGCAGCGACGTCTGGGGCCATATTGATTATATCGATTATATCGCGACGAAAGGCACACTCCCTCTGGCTCCGGAAGGCTGGCAGATGTTTCAAGCCCCGCTCAATTATCTGCTGAGTGCGCCGCTTTACGCCGTGCTCAGCAAATGGCTGGATTTACCGTCTGTGGTTAAAATCATGACGATCATTCCGGTCCTCTGCGGGCTTCTCCAGATAGAAATTGTTTACCGCACGGCGCGATTGGTTTTTACACAAAGAAAAGATTTGCAGATCATTGCCGTCATCGCCGGTTCCCTGCTGCCGGTTCACACCTACGTCTGTCAGTATGTGGGCAATGAACCTCTGACGGCTTGTCTGGTGTCTGTGCTGATTTTGTTGAGCGTAGAACTGATTCTGCCCGATCGGAAGGAACACGGAAACGGTTATTTTGTCGTGATGGGGGTTGTATGGGGATTGGCCCTTCTTTCCAAGATGACTGCTTTGCTGCTGGCGCCGGTAGTGCTGCTGGTGTTGATTTTTCATGTATGGTCGCTTCAAGGCAAATTAAAAAACCCGTTGCGCCCGGTTCTGATTGTTTTTCTTGTTCCGGTGATCGTTGCCGGCTGGTACTATTTGAGAAATTACCTGAAACTCGGCAATGCCTTTATGGGGCTATTTGATCCGCTGCAAATGATGCAATGGTGGCAGGATCCCGGTTATCGGATATGGCCGCATTTGCTGTCCTTCGGCGAAGCCTTGTACAGACCCTTTTATGCCGGCCTGACGAGCTTCTGGGACATGTTTTATTCCACCTTATGGCTTGACGGCATTAATTCGGGATTGATCGATTTCATCCCGTGGAATGAGAATTTTATGATTGCCGGATCTCTGTTGGCTTTACTGCCCAGTGTCTTTATCCTGACGGGTCTGGTAAACCTTGCCCTGAATAAGAAGACGGAATACCGAAACGCCGTCATATTGTCCGCTGCTTCGATCCTGATTTTTCTGATGGCCATGATTGACATGTATATTGCCTGTCCGGTGTACAGCAGAACAAAAGCCGGCTATACGTTGGGGCTGCTGCCCTGCTATGTAATCCTCATTGCGGCGGGCGCGGAACCTTTTCTGCGCCACCGAATCATTCGTTCCTTTGCGCTGGCTTTCTTTGCGTGCTGGGCTTTCGCCGCGTACGCGGCCTATTTTGTCGTCAACGCCCCATAATAATCTGCTGGAATGTTTTTTTAGCGCTCAGAAAGACTACTATGCGATTCATTCTGCCCGTCCATGATTTTCAAAATCTCGACGGCAACCATTCTGTTGACTTTTGCGGAGGCGTGTCCGTCATTTTTATTGACGATTCTTTCCGGGATCGGCATGTTCGCGGTTAAGGAAGAAACATTAATGACGTTTATACCGTTGCTTTCCAGAAAACCGGTAATATCGTTAACGTACATCGCGTCGCTCATTGCAAGGTCAGCCAGAAACGGAAAAACGACGGCGATAATTTGTATGGAGTTTTTTCTGGCGTAATCAATGAACAGCATCAGATCTTTTTTATGGTCGGACAAAACCTTATTATTTTTGTATGCCGTGTCGAGATACGTCAAATAGGGAATGCCCAGGTATTCTCTGGGAAAAAGGAAATAAACGTAGTTGAAAAAGTAAGAACCGGATCCGACGAGCAGGAGAAACCGGTTCATATCGGACGGCGGTTTAAAGCCTTCAAATATCAGCCCGTGTCTGGCGGCCGCTCCCTCAATATCATTTCCGCAATATTGCAATATTATTTTCTCGGGCTTGATCCGGTTGAGGTAAAGGACATGCATCATGGTGTCATATTCTTCCCGGGAATCCAGATTGGGTTTCGCGATGTTCATGACGGTAAAATCATTTTTCTTTTTATTGAGTTTCTTTGCCACGATGTCGGAAAACCGTTCGTCAGCGGATTTTAAGCCATGGCCTGCGGTAAATGAATCACCGACAAATAAAATAACATGGTTGCTTTTTGCCGGTTCTTTGTCTCTGAATCCCATGGAATTGATCGGTTTCCAGTATTTTGCGTACCACAGTTTGGATGCTAAAGTGTAATCGGCGGAATGGGAACGGGGAATAAACATGAATGCTGCTTCCAGCACAATAAACGTTACAAAAACCGCCATGCAGACGGTTGCCGTGTTGGCGATGATTTTAGGGATGTTGCGGTCAATGAAAAGGACTTTAAACAAATTGACGCTTAATATTAGTATTACTGTAAGCAGGAATAATCTGAAATAAACAGCCGGGCCGGCCGGATAAAATGACGGTAAAATAAAGACGGATATCAGCAAAAGCATGTTGGTCAGAATTTTTAATAATATTTTTGACATGGCTTTGTATTTATAAATTAATTTTGTCCGGAATATAAGAAAAATATTTTTATCATTGCCATATGAATATAGGATCTGTCCCCGGTTCTGTTTGCAGGGACAGTTTGCGCCGGCATGCCTTTAAGATGCGTGAATGATTTTTTCTGCATCACGGCGGCGCTTCAGGACAAACACCATCAAAGCCGGGCAGATCTTACAAAAAAACGATAAAGGCGATGTCGCCTTTATCGTTTTTTAAGTCATTGGCAAAAAACGTAAAATTAAAACTTGCGAATCGGCCGGACCAACCGTCCCTGGCTCTTGTACGTTCCGGTTTGTGCCCCGTTGCTGAAATACTGAGACCACGCATCCCACTGGCTGTATTCCGAGGAACTCCAGTACCCTTCATCGAGAAATCCTCCGGACCTCTTCACGTCGCGGTTGGTGAATAACTGGGCCAGTTCGTCCCTGGAAGGCAGAAACCAGTCGTTAAACAGATAGTCTCCTGCGCCAACGCTGTAATCCAGACATAATGCTGCCGCATAAGGAATATCGGTGCCGCCGGCCTCTTCCACTTGCGCTACAATGGCATTACTGTTGGCCAAGCCTGTTCCGATTGCCTCTGAGGTGTTTCCGTTGGTTGTGGATTGTGTTTTCTGGTAAATATCGTCATTTTCATCAACCTGGGGATCCCCATTAATCCATGCCACAGAAGATGCCTCTTCACTGCCCTGATACCAGTTCGGCGGTGCAGCCTCCAGACCGTGCAGTCCTCCGTCGGTTACATAAAATACCTTGCCGACACAGCTGGGTCCGTAATCACCTACCTCAAACGGAGAAGTGATCAGAGGATAGTCGGCTGACGGGTAATCCCAATCCCATTTTGCGTAAAGTGTAATTTTGCCCTCAACGGTATTGCTGTCATTCAGGACGGTATCTGCTGTGAAGGCTGAACCTTCGCCGTCGGATTCCGTGTACCATCCGGCAAATTTGTAACACCGCTTGGCAGGTTCCGGTAAAATCCCTTCTTCAGTTCCGGTGGCGACGGTATTGCCTTTCGATAAAATGACATATTGATCGTTGATGGAAGCGCCGCCGTAGCTGTTATATTCCACTGTATAGCCGGAATCGGAAACCCATTTTGCATAAACCGTGATATTTTCGGTGACCGGCGTGCTTCCGGTGAACGCCGTGCCTCCCCCGCCAACGGCCGTGTACCAGCCGTCAAACGTATTGAAAACTTTCGTGGGGTCTGCCGGCAAGGTACCGACGTTTGTTGCCGGTGCGACAACGTATTGCGTTCCTGCCGCGGTTCCTCCGTCACTATTGTAAGTAACGATATGTACCGTACCGGTGGCCCATCTGGCATAAACGGTAATATCTGCCGTAACTTCCGTACCGGCCAAAAATTGAGAGCCGCCCCCGTCGGGTGCCGTATACCATCCTGCAAAGGTATACCCGGTCTTGGTGGGAGATGCGGGCAGTGTCGAGAGGGTTTTGGAAGGCGGGGTGACGCCTCTGCTGGCGTAGACGGCGCCATCACTCATAAAGATAACCTGATATTTATACCAGAACGCATAAACGATCATATCCGAATTAACGGCAGTGGCTGCTGTAAATAATGTTCCCGTGCCGCCTTTACCGGTCCACCAGCCGCCGAATTTATAACCGGACATGCTGGGAGCCGTCGGCAATGTTCCAACACTCTGGCCCTCTTCCACAGTAATACTGGTCGGATTGGGCATCACGGTTGTACTTTCGGGATCATTGAACTGACTGTTAAAGGCGACGGTGTAATTTGTCGGTGGGGCATCGTCCAAACTGCTGCAACCGCTATACACGATAGCGGTGAATAAAATGATAAAAACAGGAATAATCTTTATTGAAAGTTTCATTTTTCCTCCAAAACAAAATGTTTTTATTAGAAAATAATACCTGTCCGTTGAGGCTGAAATTTTTTTAGATTGTTGAAATTAATACAAATACAGGTTTTTTGTCAATCAATTTATTGTCCAATAAAGGATCGTGATAAAACCCTGCCTTCTTTTCCATGACCGGGAAATGGCACCGGAAGACAAAACATATCGTTTATGATGAAGGATACATCATGCAATGTTGTGTCCGCAATGGATCTGAGTCAGTGACTTCTCCCCTCCGGTCTAAACGTTGAAGCGGAAAGTAATGATGTCGCCATCCTGTACAATATATTCCTTGCCTTCCAGCCGCAGGCGTCCGGCTGATTTTACCTGCGCGGCGGAAAATCCGTGGGCAACAAAATCGTCATAATGCATGACTTCCGCCTTGATAAAACCCCGTTCGAAGTCGTTGTGTATAGCTCCGGCGGCTTTGGGCGCTTTGGTTTCGGCAGGAATGACCCAGGCCTTGACCTCATCCTCGCCGACGGTAAAAAAAGAAATCCGTCCGAGCAAGGAAAAAGCTGCGCGGATGATGCGGCCGAAAGCCGGCTCGGCGATGTCCATCGACGCCAGAAATTCTTTCTGATCCGCGGCGTCCAGACCGGCCAACTCCGCCTCGATTTTACAGCAGATTCCCATGACCGGTTCTTTTAATCTTGCCGCTGCGGCGAATTGTTCGGCAAATGATAAATTGTCCTCCGCTGTATTGACGACAACCAACTCCGGCTTGATCGTCCAGAAGGAAAAGCTCTTCAGTGTAAAAATTTCAGTAGGCGTTAAACCCGCCGCACGCAACGGTTTTCCGGCTTCTAGACAATCTTTTAAGCGCGGCAATAACTCGTTTTGAGCGGCTTCCTGTGCGGGAATGGCTTTCCGGGGCATTTTTGCAAGCTTCTCCATCTTTTTTTCAATGATTAATAAGTCGGAAAGTACCAATTCATCTTCCAGTTTATGATAGGCTTCGATACTCAACTGAATATCGGGCAGGGAAAAACCGTCAACGACATGCAGAATCCCGTCGGTGCCGCTTAAATTCTGACGGATGGCCTCCCACGGATGTTCGCCAACGGCGTGTACGTCGACAAAAGGCACTTTGGCCGGAGAAATTTTTGCCGGTTTGTATATTTCAACAAGTTTATCAAAACGTTCGTCAGGCACGGAAGCTTGGCCGCGCAAGACGGTTTCGTTGTGCGACTGGTTGCTTTTCACGCCAGTCATAATTTCGAATAAGGTACTTTTTCCGCTTTGGGGAAGACCCAGTATGCCCATTTCCATAACAAATCTCTTTTCTACTTAAAAAAATTATTTAGAATAACCAAACTAATGTTCTTGTAAGAAAGTCAAAAAATCTATAACATCGTCATTCCGGCGAAGGCCGGAATCCAGTATTGATAAGCTGATTCGGACCCCGGCTTCCGCCGGGAATACGACATTTGGTGTTTATTTCAGTTTAAAATCAGCCCTGCTATTCTTCACTTTTTCTTTTTTCTCCGGTGTCAGACTTTTCGACTCCACAATAAATATCCGGTCCGCGGCGATATCCGACTGAAGCATCAGCTCTTTTACGTTTTGCGCCCGCCGGGCTGCCAGTTGACGAAGATCGCTGTCCGTTACTTCAATACTGGCCAGCATTAATTTTTCCATCTCCGCGGGCGGCAACGTTTTTTGCATGCCCAGAATATTGCGCGGTTTGGAAAAATCCGCCGATCGGTAAACCTGTTTCAGGTACTTATCATATTCCTGTTCTGTAAGCACCACGTTTTCAACGGCAATCTGTTGATCATCTTTTGACATCGTTTCTTTCATTTTCTGCGCTTTGATACGGCGGTCAAGCTCCGCTTTCTTCAAAGCATATTTGTCCTGTTCCGCGTCCACGTAGCCTTCGATATCCAGTTTGATGTTGGGGCGATCATTCAGGGCTTTGCCGATCATGCTGATCTTTTTTGTTTCTTCCGCGCTGATCACGGCGCTTCCGTAGTCAAACTCGATAAAGCTCAGCTCCTCACCGCCGCCGGTGAGAGACGAAAGCAGGGCAAAGGGGGAGGTGACCGCCTTGGTAATCAGATTGACGATAATCTGCCAGATAACCGACCAGACCTTGAATTTCGGATCGTCCAGACTTCCCGATACCGGAAGATCCAGGTTAATCTGTCCGTTACGGTCGGTTAGCAGCGTTGCCGCCAGCGTCACCGGCGCTTTGACAGCTTGCGGACTTTCCACTTTTTCGCCGAAGGTCAACTGGTCAATAAGCACTTTATTTTGGGAGTCCAATTTTCTTTTGTCGATCAAATATGAAACGTTAAACGTCAGTTTGCCCTTGGTGATGGGATATCCGAGGAATTTGTTGGAATAGGGGGTGATGGGGCTTAACTCGATGTCCTTGAAACCGACTTTTAAATCGACGAAGAGATCCTTGGCCAGCGGATTAATTTTCCCCGCGATTTCAATCGGCGAGCCGTATCCCAGATTCCCCTTGAGGGCCACATCGGCGCGGGAAAATTCTTTCGAGGAAAGTCCGGTAACGCTTCCGGTCAGATTGAACATGTTCGCCGAATAGTTCGGCTGAATGTTATTATCGCTGAAATCGATGTGACCGTTTTTGAATACGACCTTGCCGATTTTAATATCGGCAGTTTCCTGGTTATCTTTCTTCTTTGTTTCCGCAGTTACCGGCTTCTTTTCTTCTTTTTTGATCGCTGTTTCTTTTGACGCTTGATTATCACCGAATATATCCTGAACATTCAATGACGCATCGGGATTGATGATAATCCGCGTATAAAAATCAGCAAGCGATATGGTGTTGATGCTCAGAGAAAAAGGATTGTAGCCGAATTTGATTTTATCCAGGGAGAGCCTTTTGAATTTCAGAAAATCATTGGATTGCGCCTTGTCCAGCGCGGCCAGGTTGGAGACGGAAACAGACCCTGTGCATTTAATGACCAGTTCATTTTTTTTGTTTCTGCTCAGGGAAAAATTTCCCGTTGATGAAATCGTTCCGCGCGTGATATCCATTTTAACCTTGTCGGTGAAATACGGTTGAAACGCCCGGATGCCGATAT
Organism: Smithella sp.; assembly: GCA_017993615.1. GTDB lineage: Bacteria > Desulfobacterota > Syntrophia > Syntrophales > Smithellaceae > Smithella. The sequence goes on along the minus strand of JAGOMJ010000056.1, from coordinate 730 downwards.
TTTTCCAATCAGACTGCACATCCACACTCAGCGGCTCCAAGGTCAGCGTTACCCTGTCTTTAAACTCACCTTTCTTGTTCAAAATGCCTTCCAGCTCAACTTTTCCTGTTGCTCCTTTTTCCGTGGAAAGATTGGCGGCTTTAAAACTCAGCGGTGAAAAATGAAGTTTGACCGGATCGGAGGGTTGAGAATCCATGTAAATAATATCGGCTTTATACAGCAACACATCATCCACGCGGAATTTAAACCCGGATTTCTTTTTAGATGCAGCGGCAGCTTCTTTTTGCGGCAATTTTTCTGCCTGCTTCTTTGTCAGATTGAGAAGATTGATTTCACCTTCTTTATCACGGCGTATGACGAGTTCCGGAGATTCGATGGCGATACGCGCCAGATGAATATTCGATACAAAAGGTTCGACAGATGTCATATTGACGTTCAAAGAAGGCAAATGAAGAATTTTATTGTTTTTCAGGTCATCGAGAATCACATCTCTCAAAACGACATTGCCGTTAAGAGTCAGTGCCGGGGATTTATCCTCATTGACAATAAAATTAAGTTTTATATTGGTGTCGAGTCGCGCGGATTTGAGCTGACAGTTCATTTTCGCCGGCACATAGTTCAGATAATAGGGGATGTCGATATCCTGAATATTGATGTCGAAACTTGTGGCGCGCGAGGTCAGAAAGGGCTGTGTTTTACCGGCAAGCTCAAATTTGTTATTGTTGATATT
>JAGOMJ010000009.1 GCA_017993615.1 Smithella sp. | reverse complement strand
AACAAACGCTCGAAGAAGTGATTGCCGGACTTTTAACGGCAAAGAAACTGACCATTGCGGTGGCGGAGAGCTGCACAGGCGGTCTGATTACCAACCGCCTCACCGATGTTTCCGGCAGTTCCGTTTATCTGGAACGCGGGCTGGTGACCTACAGCAACGCCGCCAAAATCAGCATGCTGGGTGTTCCCGCTCAAATCATCGAAAAGCATGGCGCGGTCAGCGAAGAGACGGCACGACTGATGGCCGAAGGCGTACGCAAACTGGCCGGAACCACTCTGGGACTTTCCTCTACCGGCATTGCCGGACCGACCGGCGGCACTAAGGAAAAACCCGTGGGCACAGTTTATCTGGCAGTCGCGGATGCACAAAAGACGATTTGCCGCCATTACACCTTTCGCTGGGACCGCAAAAGGAACAAGGAGGTTTTCTCCGAAGCGGCGCTTTTTTTGCTGAAAAACTTTTGTGAGACTCAAATTGCAAAAACGAAGTGAATTGAAATTTGTAAGTCGAACAATCCCGCACAGCGGAGGGTACTATAATCCCCGTGATTTGCAGGAGAAAGCTTAATGACACTCGCTGACTATAGGAAGCGTCACGAAAATTATCCTTTATCATGCCGGACTTGATCCGGCATCCAGGAATTATGAACTGGTTCCCGGCCTTCGTAACCTAAAGGTCATCTACGACCGGGAAGACGACAGAACATAAGGAAAGTTTAGAGTATGACAGCCGATAACGAAAAAAATATCCGCGCCTTTCTGGCGATTGAACCGCCGGAAAATATTCTTAATGAAATCTCCCGCCTTCAGGAAAAACTAAAACGGGAAATCAACGGCCGGCTCAGCTGGACAAGGCCGCAGGGTCAGCATCTGACCTTAAAATTTTTCGGCGATATTTCGAAGGAAGATATAAACAGTATTTGCGCCACCGTGCAGAAGCGAGTTGTTGCCGAACAGAAACTGAATTTGAAAGTTGAAAAGATGGGTGTTTTCCCGGATGCCCGCAGACCGCGTGTTTTGTGGTGCGGTGTAACGGGCGATGTGGAAAAACTTATTACTCTTCAGAAAAAACTCGATGCCGATTTCGCGACTTTAGGCTTTCTTGAGGAAGACCGGTCTTTCAAGGCGCATCTGACGTTAGCGCGAATCAAAGACCCGCGTGACATTACAGGCATGAGCGAAGCGCTGAAAAAATATGATTCGTTTAAAGCCGGAGAATTTGTCGCCGATAAATTGTTCTTATTTCAAAGCAAGCTTTCTCCGCAGAGCGCTGTTTACACCAAACTGGCAGAGTTTGCTTTGGGTGGATAACATTCGAACTGTTGCATTTTTTGAAACAGTTCGAAATGAAAGTTCAGTATGTTCCATTTGGGAACATACTCCCCGGCTGTCATTCCCTCCTCCGAGTGGGAATCCAGAAAATAAGTATAGCATCTCCGAATTAAGCAGGAGGTTAAAAGAAAAATACAGTGAATGATTTACAGAAGATGGAACACAATCAAATAGTTGTTTTTGGAAGTAAAAAGATCAGGCGAATCTGGCATGATGAGGAATGGTATTTCTCTGTTATAGATATTTGCGGCGCATTGACGAACAGCCCTGATGCAGGCGCTTATTGGAGAAAATTGAAACAACGTTTGAACGTAGAAGGCAGTGAGGTCGTGACATTTTGTCACGGTCTGAAATTAGAAGCTGCCGACGGCAAAAAATATGCTACTGACTGCGCCAACACAGAAAGTATGTTCCGTATCATCCAATCCATTCCTTCACCGAAAGCTGAGCCGTTCAAGCGTTGGCTGGCAAGAGTCGGGTATGAGCGGGTACAGGAAATTGAAAATCCTGAACTGGCGCAAGAACGCATGAAATTATTGTATGAACAAAAAGGTTATCCCAGGGATTGGATCGATAAACGGTTGCGCGGAATAGCCATTCGCCAAAACCTGACCGATGAGTGGAGAGAAAGAGGCATTATAAGCGAACGGGATTATGCCATTCTTACGGCTGAAATATCAAAAGCAACTTTTGGGATAACGCCAGCGGACTATAAGAAGTTAAAAGGATTGTTCAAAAAGAATCAGAATCTGCGGGACTACATGACTGATCTGGAGTTGATTTTTACAATGCTTGGCGAAAAAGTTACCACGGAAATATCGCAAAAAGAAAAACCGGATACTTTCGAAAAAAATAGAAAGGTGGCCAAACGCGGAGGCGGTGTGGCAGGTACGGCGCGCAAAGAAACGGAAAAAGAATTAGGCCGCAGTATCATAACTAATCAGAATTATTTGAAGGAGAAATAGATTAAAGCGTATGAAAAACTGCAACCACTGGTTGCAGAAATAAGTTGGTCCAAACATAAGCACTTGCGCCGCGGGGCGCTGTTTACACAAAACTGGCGGAGTTTGCTTTGAGGATATAATGAGCATAAGTTGTTTTCATAAATTAGAGTTGTAATTTTTAAGCATTTATTAATATAAAAAGAAAATAAGGAGGGCATTGTATTATGGCGGATATGGATAGATCAAAGGCCGTTGATTTGGCGATTACTCAGATAGAAAAACAGTTCGGCAAGGGCTCGATTATGAAACTGGGCGGTTCAGAAAAAGTGGATGTACCGGCCATTTCCACCGGCTCCTTGAGCCTCGACATCGCGCTGGGAACGTTTGGTGTCCCGCGCGGCCGTGTGGTGGAAATTTACGGGCCGGAATCCGGAGGCAAAACGACACTTGCGCTGCACATCGTCGCCGAAGCGCAGAAGAAAAACGGCATCGCCGCCTACATTGACGCCGAACATGCTCTGGACGTCGGTTACGCCCAGAAAATCGGCGTGAATACGGATGACCTTCTCATCTCCCAGCCGGACACAGGCGAGCAGGCCCTTGAAATTGCCGAAACGCTGGTGCGCAGCGGCGCGCTGGATGTTCTAGTGGTGGATTCTGTCGCCGCGCTGGTGCCCAAGGCGGAACTGGAAGGCGACATGGGCGACGCGCAGATGGGTTTGCAGGCACGGCTTATGTCGCAGGCGCTGCGCAAACTCACCGGCTCGATCAGCAAATCCAAAACTACCGTGATTTTCATCAACCAGCTGCGCATGAAGATCGGCGTCTTCTTCGGCAATCCCGAAACGACCACCGGCGGTAACGCGCTGAAATTCTATTCCTCCCAGAGATTGGACATCCGCAAGATGACCTCCATTAAAAACGGTCAGGACGTCATCGGCTTCCGCACCAAGGTCAAGGTGGTCAAAAACAAGATGGCACCGCCCTTCCGGGAAGCGGAATTCGATATCATCTTCGGCGAAGGCATCTCCAGGGAAGGTGACGTGCTGGATCTGGCAGCGGAAAACGGCATCATTGAAAAGAGCGGCGCATGGTATTCCTACAAGGGCGACCGCATCGGCCAGGGACGGGATAACTCCAGAATATTTTTAAAGGAAAATCCCGAGGTGCTGGCGCAGGTGGAAAACGAAGTCCGCGTCAAACTGGGCGCTCTGCCTAAGGAACAGGAAGAAGATAAGTGAAAGTTCTCGATTTGGAGGCAGCAAAGCAAAAGGCGTTTCGTCTTTTGTCTTTGCGGCCGCATTCCGAAAAAGAGCTGGAAAAGAAGCTGCGGGAAAAAGGTTTTCCCGCAGTTGTTATTAAAGAAACACTGGAAAAACTCCACGATTTGAAGTATCTCAATGACGCGTCTTTTGCCAATCAGTGGGCGCGCAATCTGGTTGTAAACAAACTCTGGGGAAACAAAAAGGTCGCGGCCAGTTTGCGGGAAAAAGGCCTGACGGCTGAATTAATGGAATTGTCCATCGAAAAGGCGCGCGAGGAGTTGCCGGAAGAAGCGGCGCTTGAAATTTTAATCAAAAAGAAAGCGGCAAAAAATAAGTCGGCTGCTTTGGATTTTAAGGAAAAACAGAAAATTTTTCAGGCTCTGATGGGACGCGGTTTTCCGCCGGGGCTGATTTTAAATAAATTGGGAAGGATAAAAAAGGAAGATATTGATGGCAAAGACTGGGAATGAAATCAGGGAAAGTTTTTTAAAATATTTCGAAAGCAAGGGGCACACCGTGGTGGCAAGTTCGTCGCTGATTCCCAAGGACGATCCTACTCTGCTTTTCACCAACGCGGGCATGGTACAGTTCAAAAACGCGTTTCTGGGACTGGAAAACCGGGGCTACACCCGGGCGGCAACCTGCCAGAAATGCGCGCGCGCCGGCGGAAAGCACAACGACCTGGAAAATGTCGGCGTTACCGCCCGTCATCATACCTTTTTCGAAATGCTCGGCAATTTTTCCTTCGGCGATTATTTCAAGGAGGAAGCCATCGCCTGGGCGTGGGAATATCTGATTGATGTCGTCAAACTTCCCCAGGAAAAATTGTGGATCACGATTTATGAAGATGACGATGAGGCGTTTGAAATCTGGAACAAAAAGATGAATGTTCCCGCGGATCGCATCGTCCGCATGGGCGAGAAAAGCAACTTCTGGATGATGGGCGAAACCGGCCCCTGCGGCCCCTGCTCCGAAATCCTGTTTGATCAGGGCGAAGGCACCGGCTGCGGCCGTCCGGAATGCGATGTCCACTGCGATTGCGACCGTCATCTGGAAATATGGAATCTCGTCTTTACGCAATTCGACCGCGATGAAAACGGAAAGTTAACGCCGCTGGCCAAACCCAGCATCGACACCGGTATGGGACTGGAACGTCTGACCGCCGTCATTCAAGGCAAGAAAAGCAATTACGACACGGATCTTTTCACGCCGATCATTCGCTTTGTGGAAAAAATATCGGGCAAGACTTACGGCCAGAATACTGAAGACGACATTTCCATCCGTGTCATTGCCGATCACAGCCGCGCGGTGACTTTCCTGATCGGCGACGGCATCACGCCCAGCAACGAAGGACGCGGCTACGTGCTCAGACGCATTCTGCGGCGCGCCGCACGCCACGGCAAAATGCTCGGCATCAACAAACCATTTTTAAACGAAAGCGCCCGGGTCGTCATTGACATGATGAAGGGCGTTTATCCCGATCTGGTGGAGAAGGCCTCCTTCATCACCAAAATGATTTTAAATGAAGAACAGCGTTTTATGGAAACGCTCGACGCGGGTCTGCGCATCCTGAATGAAGAAACGGAAGCGCTGAAGAAAGCCGGTAAATCGGTCCTCCCGGGTGCTTTGGTTTTTAAACTCTACGACACTTACGGCTTCCCCACGGATTTGACGGCGGATATCGTCAAGCGCGACGGCTTTACGCTGGACAATGAAGGCTTTGAAAAAGAAATGGAAGCGCAGCGCGAACGAGCCCGCGGCGCCTGGAGGGGCAGCGGCGAAGAAGCGGTTGCTGAATGCTATCTCAAAGTTTCCAGTTCCGGTGTTATCTCTGAATTCTGCGGTTATGAAAAAATCAAAAAAGACAATGCGGAAATCAGGGCGATATTTATTGACGGCAAACCGGTGGAAACGGCGGGTGAAGGACAGAAGGCGGAAATCGTTCTGGACAATACGCCTTTTTACGGAGAAGCCGGAGGTCAGACCGGAGATACCGGTTATCTCAAGGGAGCCGGATTTAATTTCACCGTCGAAGATACGAAAAAGCCCGTCGAGAATTTCATCGTGCACAAAGGGGTGGTCAGCAAGGGTGCAATCAATGTCGGCGCAAAAGCAAAACTGGTTGTTGACGAGGAAAGACGCAAAGCCATTGCCGCCAACCATTCCGGCACGCACATCCTGCAGGCGGCACTCAAAGCGGTATTGGGAGACCACATCAAGCAATCCGGTTCGCAGGTTACGGCGGAAGGATTGCGGTTCGACTTCACCCATTTTTCCAAAATCGGCGATGAGGAAATGAAGCGGATTGAAGAAATCGCCAACGAGATGATCCGCAAAAATGTGGATGTCAAAACGGAAGTCTGCGCGCTCGAAGATGCGCTCAAAACCGGCGCGACGGCCGTGTTCGATGAAAAATACGGCTCCACTGTGCGCATTGTGAAAATGGGCAAAATGAGCATGGAGCTCTGCGGTGGTACACATGTGAAACGCACCGGAGATATCGGCTTTTTGAAAGTTGTTCATGAATCAGCCATTGCCGCGGGCGTACGCCGAATTGAAGCCGTCACCGGCAGAGAAGCTTTCAAGCACTTCCGGCGAACCGAAGAAGAATTAAAACGTACGGCAGGATTGTTCAAAGCGAGTCAGATGGAAGTCTACGACCGCGCCGAAAAACTGCAAAAGCACACCAAAGAACTGGAAAAAGAAATCGAAACGCTCAAAGGGAAGCTCGCCGCCAAGGATTCCGGCGATCTGCTCGGTCAGGCAAAAGAAATCAACGGAGTGAACGTGCTGGCGACGGAAGTCAGCATCACCGATGCCAAAACATTGCGCGACTTCGGCGACAAGCTGCGCGACAAGCTGGGCTCCGGTATCATCCTTCTGGGCAGCAAGGCCGGCGATAAAGTCATGCTGCTATGCATGGTGACCAAGGATTTAACCGGGAAATATCATGCCGGAAACATCATCAAGGAACTGGCACCGATGGTCGGCGGCAGCGGCGGCGGCCGTCCCGACATGGCTCAGGCCGGCGGTTCCCAGCCGGAAAAATTAGACCAAGTTTTCCCGGCGTTGGAAAAATTGTTAGCACAGTGAAGTAATATTAGTAAAAAAGGTAAGGTGATTAATGAGCTTAACTGTTCAAAAAGAATTATTTGATCATAGGGATAATAAATTGCAACTTCTGAGATCAAATGGCCTTGCAAACAAAATCGATAATGGCGACAAAATGTTCCATGATTGGTATAGATTTGTCCTGTCATTCCCGCCCCATCTTGTTAGAGATTATCTGTATAAATTTCAATTACAAAATGGACAGACCATATTAGACCCGTTTTGTGGAACCGGCACTACAATAGTTGAAGCTAAATTGAATCACATTCATTCTATCGGAATTGAGCCGAATCCGATGGCGCATTTTGCAAGTTGTGTAAAAAGTGATTGGAATCTCGATTCTAAGGAATTGCTTAAACATGCCTCTTACATTGCTGAATGCGCAAATAAAAAAATAAAGAATAGCGATTGGGATAATTTGCGTAAATTACCCGCAGAGTCGGAAGCTTTACTTTTAACTGATTCGATTAGTTCGCTTCCCCTGCATAAGGTCTTGATTCTTCTGGAACACATAAGCCATGAAAAAGAATCGCTTTTTTATAAGCATGAGTTATTGGCACTAGCTAAATCATTAGTTTTCAGTATCAGTAATTTACATTTCGGTCCGGAAGTCGGCGTCCATCGCAACAAAAAAAATGACGCTTCTGTTATCGAAAGCTGGTTGTCGGAAATAGAAATTATGGCGCGTGATATAGACCGGGCTGATCAAAATGACACGAATTCGATCGTGCATAAAGCCGATTCAAGACAAGTTCACAGCCTGTTGGAACCTAAAAGCATTGATGCGGTTTTTACCTCTCCGCCATATCCCAATGAAAAGGACTATACACGTACAACCAGATTAGAGTCCGTCATTCTAGGATTTATTAATAATAAAAAAGAACTCCAGTCATTGAAAAGAACTTTACTACGTTCCAATACAAGGAATGTTTATAAAGGCGATGATGATGATTTATGGGTGGCGGGACATGTGGAAATTCAAAGAATAGCGGACGAGATCGAGAGCAAGAGAATATTATTGGGCAAGACATCCGGGTTTGAAAAGTTATATAGTAAAGTAACAAAGCTTTACTTTGGCGGAATGGCGAGGCACTTAGCCGAATTAAGGACTTTTTTAAAGCCTGGCGCTTACCTGGGATATGTCGTTGGAGATCAAGCATCCTATTTACAGATATTAATTAAAACAGGTGAACTGCTTGCGGATATAGCAAAATCTTTAGGTTATGAGGTCGTGAGTTTAGATTTATTTAGAACAAGATTAGCAACCGCAACAAAAAAACAAATGCGTGAGGAAGTTGTTGTTCTAAGATGGCCTGGATGAATACAGTTAAGGGAGGCGCCAATGGTAAAACCAAAAAATCGTTACACACTCATTATAGAAAGTATCTTTTCTCACAAATACAAGAAGGGTGACAAGGAAGTTCTGTTCGAAAGAAATGATCTTGTTCAAACGGCAGACAAACTGGGTATTTCACTTCCAAAAAATCTTGGCGACGTGTTATACAGTTTCCGTTATCGTGCATGTTTACCTGAATCGATAAAAAAGTTTGCGCCAGAAGGTTTGGAGTGGGTCATTAGACCTATTGGAAAAGCCAAATATAAATTTTCATTATCATCAATGCCTAGAATTTTTCCAAATGAATTGCTTGCGGAAACAAAAATTCCGGACGCCACACCTGGAATAATTTTGAGATACGCCATGAATGATGAACAAGCCTTGCTTGCAATCATAAGATATAATCGCCTTATCGATATATTTACGGCTGTCACTTGTTACTCCTTACAGAATCACCTAAGGACTACCGTTCCCGAGATGGGACAGATTGAGACGGATGAGATATATATCGGCGTGGATCAACGGGGTGCACAATATGTTTTTCCGGTGCAAGCGAAAGGTGGAAGTGATCAACTTGGCATAGTTCAAATAGAGCAGGATTTCGCTTTATGTAACAGTAAATTTACATCATTGATTTGCCGTCCAATTGCCGCACAATTCATTAAAGACAATTGTATTGCATTATTTGCCTTTGAAGAGAATGAGCATGGCATCGCCGTATCATCCGAAAAGCATTACCATCTTGTCGATCCCGAAGAAATGACAGATGATGACTTGCAAACCTATAGGGAAAGATCTTTTTGATCTAGCTGAAAAAGCCAAATCTGTTAGAAGAACTTCCTATGGGCCATTGGTGAAATTATGGAAAGAAAAATGCAAAGATTGCCCATCAAACTCGCAGATGGTCAGAAAATCAAACTTTCTCCCTGTGGGCAGAATATTCTAATAAAGAAAATTATCAAAGATTTGTGTTCGCTATTCACACCTGGTGGTCACTTAATCTATGTTGGAGATACCAACTCAAAATGTGCTTATTACGATTCCAATAAGCTGGCGGCACTTGGTGTCACCATAAAAGAATTCAGCAAAATGCCTGATGTTGTCGTACACCATATAAAAAAGAACTGGCTCGTGCTGATTGAAGCTGTAACTAGTCATGGCCCGGTTAACCCCAAACGGCGTCAGGAGTTAAAGAAATTATTTGCCAAATCTTCAGCCGGTCTGGTTTTTGTTACAGCCTTCATTGATCGACACGCCATGTTGAAATACTTAACAGACATCTCTTGGGAAACCGAGGTTTGGGTTGCCGAATCGCCAACGCATTTGATTCATTTCAATGGTGAACGATTCCTTGGTCCGTATGAAGATTAATGGTAATATTTGATGAAAATATCCGTTATCCTTGCCCATCCAAATCCGAAAAGCTTCAACCATGCCATTGCCCATACGGCGGCTGAAGCGCTAAAGAAAAACGGGCACAAAGTAATCTTTCATGATCTCTACAAGGAAAAGTTCGATCCTTTACTTTATGCCACGGAAATATCTGAAGACACCAAACTGCCTGTGAAAATAAAAAAGTATTGTGAAGAAATCTCAGCCGCGGATGGTATCATAATTGTTCATCCCAACTGGTGGGGACAGCCTCCTGCCATTCTGAAAGGCTGGGTGGACCGGATCATTCGCCCCGGGATAGCCTACGAATTTCTAGAAGGCGATTCGGGTGAAGGCGTTCCCAATGGTTTAATCAAAGCTAAAACTACACTGGTTTACAATACATCAAATACGAAAACCCGAAGAGAAAAAGAAGTCTTTGGCGATCCGTTGGAAACCATCTGGAAGAATTGCATCTTCGGTCTCTGCGGCATCACCAATTTTCATCGCCGGATGTTCAATGTCATTGTTACCAGTACGGAAAAGCAGCGTAAAATTTGGCTGAACCATATCCAAAAGGACATTCATTTCTTTTTCCCTGATAAGAGAACAAAAGGAGGTAAATATGGCGGCGCAAAATAAAGGCAGGTATAAATCCAACAAACCTCTGACCGGAAAAACCGCAATTGTCACCGGCGCCAGTTCCGGCATCGGGAAAGCAACGGCGATGACGCTGGCGCAGGCAGGAGCGGCGGTCGTTATTCAGGCACGGCGTAAAGACAGGCTCGTCAAACTGGCTTCGGATATCGAGGCAAAGGGCGGCAAGGCCTTAGCCATATCGGGCGATGCCAGCCTGACGTCCGATACAGACAGGCTCCTGGAGAAAACTTTAGAATGGAAAGCAGGCGGTCGTAAGTATGATGTCGTAGTAGTTAATGCCGGTCGCGGCTTGGCAGGCGGCATGCTGTCCAGCGATCACTATCAATGGGAAGAGGTTTATCATACCAATGTGCTCGGCGCTGCTTATTTGATGCGCTCCGCGGCCAAATATTTCGTCGAACGAAAGAAAGGCGATATCGTCGCCATAGGATCCGTTGTGGGAAGAAACATTTCTCCCTTCAGCGCGTTTTACGGCTCCAGCAAATTTGCCGTCGGTGCAATCGTAGAAGGTTTGCGTCAGGAAGTTTGCTCGCATGATGTTCGCGTATCTCTGGTCATGCCGGGAATCGTAAAAAGCGAATTTCAAAAAGTGGCTGGTTACAACGAAGATAACTTCTATAAAGGGATCGCGCATATGGGGAAATTACTGGATCCGCAAGCCATAGCCGACGGCATTTACTGGCTGCTCACACAGCCGAGGAACGTCAATATCAGCGAAATCATGATCAGGCCCACGGGCCAGAATTACCCATAATGATTAACGTCAAAAAGGAGAATCGATTGTTTTACAAGGCGAATCAAAACGGATTTAAAGAAGTATTGCCGGGTATAAAGCTCAAAACTCTTGTTTACGGAGAAAAGTCTCTCTTTTCTGAATTCAGAATGACCGCAGGCTCGATACTTCCGAAACACGCGCATTTTCATGAGCAGACGGGATATTTAACGGAAGGTAAAATCCGGCTCACCATCGGCAACGAAACGTTTGACGTTGAAATAGGGGATAGTTGGTGTATCCCGGGCAATGTGGAACACAGCGCCGAAATATTGAAAGACGCCGTTGCCATTGAAGTCTTCACGCCCGTTCGCGAGGACTATCTTCCGGGCAATCCATAGACAGAAGGGCATCGAAATCGGTAAGTGTGACGCTGAAGTTGGGGAAGCGTTTCTGCGAAGGTATTTCCGGACAGTGTCCTTGCCATACTGCAATATGCGGCATAAAGAATTTTTTCCGCTCAAAAAATATCTAGAAACAAAGGCTGATATCGTAAATAATCCGCGGTCCCGTAAATTTCATCTTGACTACCGGACGCGCCTTTTGTATACACGCCCACAAAACTTGTCGATGAACAAGCGCTTTATGAAGATGGGAAAAATAATCAGATCAAACACACAGAAAGTTTATGACAAATCGCCGTCATCAAACGGCAAACGCCGTATTCAGGTGCGCCAATCCGGCATCCACGGCAAAGGGGTTTTTGCCGTTCACCCCATTGATGCCGGTGAAACGCTTCTGGAATACAAAGGCGAAATCATCACGTGGACGAAAGCTCTGGCACGTCACCCGCACGACAAAAGTCAACCCCATCACACCTTTTATTTTCACCTGGACGATCACCACGTCATCGACGCCAAGTATAACGGCAATTCCGCGAAATGGATTAATCACTCGTGCCAGCCTAATCTGGAAGCCGAACAGAAAGGCAATCGCGTTTTCCTCAAAGCGTTACGGCATATAAAAGCCGGAGAAGAACTCTCTTATGATTACAGCCTGGTCGTCGACTCCCGTAAAACACCCCGGCTTAAAAAAGAATACGCCTGCTACTGCGGCGCCGCCAACTGCCGGGGCACCATGCTCGATTGTAAATAAGGGCATTTTTGATCCCGACGCCTCCTATACGGATTTTCTTATTGCATAAAACACCAGGCAGGGTGTATTTAAAAAAACAAGATCCCTGATGGATCAAAAAAACAGTTTTACAGGATTAGCTCATGATTCAAGACACCGTAGCGGCATGGCACACATTATTAAAAACAAAGGACGCGGCCGGGCTGGATGCTATTCTAGCCGATAATGTTGTGTTTTATTCCCCGGTTGTTCACACCCCCCAGGAGGGAAAGTTGATCACCACGCTTTACCTTACCGCAGCGCTTCATGTTTTCGTCAATGACAGTTTTAAATATTTGAGAGAAGTCGCCTCGGACAACAATGCCGTTCTGGAATTTATGACCGTCATAGACGGAATTACCGTTAACGGCGTGGACATGCTCACCTGGGGCACCGACGGGCGGATTACCGAATTCAAGGTGATGGTTCGCCCGCTCAAAGCCATCAACCTGATCCACAGAATGATGGGTGAAATGCTGGAAAAGATGAAATAAAGCTTTCGGACGGTGAGAAAAGACGGCGTAAACCGCATTAATAAATGCCCATCTGGCAGCCGCCGGCGATAGTGGCACCCAGCTCAAAACATTGATCAAGAATTCCCCGCGTTATTTCCCCTCTGGCAATCACCGGCTGATAAACCGTTTTGAATTTATACCCCAGCGCAATGCGCTCAATGGCTCTGAGCGCGCCGCTGCCGTCGTTACCGGCGCTGATGAAAACAACGAAAGGTTTTCGAAAAACTTTTTCCTGCGCGCCCACATACGTCCGGTCGAAAAAATCCTTCACCATGCCGGACATATAACCGAAATTCTCCGGCGTTCCGATGGCCAGGCCATCGGCCGTTAATAAATCTTCCAGCGTGGCGTCTGCCGCCTTTTTCAAAATCACTTCCACGCCTTCGATGGACTTTGCCCCTTCGGCTACGGCCTGCGCCATCTTTTGGGTATTGCCGCTCTGTGAATGATAAACGATTAGTATTTTAGCCATGTTATTTTCCCCCTTGATCATTTATAACTAGAACTAAATTACCGTCAAGAAAGTTTTAAATAATCAAATTATTGACCTCTCTAAATTATTAGTTGACTAAATCAATCTTTAATGCAAGAAAATTTTTATGATTTGCTTTCAGAAATTCAAGGTTTCCTGTTGGAGGATTGGATCATGGACAAACAGGCCAGGCAATTAGCCGAACTTCTTGAAGACATAATGTGTGATTTGGGAACACAGGATATGAGGGGTAACTGCTGTGAAAACATTTCCCATGGCGAGTTTCGCGCCCTCCGTGTGATATCGCGGCTGGACAGGTGCACAATGCAGGATATTGCTAAAAATATTGCTGTGACGAAAGGCGGCGCGACGCGCATTGTCAGCCGTCTTGAAGAAAAAAAACTGGCCCGGCGGATTAACGATCAAGATGACGGGCGTGTCTGCTGTGTCCAATTATCTAAAGAAGGGAAGCATCTGTTGGCAAGATTAACGGAAGAACCGGCACAAAGAATGTCGCAAATTCTGTCGGCTATGGAACCGTCTATGCGGCAGATATTGATGATAGGCCTTAATGCTTTTTTTGAAGCGTCACAGAATGAAACTAAAAAAGATGGGAACAGGAAGCATTTTGTTTAATAATAAAAAAGTTGACATATTCAATCATTATTAAAACATCGAAAGAGAAGGTAAAGTAAATGTTTGGTTTGAATAATTTCATAACCGCCGGGAAATTTTTTCTGGTTATTGCCGGAGAACTAATACTTATATTTGTGATTGTTTCTTTTATCATCGGGCTGTTGATGGAATATCTTCCTCCCACCCGTGTCAGGGATTTTCTCTCCAATAAATTTACTTGGCTGCAATATGTTCTGGGTGCCGGTCTGGGGGCGCTAACCCCTTTTTGTTCCTGTTCCACTGTTCCCATAACCGCGGGATTGCTCAGAGGCGGGGTTCCTTTTGGTCCTACGATGGCATTTCTTTTCTCTTCACCGGTTCTTAATCCGATTATTATCGCTCTACTGCTTTCATTACTTGGTCTTAAAGTGACCGTCTTTTATATGGTTGTTACATTTTTTGGTTCGATCGCAATGGCAGCGATACTTTCAAGGCGAAGAATGGGAAACCAGGTTAAGCCACTGATGAATATTGAAGAGTCCTGTTGTGCAACAGGGACAAATTCAGAGATCACAACCTTAAAATCTCAATCGACGGCAACCGCTTGTTGTTCTTCAGGAGGTTCACAACCACTGACCTTAATAACCTTACCAGCGATAGAATCGTCATACTGTTCTGCCAACAGTGCAGACCCTGTATCACCGGAAGCAACTTTTAAAGAAAAACTTAAACATGCATCCGTAGCCGCAGTTGATACTTTTAAGGGCGTGTTCTGGTATCTTCTGCTGGGCGCAGGAATCGGCGCGTTCATTTACGGATTTTTTCCGCAGAACTTAGTTGTAAGAATAGCAGGCCCAGGAAACCCATGGTCTATTCCTATCGCAGCGTTAATCGGTGTGCCCATGTATATCCGGGCGGAAACGGTTATTCCGATAGCCGCCGCTCTTGTGGGTAAGGGCATGGGTGTGGGAACAGTCCTTGCGCTGGTAATAGCAGGGGCAGGAGCAAGCATACCGGAACTGATTATTCTTGGTTCCATGTTCAAAAAGAAACTGATCATCGCCTTTACTTTAAACGTTTTTGTCATTGCTATCGTGGCTGGTTATCTTGTGGATATACTCCTATATTAATGCCTAAAATATTCATTATTATATAATATTTTTATATCTGGATACTTTAGTTGCTTTTCAGATATCTTTCGTCAGCTTTTCAGCCAGTATATTCTACACACACAAAATACGGCTTGACAATAATGACTAGAAAAACTATATTCCAAAAAAAGAATATACAGGAATCTTGTTTTATGGACGATTTTATTAATGTGATGAAGGCGCTTTCCGATCCCAACCGGGTACGGATGATTAAACTTCTCCAGAACAAAGATCTGTGTGTTTGCGAGCTTCAACAGCTTTTATCCATTCCCCAACCGGCTGTTTCCAAACACATGAAAGTATTGGAAAAGGCGGGCATGGTCAAGAGCAGCAAGGAGGGTTTGTGGGTCAATTACGCGCTCGATTACGGCAGTTCCAATCCTTTCACGGCAGCGATTCTGGGAAATCTTCGCCACTGGCTGGCTGATGACACTATCCTGCGTAAAATGGAGAAGAAACTGCCGGATGTCAAGCGGCACGTCGCCTGCAAGAAAGCTTAACGTATTCTAACAAAGGAATATTTGTGATGGAAAACAAGATTACACAGATTCGGGTGGAAGGAAGGACGACAGGCGTTGTCGGTCTGGAATATGCCATCAAAAATATCGTTGAATGGGCCAAAGGGAAAACGGCCGAAGAGATTAGCGCGGAGCTATGGAGCCGCGTGGAAAAACGAAACTATATCCCCTCTTCCATTAAACAGGCCTACGGCAAGGCGCTGTTGCGGGAATATAAAAAGTTTGTCGGCGAAAAGGTGGACGAAGAACCGCTTGTCGGGTTGGAGGTTGTCATTTTGGGACCGGGCTGTGCCCAGTGTTCCTCTCTGGAAACCAACGTCCGCAATGTGATGGCGGAAATGAATCTGGCCGGTGATCTGGCACATGTGACCGACACAAAGGAAATCGCAAGGTACGGCGTCATGGGAGTGCCCGCGCTGATTATCAACGGGAGAGTGGTCACGGTGGGCAGTGTACCGGAGAAAAATAAAATTCGGCAGTGGCTGGCCGAGGCCGCTGACAAAATGGCGTAAAAGTTGCCCTGATATTTTCAGATACTATTAATGAGAAAGGGAACCGCTAATGAAAGATACCTCTTCGAAAATTCACGAACAAAACAAAACAGCCGCCGAACCCAAGCGGCTCAATGTGTTTGAACGCTATCTGACCGTATGGGTGCTGATATGCATGGTGGTGGGCGTCGCGCTGGGCAAGTTCCTGCCGGAAATCACCGCGTCACTCAGTGCAATGGAATTCGGTGAAGGATCGAAGGTCAATGTGCCGATTGCCGTTTTGATCTGGCTGATGATTTTTCCGATGATGCTGAAAATCGATTTCGGGTCTCTGGGTGATGTGGCCAAAAAACCGAAAGGATTGATGATAACGTTGTTTGTCAACTGGCTGGTGAAACCTTTCAGCATGGCTTTTCTGGCCTGGCTATTTATTCAGAATATCTTTTCTCTCTGGATTGATCCCGAAACGGCCAAAAGCTACACGGCCGGTCTGATTATTCTGGCGGCGGCGCCCTGCACGGCGATGGTGTTTGTCTGGTCGTATCTGACCGAAGGCGATCCCGCTTACACGCTGGTTCAGGTGGCGGTAAACGATTTAATCATGCTGCTGGCCTTCGCGCCGATTGTCATGTTTCTCCTGGGCGTGGCGGATGTGATTGTTCCCTCCAATGTGCTGATTACATCGGTGGTTGTGTTTATCGTAATTCCGCTGGCGGCGGGATTTGTTACAAGAATGGTCCTGCTGAAAAAATACGGCAAGGAGTGGTTTGAAACACAGTTCCTGCCCAAATTTCATCCGGTGACGGTGGTGGCGCTTCTTTTGACGCTTGTTCTGATATTCGCGTTTCAGGCGGAAAACCTCACCACAAAATGGATTGCCGTTATTCTGATCGCCATTCCAATCATTATTCAGGTTTATTTTAATTCCAGCCTGACGTACATGCTGATGCGATTCTTCAAGGTTCAGCACAACGTGGCTTCTCCCGGCGCGCTCATCGGCGCGAGTAATTTTTTCGAACTGGCCGTGGCCGTGGCCATCACGCTTTTCGGACCGAGTTCCGGCGCGGCGCTTGCCTGCGTGGTCGGCGTTCTGGTGGAAGTGCCGGTGATGCTGTCGGTCTGCAATATCTGCAACCGCTCGCGGGGCTGGTATAACAAAACCGTTACCGATACGTGCAATACCTAAATTCTAAAAAAGGAGAAAATAATGAAAATAGAAATTCTGGGCGTGGGGTGCGCAAAGTGCCATAAGCTGGAGGAAATGGTGCGAGATATCGCGTCAAAAGAAGGCGTCAACGCGGATATTTCCAAAGTCGAAGATTTCAAACAGATAATGAACTACGGCGTCATGACCACACCCGCCCTGGTTATTGACGGCAAAGTGAAGGCTGCGGGCAAAATACCTTCTGCCGAAGATATTAAAAAATTCATCAGCTGCAAATAAAAGTTTAGCTGCCTGAAATATTTTTTATAGGAGGTATTTTCCATGATCTACATTATTTATCTCATCACCGGTCTTTTAGCCGGAGTCGTCGGCGGCTTGCTGGGGACAGGCGGGTGTGCGCTCATCATGCCGGTCATTCGCTTTGGATTCGATTTTGATCCGGCTATTGCTGTCGGAACAACGCTGACTGCTGTAGTATTTACCGCAGGTTCAGGAGCTATCCAACATTTGCGTATGAAAAACGTGGACAAGACAACAGCAATGCAAGTAGGCATCAGCGGTGTTATAGGCGTTATTATCGGTTCCATTGTTTTCGGTTACATTAAGGAATACGGAGATGTCATTGATCTCATCATCGGCATTGCTTTCATTATCGTTTCCGTGCGCATGCTTTACGAAGGTCTGCTTGGTAAAACACCACCTCCGCCTGCCGGTACAAGCATGCCCGGAACGCTGATAACAAAATCGATTTTAGGAACATCTATCGGCATGCTAACTGGCATCATCGGCTTGGGGGGCGGTTATGCTCTGGTTCCTTCGTTTCTTTATTTTCTGCGCGCTCCGATGAAACTGGCAATCGGCACATCGATGGCCGCATTTGTCTGGATGGCTTTGGTGGGCACCGCCTTTAAGATTTATCAAGGCGTGGTGAACATTCCCGTCGCGATTACACTGGGCATCGGTGCATTGATCGGCGCGATCTACGGCGCAAAGCTGGTGGCGAAGTTCAAACCGAATGTTCTTAAAGCACTGTTTGGATTTTTATTTCTCTATGTGTCTCTGAAATACATTCTGCTTTACTTCGGAATACATATTTAAAAAAGCAAATGGAAGAATTTTATGGCTGAATGTTGTGAAGGCGGACCGAAATTAATTTAACTTAAGGAGATTATTACAAATGAAATTAAGTTCAAAATTAATAGGAATTCTTGCGGGGGTGATGATTTTTACATTCGCATTCACCTATATGCCTTACACACAGGCTTTGGCGCAAAATCAAAAGTCAACCTCCGCGGTGACAAAAGACACAAAGAAATCATCTGCGCAACCAGAAAAAATTCTGGCAACTTTTATAGAAATCGGTGCGGCCAGGTGCATTCCCTGCAAAGCGATGCAGCCGATCATGAAAGAGGTCGCAGAGGAATACAAGGGGCAGGTCAAGGTTGTCTTTCACGATGTATGGACACCGCAAGGCAAAATAGACGCCGAAAAATACGACATTCGCATAATTCCAACGCAGGTTTTTCTGGACAAAAACGGCAAGGAATACTTCCGGCATGAAGGTTATTTTCCCAAGGAAGAATTAATCAAGGTGCTTAAAATGCAGGGTGTCAAATAATGATTGTCGAGCTTTTCACCTGGCTGACGAATGCGCTGACTCAATCCCCCGAAATTGCCATAGGGGCTGCCTTTATCTGGGGCGTGCTGTCTGTCATTCTGTCGCCCTGTCATATTGCGTGCATTCCTCTGATTGTCGGTTTCATTGATGGCCAGGGAAACATCAGTACCGGTCGGGCATTCGGACTTTCATTTCTTTTTGGATTGGGAATTCTGATAACTATTGCCGTCATCGGCGTTATCACAGGACTTGCGGGAAGAATGGTCGGCGACATAGGCGGCTATGGCAGTTATTTTGTGGCGGTCATCTTCTTTGCCATCGGTCTTAACTTACTGGGTATTCTGCCGTTGCCTTTTATGGAAGGAGGAGCGAATCCGAATTATAAAAGGAAAGGATTCCTGGCGGCATTCATTCTGGGACTGTTGTTTGGCATCGCGTTAGGGCCTTGCACATTCGCTTATATGGCTACGATGCTGGGCGTTGTTTTCAGTATGGCCTCCACCAAAACCGTTTTTGCCGTGTCTCTGCTATTAGCTTACGGCATCGGTCATTGTGCGGTTCTTGTTTTGGCGGGCACTTTCACCGAAGTGGTTGAACACTTTCTGCGATGGAATGAAAAATCAAAGGGCGCAATCATTCTTAAAAAGATTTGCGGTGTTCTTGTCATTTTAGGCGGCGTTTATATGATTGCGCTGAATTTTCTGCAAGGATAACGAATGAAAAAAGATCTGGCTGCTTTTCCGAAAGAAAAGAAAATGGTCTGGAAAGTGCGGAAAAAATGAAAAATCATTTTTCAAGTGCAATCATAAACAACACAGAATTGATGCTACCCCAACACATGTTATCAAGTATTCTGCTTCTGATGTTAAAAAAGTTTGTTGGTGAATACCAGATATGTGATGGATTGACAAAGTTCAAAGCGTATCTGGCGATTCTGAAAAAATAGAAATATAGGGGAAAAATTATGAAAGAATGGCAGAAATTAGCGTGGATTGTTGGAATATTTCTGGGGGCATATTATATCCCCTGGGATTCGATTCTTATACGACAAGCCGGCCTGGAGGCATTCATGATGCTTCAGGACTACGCGCGCCAGCATGTGCTGACCTGTCTTATTCCTGCTTTTTTTATTGCCGGAGCCATCAGCGTTTTTGTATCGCAGGCGGCTGTGCTAAAGTATTTTGGCGCGAAGGCGAATAAAATTTTGTCTTATTCAGTCGCTTCCGTTTCCGGTTCGGTGCTGGCTGTTTGTTCCTGCACCGTGTTGCCGCTTTTCGCGGGAATTTACACCCGCGGCGCGGGCATCGGTCCCGCCACGGCATTTTTGTATTCCGGGCCGGCCATCAACGTGCTGGCCATTATTCTAACCGCCAAAGTTCTTGGCTGGCAACTGGGATTGGCGCGCGCCATCGGAGCGATTTTTTTCGCGATTATCACCGGTCTATTGATGGCGTTTATTTTCCGCAAGGATGATGCTGAACATGAAACAGGCGAACTATTCCTTCCTGAAGAAGAGGGAAACGGACGGGCGCTCTGGCAGGATGCGCTTTATATGCTGACGATGGTGTTGATTCTTGTTTTTGCTTCGTTCGCACGACCGACCGAAAACGATGGGATCGTCTGGCAAATGATTTTCAGCGTCAAATGGTATCTGGTGATTGCATTAGTGCTTGTTTTGGCGGTGATGCTCAAGAAATGGTTTGTCAAGGAAGAACTCAAAGGATGGGTGGATTCCACCTGGGGGTTTGCCAAACAGATACTGCCGCTTTTGCTGGGTGGAGTACTGGTGGCAGGCTTTCTTTTGGGACGTCCCGGTCATCCGGCACTGATTCCCGAGCAATATATTCAAGGCCTTGTCGGCGGCAACTCGTTATGGGCAAACTTTTTTGCTTCCATTGTCGGCGCTTTTATGTACTTTGCCACACTGACCGAAGTTCCTATTTTACAGGGACTCATCGGTTCCGGTATGGGCCAGGGACCGGCGCTGGCTCTTCTTCTGGCAGGACCGGCGCTTTCATTGCCCAGTATGATAGCCATCGCCGGCATCATGGGGATAAAAAAAACGTCCATCTATTGCATCATTGTGGTCATTCTCTCAACCATTGCCGGCATGACCTATGGATGGATGGTTGCCTGAAAAATCCGCAGGCGATGAACACGCCAAATTGTCGGGACAAAAGATTAACGATAAAATATGCTCAACATATCTTGAAAAATATTTTTCTTGAGCTAAAATAAAACATAAGGTATTGAGGACATCAGGCATGACAAATGTAAATGATTTTATTGGAAAATATCGGAATATTATTACCATTGCGTTGTCGCTGATCGGCATCGTTCTGATGGCCTATTATGATTATTGCGATACAGAGTGCAGCTATCTGAGAGGCGACCTGCTGGGAATCGATCTCAAATGGGTCGGTATCGCTTATATGGCCATCATCATAATCTTTGCCGCTTTCAAACAGACACCTTTTGTCCGGGCTCTTCTGGCTGCCGGTCTTGGCGTCGAGGTTCATTTATACGCTTTTCAGATACAAAATAATGTCTATTGCCCGTTTTGTCTTGCATTTTCGGTAATGTTAATTTTGTCATTTATCATTAACTATGAAGTTCCATCCGCATGGCGGGAAAAACGCGGTCGGATGTGGCTGTATTTTCTCGGGGAGGTTGATTTTCCGATGTTCAAAATTCATAAATTGCCCCTGCTGATTTTCAGTTTACTGGGATATTTAACCGTTTTTTTGACCTTCAACGGATCCGTCACACCGGCTTATGGTCAAACGCCGTCCGGTGCCATTCCTTCGCTGGGCAAAGGGCCCTATGAAATTATTATCTTTACCGACTATTTTTGTCCGCCCTGTTATCGAATCGATACAAAAGCCGAGCCCCTGCTGAAAGAATTATTGGCCACCCAGCGGGTAAAACTGACATTTGTTGATGTCCCCTTTAACCGATCGACACCTGTTTATGCTAAATATTATCTGTACGCGGTGCAAGCCCATTCCGATGCAACAAGTGTTTTTCGAGTCCGTAAGATCCTTTTTGATGCGGCGCAATCCAAAAAAATTCAGAAAGAAGCAGATCTTGTCGCATATTTAAAAAACCAAAAAGTTGCGTGGAAAACAATGGATGAAAAATCCGTTTTCCCATCGCTGACGGCTGTGATTCAAAAAAATGACATCCGGGCGACACCGTCATGTGTCATAAAATATTCAAACAAGGATAGCCAAAAGCTTATCGGTGATGTAGAAATATGGAAGGGATTGACGGAATTGAAGGCACGCCTATCAGCCGGAAACAAGTGATGACCTGAGCGATGTCCCGAAGTCCATATAAACACCCGATACTCTTTGCCAAGACCCAAATTTAAAAAACATTGTGCCGGAATCTTTTCCGGCACAATCCAATTCACGCATTGTAGGATCCCGCACGGCGCAAAAGATCATATGTGCGATTTGCATGGGGAATCACACCGTGACGGCGACACCTTCCAGCAGTGCAAATCAAGCCCCTGCGATACGCCGCAATTTCTTCTTAAATTGACTGATCTGATGTCTGAACCAGACGGCTCTTTCAGTCTCCTTCGATTCCAGCGCTTTTAATCTTGATGCCTTGCACTCTCGTATTTTAGCTTTTAATTCGGGTTTGGTCATTTTGACTTTGCCGATATGTTTCTTCTTGACCGGCTCGTCATCTTTAATCCCCCGGGTCTCCTTTATAAAGGCGATGAGTTCCTCTTTTTTCATCTCGTGAACAGCCTTCTCATGAGGAATTTCGGACGCAATTTCCCGAAGTTCTTTGACCGTCATTTTGTCCAGGTGCTTCTCATCCGGTTCTTTATGACTTTTTTTGTGGATTTCTTCTGACATCGCGCATAGACCTCCTTACATTTTTTATATTCAGGAATCAAATTTGCGACGAATGAGTGTGCCTACCTTATATCATAAGTTTTCACGTGGTTCAATCCGCTTCCATATTTCTTGACAATCTCAACCGCACCGTGTAAGGAAACGATACACCACATCAACATCACCGCATAAGAAGAGCAGAAGAAGGGTATTAAAAATACACTACAGGAGGATTTTTATGTCTAAAAGAAATGTCTGTATTACCGTCGTGCTGATGCTTTTGATGACTGCCGTAACCTGTTTTTCCGCTGATAAATATCAATGGAAACTCGTTGACACAGAAGACAATTGCCAAATCTATACCAGCGCAGTTCCCGGCAAAGATTACATTGCCGCCAAAGCCACATGCCTTATTCCTGCACGCATAGAAGTGATCGGTACAATTTTGAGAGACATCCCCAACTATCCCGAATGGATGCACGACTGCAAAGCAACAAAAATGTTGAAAACGGTCGATGATGAAAAGGATGTTTTTATCTTCTGGTTCCGTCAGCATATTGATCTGTTGACAGACCGGGATATGATTCTGAAAAGTAAAACCGTGATTGATATGCAAAACGGAACCAACCTGGTTTATGCCGACTCCACAAATGAACTGCCCTATGATTCCGGCAAGGGATATGTCCGGATGCCTTCATTTTACTCACTGTTCACTCTCCAGTGGGTAGACCGGGAACGCACCAGGGTCACGTTTATGATCGATCCGAATCTCGGATCCGGCGTCCCATCCGGAATTGCCAACAGCAAAATCAAATCGACACCCTTTAAAACTTTACAGAACATGATGAAGATGGTGAAAAAATCAAAATATATAGAAGCGGCCAAAACCTCCAAGTACAACAAGATGGCCGAGGATTTCGTAAAAGCCGGGCATAAATAAACATTGCCGTTCAGCATAAATCACTTAGGAAAGGCGGTTCAAAGATGATCCGCCTTTCCTATTTTTATGGATTGATATATAGCGACAGACAGCGGGAAAATCTGATAATAACCGGGTATTTAAAACAACAAAAAAATGGCGGATTCTTTCCGTTATTTTTTTGAGTCAACGCTTGACATTCTGATTTTATCAATATATAAGACACAACTTGCTTGAAACGGCTTTAAGGACGTCCCCATCGTCTAGAGGCCTAGGACACGGGCCTTTCACGCCTGTAACCGCGGTTCGAATCCGCGTGGGGACGCCAATGTAGAAATAAAAAGGGGGAAGTTTTCCAGCTTCCCCCTTTTTTCTTGATTTCAATTTCAACGCTATTCTTCTTTTTTCTTGGTTGCTTTCTTTTTCGGAGCGGCGTCATCGCCTTCGTCTGGCTGCTTCTTTGCCTTTTTCGGTGCCGCCTCCTGTCCGTCAGCGGGCTGTTTTTTGGCCTTCTTGGCAGCGCCATCTTCTGCAGCAGGCTGCTTTTTGGGTTCTTTTGCGGCACCGTCCTCTTTCTTCTTCGCTTTCGGCTTTGCTTCCTCAGCAGACGCCTTGACTTCTTCAACGACAGCAGCCTGTTTGGCCGCTTTTGCCTGGGCCAATGCCTGCGTCTGTTGGACAAATTTATCGAATGTTGCGATTCTTGCCTTGGTCTGTTTGATTTTTGCTTTCAGGCTTTTAACGATTGCGTCATTCTGGGCTTTTTCAGGGCTGATTCCCTTCTGCTCAAGCTGCTGCAAACGCACAGCCAGTTTCTTTTCGAAAATCCGGAGTTGTTCAATTCTTACATCTTTGCTTTTTGATGCCATCTTCCCTCTCCTTGTTTATTTAGGTGGCTTTTAATAACAATTTTTTTTATTTAAATCTATAAATATTATTGTCATCGACGGGCCGATTTCCCCCAAAAAAAGTTACAATGCCATGATGCGTTTTAGGTACCCGATTACTTCAATATGTTCTGTCTGCGGAAACATGTCCAACGGATGAAGACTTTGCAAATGATATCCGCCTTCACACAAGTATTTGATATCCCGCGCCTGCGTAGCCGGATTACATGAAATATAAATAATGTTCGACGGTTGCAAATCCATTAGAGTTTTCAACAACGTCATTTCACAACCGACACGCGGGGGATCCAAAACGATCAGATCAATTTTACTGCCCAAGGACAGGAATTTTTCCCGCAATACAATTTCAACATTCCCGTCAAGAAAACGGACATTTCGGGCATTCAGATTTGCAGCATTTATTTTTGCGTATTTTACGGATTCCTTGTCCATTTCTATCCCGGTAATGTCCTCGGCAAAAGGTGAAAGAAAAATGGAGAAAAGGCCGCTTCCGCAAAAGGCGTCAATTGCGTTTTCTGCTTTTCCAGGTCTTACCAGTCGACAAACTTCATCCACCAGCCGATCCGTCAGATATTCATTTGCCTGGAAAAACCCGTCATCAGGCGCCAGAATCCTTTTTCCCTGGACAATACGGACGACCGACGTCTGATCTTCAGAGGTAACATCCGGATATCGGGACCAGATTGTCAGCTCATCTTTATGCCACAGATTTTGTCGATTCTCCCGCAAGATACTCAATTGCTCATTAATGGTTTCCTGCATGATTGCGCAATGCTCAATGTCGACAATTTTTCCGCCGGATATATCCAGAAATCCGATGTGCCCTGTTTGGGGATCGTCTCCTACATGATACCGGGCCTTGCCGCGATAATGATACATTCGTGGAGAAGCTACGGTTTCCAAAACAGGCGGCGCGTCAACTTTGCCGATTCTCCGAAAAGCATCTTCCACCTGTTTTTTCTTGATGGCCAGTTGATACGCATAATGGATGTGCTGATAACAGCAGCCGCCGCATACGCCATAATAACGGCAGACGGGATCCGTCCGCCAGGGCGACGGCTTGATGATGTTCCGGATTCGGCCGCGCAGAAAGTTCTTCTTCCGTTGGGTGATTTCGATTTCCAGTTCATCACCGGGCGCTGAAAAAGGAACAAAAACGACAAGGTTATCCGCACGACCGACTCCCGACCCGCCAAAAGCCACCGATTCAATTTTTATCACAGATCGATTTTTCATTTCAAAACAATGCTCCGTGTCTGACGTAACACATCAATAAATCAATCGTCAATAAATGATGGTATTTTTCTTTACAACTCATAATAATGTTGTTAATTAAACACAGTCCTGAAACGGTTACAGAACAATTTTTTTTAAAAAAGGATAAAAATGCCGGAACGAAAATCAATACTCTGTCCCAATTGCCGTAAATTGATCAGCATGGATGAACCCTCCTGCCCCTATTGCGGACTTCAACGTCCCGGGATGCACAATATCGCCGGCAATATTGGAAAACTTTTTATGGCGTCCAATCCGGTCATGATCATCATTTACGTTAATGTTGCTTTGTATATTTTTTCGATATTTCTGGACCCGCAGGGCATTTTTGGCGGCAGCGGTCCTTTCGGGATACTGGCACCGTCCAATCAAAGTCTTTTTCTGCTGGGTGCAAGCGGCACCTTTCCCGTTATTGGAGCCCACCGTTTTTGGACCCTGATTTCGGCTTCTTTTCTACATGGGGGAATTTTTCACATTCTGTTCAATATGATGGCATTGTATCAGCTGGGACCGTTTATTATCCGGGAATTCGGGGTTCACCGGTTTATCAATCTGTATATCGTTACCGGCATATGTGGATTTTCCGCTTCAGTGATTTCAGGAACGCCATTCACGATCGGAGCTTCTGCAGCGATCTGCGGTCTGATCGGTGCAATCATTTACTACGGGAAAAGCCGCGGCGATTCCTACGGAGAAGCCATTTACAAGCAGGCCATGGGCTGGGTCATCGCCCTGGTCATTTTCGGTCTGATTTTCAGAGGTATCGACAACTGGGCTCATGCCGGCGGACTGCTCTCGGGTATCGGTTTTTCGTTTCTGATGGGGTACAATGACAATAAGCAGGAAACCGCATGGAACAAAATGCTGGCTTACGCCTGTATCCTGCTCACGGCCGCAGTTTTATTATGGTCGGTTGTCAACTCGCTTTTCATCGGCCTGAACATATCCATCTGAACATGCTGGCGGCTAATTTTTTGAAGACGGCTTCGCCATATATCTATTCAAGAGGAGTTTAATTGAATGTCAGAGAAATCAGATTTTCCAGAACCGACATTACGTGAAGGAGATGAGCTTTACGGCTTCACGGTTACACGCATAAAAACCTTCCCCACGATTCATACGACAGCTTATGAAATGATACACAATAAAACCGGCGCCAAGCTACTGCATCTGCACTGCTTCGACCGCGAAAATTTATACGCGATAGGATTCCGCACGCCTCCGTACGATTCCACCGGCCTGCCGCATATTCTGGAGCACTCGGTGCTGGCCGGCTCTGAAAAATATCCCTTAAAAGACGTTTTCAAGGAGTTAATGCGCTCAACCATGCAAACATTCATCAACGCGTTTACCTATCCGGATAAAACCGTTTATCCGGTAGCCAGTCAGATAAAAACCGATTTTTACAATCTGGCCCGCGTTTATACCGATCTGGTTCTGCATCCGCGGATGCTCAGGGAGACTTTTCTTCAGGAAGGCCATCATCTGGAATTTTCTGTTTTGGATGATCTGTCCAGTGATCTGATCATTTCCGGAATAGTTTATAATGAAATGAAAGGCGCCTATTCCTCCCCCGATTCTCTGATCTATAAGACGCTTCAGGAAAATGTCTACCCCGACAGTGTTTACTCATTTGATTCCGGTGGGGATCCGAACGTTATCCCCTCGCTGACCTATGAACAATTTTGCGAATTCCACAGCAAGTATTACTCACCCTCCAATGCAAGGTTTTTTATTTACGGTGATATTCCCACGAAGGACCATCTGGTGTTTCTTTCTGAAATACTAAAGGATTTCAATTATATAGAAATAAATTCCGCCATCGGAAGCCAGAAGCGTTTCACCCAGCCGCGTTCGGTTGTGGGAGGGTATCCCATCGGAAAAGATGAATCTGTTGAACGTAAAACCGTTGTTAACATCGCTTGGCTGATGTCTGAAAATACCGATTTTGAGACCTCATTGATCCTGCAAATCATATCCGCTCTTCTCGTTGGCAGCGCGGCCAGTCCGCTGCGCAAAGCGCTGATTGACTCCGGTCTGGGAGAGGATCTGACTCCGGTGAGCGGCGTCGAAGCAGACCTGAAACAATTAATGTTCTGTGTCGGGTTGAGAAACACACAGCGGTCGGACGCACAAAAAATCGAACAACTGATTCTAAAGACTTTAAAAGACATTATTGATTCCGGTTACGACACGCAACTCATCGAAGGCGTTCTGCATCAGGTCGAATTTCACGGCAAGGAAATTGTTCGCGGTTCTTATCCTTACGGAATTTCTCTGATGGGTGCGGTTTTTCAAACATGGCTTTATGACGGCGATCCGTTAATCGGACTGGATTTTTCACAAATCATAGAGAATATCCGCCGCTGCTGGGCTGATGATCCCCTGATTTTCCAGAAAATGACTGAAAAATGGCTTTTGAATAATCCCCATCGCGTTCTGGCCGTTATGGAACCCGATCCCGATTTCAACGAAAAAAAAGAGGCTGCTTACAGAGAAAAAATGGACACGCTCAAGGCATCTCTTTGTGAAGAAGAATTAAGACAGATTAATGCAAAAGCCAAGAAGCTCAAGGAATTTCAAAATCAACAGGATCCGCCGGAAGCGGCCTCAGCCCTGCCCAGGCTGAACATGGAGGATATTCCGAAATCCATTGAAAAAACGCCGACCCGAAATTCTTTGATCGGTGACGTTCCGGTCTGGGAGCACGATCTGTTTACCAACGGAATTGCCTATGTTGATCTGGCTTTTGATCTGGCAGATATCCCTGAAAAGCTGCAGATCTACCTGCCGCTTTTGGGAAAGATGATGACCGGCATGGGCGCTGCCGGTTTGACCTATGAGGAAATGGCCAAACGGATTGCTCTGAAGATGGGCGGGTTGGGCTATAATCTGGGCGCAGGATTTACCGCAAATGGCGACTCAACATGGCAGAAGATGATTTTCTCGTTTAAGGCGCTATATCGCAATCTTCCGGAAGCCATGAGCATCATCAGCGATGTGCTCTGCCGCGGTGATTTAAGTCACGAAGCCCGGATGCGGGATCTGATTTCAGAAAGAAAAAACAATCTTCAATCAGCGATTCTTCCCTCCGGTCATCTATTCGCCAGAATGGCAGCCGGCGCGGCACTCACCCTCCCGGCTTACCGGGATGAACAATGGCACGGACGAACGCAATTTAAATTCGTTCAAGCAACAGCGGGTGAGTTCGTTTCATCAAAAAGTGCCTTGCGCGATAAACTGGAAACTTTAAAGCAAACCCTGTTCAATAAAAACAACATGGTCATTAATGTCACCGCCGAGCATCAGGGGTTGGAAATTGCCAAAGAACACCTGCCGTGTCTACTCGACAGGCTTCCGGCGTCTTCACAGGCCGCTCCGGAAGAAGAACCTTCTTTGAATCCGGTATTTGCGGGAATCTCTGTCCCCGCGCAGGTATCGTATGTTGCCTACATTTTAAAAACGCCTTGTTATACCGACCCGGCAAGCCCTCTTTTGATGATTGCCGCAAAAGAGTTATCCAATAACTATCTGTACAAGTATATCCGCGTTCAGGGAGGCGCTTACGGCGGCATGTCTTCTTTCGACGCTTCCATGGGATTGTTTTCGTTTTTGTCCTATCGCGACCCGCGCATTTCCGAGACGCTTCAGGTGTTTAAAAACGCACAGACGTTTTACAGTCAGAATGAAATTTCTTCACCGGACATGGAAAAGGCGATCATCAGCACCATCAGCATGATTGACAAACCTTCGGATCCGGCCAGCAAAGGGTATACGGCAATGATGCGCAATTTTGCCGGAATAACCGATAAGATTCGCCAGAAATTCAGAGACGACATTTTATCCGCCACACCGCAAAAACTGAAAAAAGTATTATCCGGTTATTTCTCTCAGGCGTTCAAATCAGCGTCAGTGGCCGTTTATTCCTCCCCGGAAAAACTGGACGAAGCCAACAGACAATTGGAAGACAAACTGCATATTGAAAGTATTTTTGAAAATTAATCCAATAGCTCTTCATAAAAAAAGAGGCTAAATATACTTTAGCCTCTTTCATGTTCTTCTGGGATTTTAAATCGCAATCGCAACAAAATCCTTATCGCATTTTTTTATTGCTTTTCTGCTACATTGATTCTCGCGATGGCTCTCGCCAGTGCCGCCCGCATAATTTCAAATTCCACGTCATCTTTGTTCATCTGAGATAAACGGCTTTCAGCATTATCTTTGGCCTTAAGGGCCCGTTCTTTATCAATCTGATCTGATTTTTCAGCGGTTTCAATCAGAACGGTGACTTTATCGCCTGTAACTTCCACATAACCGGTATTCACCGCATAATACGACTTTTTGCCGTCCTTGACATAATTCATCTCGCCGATTTCCACGGACGTTAAAAAAGCCTCATGACCGCGCAATACGCCGAACTCGCCTTCCGTTCCCGGAAGGGTAACTTCTTCGATATTGCCCGAAAAAATCATCTTTTCCGGCGTTACAATTTCCATCAATAATTCATCTGCCATTTACATTCTCCAGATCAATAATTATTCGCCGCCAATCTTTTTGGCTTTTTCAACGGCTTCTTCAATGCCGCCGACCATGTAAAAGGCCTGTTCGGGCAGATCGTCATGTTTGCCTTCCAGGATTTCTTTGAAGCCTCTGATGGTATCGGGCACGGAAACAAACTTGCCTTCCGTACCGGTGAACTGAGCGGCGACGAAGAACGGCTGGGACAGGAATCTCTGAATCTTTCTGGCGCGGCTAACCGTCAGTTTATCTTCCTCAGAAAGTTCATCCATACCCAAAATGGCGATAATGTCCTGAAGGTCCTTATATTTCTGCAGCGTCACCTGTACCTGACGTGCTACCTTGTAATGTTCCTCACCCAGAATGTTGGGATCAAGAATACGGGATGTTGAATCCAGAGGATCCACCGCGGGATAGATACCGAGTTCCGCGATCGGACGGGACAAAACGACGGTTCCGTCAAGATGCGCGAATGTCGTCGCGGGAGCGGGGTCGGTCAAGTCGTCGGCAGGCACGTACACGCACTGAACGGCTGTAATAGAACCTTTGGTTGTCGAGGTAATCCGTTCCTGAAGTCCGCCGAGGTCCGTGGCCAGTGTCGGCTGATAACCGACCGCCGAAGGCATACGTCCCAGCAGAGCCGAAACTTCTGAACCGGCCTGGGTGAAACGGAAGATATTATCAACAAAGAAGAGCACGTCCTGACCTTCCACATCACGGAAATATTCGGCAGCCGCCAATCCGGTCAAAGCAACACGGGAACGGGCTCCGGGGGGTTCCGTCATCTGGCCGTAAATCAGAGCGGCCTGTTTAATAACGCCGGATTCCAGCATTTCGCGGTACAGGTCGTTACCTTCACGGGTTCTTTCACCCACGCCGCAGAACACGGAAATACCGCCGTGGTGCATGGCGATGTTGTTAATCATTTCCATCATAACGACGGTCTTGCCGACACCGGCGCCGCCGAACATGCCCATTTTACCGCCGCGGGGAAACGGCACCAGCAGATCGATAACCTTGACGCCCGTTTCCAGAACGTGCACGGATGTATCCTGCTCCAGGAATGTGGGCGATTCCCGGTGAATCGGCATTTTCGTCTGCGCGTTAACCGGCCCGAGACCATCCACGGGACGACCGACGACGTTCAGAATTCTGCCCAAGCCCTCTTTACCGACCGGCACCATAATAGGAGCACCGGTATCTTTTGCTTTCATGCCACGAACCAAACCGTCGGTAATATCCATGGCGATGCAGCGGACAACATTGTCACCTAAATGCAACGCAACTTCAACGACCAAATTATCTTCCTGATCATTGATGGCGGAATTGGTAATGGTAATTGCGTTTAAAATTGCGGGGAGTTTGCCTTCCTCAAAAGCCACGTCAACTACAGGTCCAATAACTTGAACGATTTTTCCGATATTCATAACTATCTCCTTGCAAATAGTCGTATTAATTTATTTTACATGCGACCACAGCCGCAGAAAAATTAATATTTAGCCTTTCGCCAGAGCCTCTGTACCGCCCACGATATCCATCAACTCCGCCGTGATCGCGGCCTGTCTGGCTTTATTCATTTTCAACGTTAATGAACTGATCAAATCCTGGCAGTTACTTGTCGCATTATCCATAGCCGCCATTCGCGCGCCGTTTTCACCGGCTGACGTTTCCAGCAGAGCGCGATAAACAAGTACGTGCACGTACATCGGGAGTAATTTATGCAGTAAGACCTCTTCCGATGGTTCATAGGAATAATCAACCCGTTTATCCGGTTCATCCTCAATTTCCTGGCCGATGGATGGCAGGGGGAATAATCTGACCACAACCGGTTTCTGAATGGAAACATTCATAAACTGATTATAAATCAAATAAAGTTCGTCATACTCTTCTTTAATAAAAGGATTAATGACTTCATCGGCGATGGAAACCGCCAGCGTCATGTCAAATTTACTCAAAACATCCGTCTTCTGGGCAATGATGTTGGCTTTTTTGCGGAAATAATCCCTGCCCTTGCGCCCCACGGTAATCATGGAAACATCTTTCCCTTCGCCCGCTTTTTCTTTCAGAAATCTTTCAGTCGCTTTGATCAGGTTGGTATTAAACCCTCCGCAAAGGCCGCGATCCGATGTCATGCAAATCACACGAATTCTTTTCGGGTCGCGCACGGCCAGTAATGGATGTGACATGCTTTCTACGCGCAGGGCAAGACTGTTAAGCACATCCATGAATTTTCCGGCATAGGGACGGAAATTTTCCATTTTCAACTGCGCCGACTTAAATTTTGATGCGGCAACCATGTTCATGGCGCGCGTAATCTGTTTTGTCTTTTGAACGGCGCCGACTTTTCTTTTAATGTCTTTTAGCGAGGCCACCTACAATTCTCCTCAACTTATTATTTGAACTTCAGGACTGTCTATTTCCTGACAAAACCGTTAATATCTCTACCTATTCCGCCACAAAAACAGAATCAAAAGCGGTCATAATTTCCTTCATCTTCTTTTCGAGTTCGGGAGAGATTATCTTCTTATCTTCTATTTCTTTCATAATGTCGGGATGTTTGCTTTCAACAAAACTCAAAAGCTGCTCTTCGTATATACGAACCTTTTCGACATCGTATTTATCAATGAAACCCCTGGTTCCCGCGAAGAGAACAACGATTTCCTGTCCTAAAGACATCGGCTTGAACTGGGGTTGTTTGAGCAGTTCCACCAGGCGGACACCGCGATCCAACTGAGCCTGAGTCGCTTTATCCAGATCGGATCCGAACTGGGCAAAAGCCGCCAGTTCACGGTACTGAGCCAAGTCGAGTTTCAGCGTTCCAGCAACCTGCTTCATCGCCTTTACTTGAGCCGCGCCGCCGACGCGCGAAACGGAGAGACCGACGTTAATGGCCGGGCGAATACCGGAGAAGAACAAACTCGGCTCCAGATAAACCTGACCGTCCGTAATCGAAATAACGTTGGTCGGAATGTAAGCGGAAACGTCACCAGCCTGAGTTTCAATGACCGGAAGGGCCGTCAAAGAACCACCGCCTAATTCCTGGCTGACACGCGCGGCACGCTCGAGCAAACGGGAGTGATTGTAGAAAATGTCACCGGGATAAGCTTCACGTCCGGGAGGACGACGCAGCAGCAGAGAAATCTGACGGTAAGCGACCGCCTGCTTGGACAAATCATCGTAAATAATCAAAGCATCCTGACCGTTGTCTCGGAAGTATTCACCGATACTGCAACCGGCATAAGCGGCAATGTATTGAAGCGTCGCGGGATCGGATGCACAGCCGGCAACAACGCAGGTATAAGATAGCGCATCATGCTGCTTGAGTCTCTCCACAATTTGAGACACTGTAGATTTTTTCTGACCGATGGCAACATAGATACATTTCACACCGGTATCTTTCTGACGGATAATGGCGTCAATACCGATGGCTGTTTTGCCTATCTGGCGGTCGCCAATGATCAGTTCGCGCTGACCGCGTCCGATCGGCGTCATCGCATCGATCGATTTCAAACCTGTGTACATCGGCTGATTAACCGGCTGGCGCTGAATAACACCGGGGGCCACCATTTCAATTCGGCGAAACTCTTTGGTTTCAATCGGCCCCTTGCCATCCAAGGGTTTTCCGGTTGCATCAATTACACGTCCCAGCAGTGCTTCACCGACGGGAACCTGTGCAATTTTACCGGTTCGCTTTACGATGTCACCCTCTTTAATGTAGGTAACTTCACCAAGAACCGCGACGCCGACATTGTCCGCTTCCAGATTAAGGACCATACCTAAGATTCCGCCGGGAAATTCCAAAAGCTCCATCGCCATAGCATTTTGAACGCCGTATACGCGGGCAATACCGTCACCGACCGACAAGACCGTTCCGGTTTCGCTTATATCCAGCTTTTTCTCATAGCTTTTGATCTGCTCAGAAATAATTTGACTAATTTCTTCCGCTTTAATTGTTTCCATGTCCTATCTTGCCTCCCCTAAGAGATTCCTCATATTGTTCAACTGATTTTTTATACTGCCATCGTAAAGTGTATCGCCAACGCCAATGACCACGCCACCCAAAAGGGTGGGGTCCTGTTCCACCGTTATATCAACTGTTTTACCCAGCGCTTTTTCCAGGTTTGCACTGATTAAAGAACGCAACTCATCTGAAAGAGTGAAAGCGGTTTTTACATTCACCCGCACCTTCTTCAGCGCTTCGTCCATTAACTGGCGATAACAAACGACGATATCCTCTAAAATATCGATTCGATTCTTGTCCACCAGCAGCCTGATAAAGTTGGCCGTCATGCCGGACAACTTCAACTTGGCAATGAGATTGTCCACAACACCTTTTTTAACTGCCTGTTCAAAGACAGGATTTGCCAGGAAATCTTTTAAAGATTCATTCCGAGAAATGAGTAATGTGAACTGATCGAGTTCCTTGTAATAAGGCTCAATCTGGTTTTCCTCTTTCGCAATGTCAAAAAAGGCACGCGCATATCTTTTGGAAATATTGCTGATCAATGCTTGATTACCACCTTATTTACGTATTCTTTCACCATGGCTGCGTGATCATCCTGTGTAATGCTTTTCTTCAGAATTTCTTCCGCCATTTGCACAGAAAGTTCAACAGCCTGGGATTTCAGCTGTTCTGTAGCTTTTTTCATTTCCTGCTCGATGCGGGCGTGAGCATCTTCTTTCATCTTTTTGGCTGTTCTCTCGGCATCCTCGATAATCTTCTGTTTCTCCGTAACGCCCTGCGCCTTGATCATCTCAATGATACCGTCTATTTCTGTTGACGCCTTGTCAATTTTTTCCGAATATTCACGATACTTTTTCTCGGCTTCGGCTTTTCTCTCCACCGCCTTCTCCAGATTTTCCTTAATCTCCGCCCGGCGACCGACGAAAAATTCTTTCACCTTGGCAGCCAGAAGCCAATAGAGAAGACCCATTAAAACGACAAAGTTGAAAGCCTTCTTGAACAAACCGAACCAGTCTGCACCGTGGTGCCCCCCTTCAGCCTCAGCGGAAGCAAATGCAATACCCACAGCAACCAGCAATACAAACACACCCGTTATCAGAGATATTGTTTTTTTCATTGTACCGGCCTCCCCAATATTTTCTGGGCGATCTCAAGGGATAACTGACGGGAATTGCCGTCCAGAACCGCTTTTGCCTTTTCCACTTCCTTATCCATCTTCTGCTGGAACTCGCGGGCCATTACCGGAATTTCATTGCGCACGGCATCAATAATATTTTTTGCCTGATTCGCACCTTCCTGTATGACCTCTTTTTTAGCCTCGGACGCTTTGAGCTTGGCCTGCTTTAATTTTTCCTCATACTCTGCAACTTTTTTCTCGGCGTTTTCATCAAAAAGCCTGATCTCGTTCTCTGATTCTTCAAGCTGTTTTTTGCGCCGGTCAATAATGGAAAGGATGGGTTTGTAAAGAAGGATGTTGAGTAAAAAAACTAAGGTCAGGAAAAGGACGCCTTGAACTAACAACGTGTAATCGGGAATGACTGTAACCATTTTTTACCTCATGCTTATCTTTTGCACTTTGTAAAAACCGCTGGAAGATTTTCCTTTATGGACGGTTTTTGATGGCATGCCTAAGCAAGTGCATACAGTTTTTATTCAGTTGTGTTTTGAATATTTTTACCTAAAAAGGATGGAATCTAATTTCCAGATACTCAAAACCTGCGAGTTACTAATCACATCATTATGGGCTTGTCAAGTATTTTCTGACCATCAGTCTGTTTTTCTGCAATAATTAATAATATCAAAGACTTGGGGAATTAAAATGCTATCAGGCTGTTTTTTATGCGTTTGACGTCAAGACCCAAATAATACTGATGGTTTGCACAAAATCAATCCGCCTTGGGTATTTCAATTTTCTGCTGCGCAACGTCATCCATATGGGACATCCCATTAAAGATGGCGCCCGCTTCCATAACAAA
Source organism: Smithella sp. (assembly GCA_017993615.1). GTDB lineage: Bacteria > Desulfobacterota > Syntrophia > Syntrophales > Smithellaceae > Smithella. Next base: position 26,041 of record JAGOMJ010000009.1, on the reverse strand, counting down.
CACAGGGGTTCGCACATCTCCGGAAAATTTCCCTGTTGAGTGAATATTGATTTTTTCTTTTACATCGATGTTGCCCTGCACGTCGCCGCTGATATAAACACTTTTGGTATCGATGTTGGCCTTGACGGTTGCGCCCTGACCGACAACCAGTGATCCCTGTCCGAAAATTTCTCCTTCGAATTTTCCGTCTATGCGAACGGAACCGTTAAAAATAAGTTTCCCTGAAAACTCGGCTCCCTGACCGAGGAAGGCTTTTATTTCTTCAGCATCTTTCTTTTTTTCCCACACATCGTCCCCCTTTTGATACTTATGTTAATCGATTCGGCTCAAAATGATTTTCTCTTTATACTCGATGACTCCTTACTTTTGCAGGATAAACCGGCGCGCGCTGACATTGTTCAGCAATCCGATGGCGGCCATCAGCGAAAGCATGGCGGATCCCCCATAACTGAAAAAAGGAAGGGGAATACCGACAACGGGCAGGATGCCCAGCACCATTCCTATATTGATAAAGACTTCCCACGCAATCAGCGCGCTGACACCGAACGCTATAATTGTGCCTAATAAATCTCTGGCTTGCAAGGCAATTTTTAATCCCCAGAATATGATCACCACAAACAGGCCTATCAGCAACATGGAACCGATGAATCCCCACTCCTCGGCAAAAACGGAAAAAACAAAATCGGTCTGCTGCTCGGGAAGGAACTTCAACTGGGTTTGGGAACCGCTTAAAAAACCCTTGCCGAAAATTTCTCCGGAGCCAATGGCAATTTTCGATTGGATGATATGATAACCGGAGCCCAGTGGATCTCTTTCCGGATTGAGAAACGTCACAAGCCTTTCCCGTTGATAGTCCTTGAGGAAAAACCAGCCAGCCGGCATTAAGACCAAACCGGCGGCAAAAACAAAAATCAGAGATTTCTTATCCACACCCATGAAAAACACTATGGAAGCAAAGATGACCATCAGCATCAGAGCCGTTCCCAGATCCGGCTGTTTTAAAATCAGCACGAAAGGAACAGCGACAATCAAGAGCGGAATGAAAAGCTCCTTTAACGTGTAAGGCTCGCTGGATTTGTGGTTGTCGAAATAACGCGCCAGGGTAAGGATGATGACCACTTTCATCAACTCGGAAGGCTGAATGGCAAAGAAACCGCCGCCTAGCCACCTCTGGGCGCCATGCGACGACGAACCGACGATTAAAACCAGAACCAGGAGAAAAATGGAAAAACCGTAAATGATGTAGGCATACTCGACAATTACCCGGTAATCCATGAAAAACACAAACGTCATGAAAAGCAATCCCACTACAATCCATTGCAGTTGCTTCAGGTAAAAAGGCGACTGGCCTCCTGCTGCACTGAAACCGGTGGAGTAGATATTCAAAACTCCCATCACGCAGATGCCGAGCACAAAAGACAACAGAATCCAGTCAAAATAATGAAAAATACGGCGATCGAATTTAAGAAAAATCATCTGTCGTCCCCATCAAGATTTCTGCGGTTGTCAGATTCGCCGGGCTTTTCACTCTTCCCGGCGCTTTTTTCTTTTTTCTTCCCTTCAAAATAAGCGGATAATACTCTGCGCGCGACCGGTGCGGCAACGGCTCCGCCGCCTCCGGCATTTTCGAGGATGACGGCCACAACGATTTCCGGACTTTTCGACGGCGCATAACTGGCGAACAGCGCATGGTCTTTGTGAAAGGCGCTCAGGACCTTGCGGCGTCGCGCCTTTTCATTTTCCGGCAATCCCAACACCTGGGATGTCCCTGTTTTACCGCATACCTCTATCTGTGCCAGTTTCGCATTCTGCCCCGTGCCTCCGGGCTCATTGACCACGGCCTTTAAAGCATCATTTATAATTTCCATCGTGGTGTTGCTCAGTTTCAACTCCCCCTTTTTCACGGGCGGGAAATCCTTATAGGTTTTACCGTCGGGAGCATCTATTTTCTTGACCAGATACGGACGCCAGAGGGTGCCTCCATTGGCAAAAGCAGCGTAGGCATTGGCCAGTTGTAAAGTTGTAACCAGATTAAACCCCTGTCCGATGGATATCGATATGGTTTCGCCCATCTGCCAGGCCTCTTTTTTCTTTTTCAACTTCCATGCCTTGGTCGGCACCAGTCCTTTCTTCTCATTAGGTAAATCGACACCCGCCAGATCTCCCAGACCGAACCGTTTTGCGTATTCGGCTATTTTGTCCACGCCCAGCATTTTGCCCACGGTATAAAAGTAAACATCACATGATCCGACCATGGCCTGATGAAGATTGACATGACCGTGACCGCCCTTTTTCCAGCAGCGATATGTTCTGTTTCCCAGAGTAAAAAAGCCGTTGCAGAAAATTTTCGTCTCGGGCGAGATAATACCTTCTTCCAAAGCAGCTGCGGCAACAATTAATTTATAGGTTGATCCCGGAGGGTATTGTCCGGAGATCGCTTTATTGGACAACGGGGCAAACGGATTGCTCTGCAACTGTTTCCAGAGTTCGCTGGAAATACCTTCATTAAATAAATTTGGATCAAACGAAGGGGAACTCACCATGGCCAGGATGGCGCCATCGCGCGGATCCAGTGCGACAACGGAACCCGCTTTCCCTTCAATGGCCTGCCATGCCGCTCTTTGCAAGTCCGCATCGATTGTCAGAGTCATGTTATAGCCGGAGACGGGATCGATGCGGCCCAGGTTTTTTATTTCTCTCCCGTAAACATTGACTTCAACCAGTTCTGCACCGCGGCGGCCGCGAATATATTCGTCGAAAAATCGTTCCAAACCATGTTTTCCGGATATATCGCCGTAAGCATACTTGCCCTCGCTTTTTTCCATTTCTTCCCTGCTGATTTCACCGGTGTAACCGATGATCGGCGCCAGGATTTCTCCGTCAAGATACAAACGAATCGGCGAGACATCAATGTAAATCCCGGGCAGATTTAACGCGTTGGTTTCCACCAGGGCTATTTTTTCCATACTGACGTTCTTGTCCAACTTTACAGGCAAATACGGTTTTGCGTTTTTCAGAACGGCTTGATCAAACGGGAAAACCATCGATTGACTTTCATAAAGCGATTTTAATTTCTCCACTGACAATTCATTGGCCTTGTTTTTGTTGGGAATATAAATCACGTCGAAAGACGGTTTGTTGTCGACCAGAACATTGCCGTTACGGTCCATGATCAGACCCCGTAGCGGCTTAATAAACCGAAAACGCACGGAGTTATTTTCCGATTTCTTTTTGAATTCTTCTCCTTTGATAATCTGCAAATATCCCAAGCGACCGATCAGGATACAGACGGCAAGCAGAAATATCCCCGTTATGATCCTGATTTTCCCCTTGAATTCAATCGGTTCGTGTCCGTTAAGCATATCATGCCTTCTTTTCGTAGAGGAATATTCCAGTTCTGTCGATAAGATAAAACACCGCGGGAGCGACCAGTCCGACAACAAATGACTGTATCAGAATCAGAGAAAATATATCAGGGCGCATCCTGATATCAAAGACCAGAAAATAAAAGGTCTGGAGCATCGTCTCTTTCAGGAAAACACAAATGAAACTGAATAAAACAATGACATGATTTTTCCCGGTATCAAGCAAATCGGATATGAAAAATGAACACAGGAAAATCATGATATACGCCAAAGCAAGCACCCCGGGAACCGAACCGCCGATTAAATCCAGAATAAATCCGAGGTAAAAGGCCAGCAACAACCCTTTGATCATTTCAAAACGGAATCCTGCGTAAATGATAATGATCAGAGATACTTCAAAAACAAAAGAATTTGAAAACACAATATCGGTAACAGTGGACTGCAGCACGATAAGCAGTAGGGATAAAATCAGAAGCAGCAAATAATGAAACATGATTATTCAACGGCCGTTTCAGCGGAAGATAAAATTAATAATTCCTCCAGCTTGGAAAAATCCGTAAACGGAGCAACATCAATTTTTAAAAACAGGCCATCATTCTGCCGGTCCACATTGATGACCTGGCCGATCAACCATCCTTTGGGAAAAACACCTCCCATGCCTGAAGAAACAATGATATCCCCTTTCCGGACATCCTGTGTCTTGGGTATATACTTTAATATCATTCCCCGGGGACCGGCGCCACTGATAATTCCCTGAATGCGATCCCGCTGCACGATAGCGTCAACATTGCTGTTTTCGTCGATAAACAAAAGAACCCGGGAGACATTCCGGGAGACATTTGTAAGACGGCCGATCAGCCCTGGATAGGCAACGACCGGCATACCGTTTTTCAAACCGTCGGATGCACCTTTATTGATCAGAACAGTTCTGGACAGCGTGGCCTGCTCTCTGCCGATCACCCTGGCGGCAATGAAAGGATATCGGTGATAATCGGGAATTGCTAAAAGCTTCTTCAGGCGCTGCGCTTCCAGATAACCTTCCTGATAGGAAACAATAACCGCCTGGAGTTCATCCATCTTTTTTTTTAATTTTTTATTTTCTTCCTGAACGCCGACTAGCAAGAAATAGTGAAGCCATGCATCCTTGATGCCCTGAATGGAACCGTTGATGATTTTATACACCGGAGAAGATATTTCCAGCGCAACTTTTCTTAAAAAACTTTTGTCATCGCCGAATTTCAGATGGTATGAAATCACAACCAGGACTAAAACCATAAGGACGGCAATGATAATGATGACCTTGTATTTTTTTAAAAAAACCATTTTTAACCTGACGGGGAAATGATTACAAAACGCATTTTATGTCAATATGCCGGGACGCAAGACTGACAAAATTTCTTCCTTTCGCAAAAGATCATGAAAGAAATTTATCTTGCTGTTTTTTCACTTCATCGTAAAAATCACTCAAAACCGCCGGGAAACGATTCCGTAATAAAAAACTGCACACAGATTAAAGGTCTGATTTTTAAACCTCAAGGGCGATGTCCTTGAGAACATTTATTTGTTCAAGGGCCATGCCCGCACCTCTGGCCACAGCCGACAGCGGATCATCCGTAATGGTGATGGGCAGTCCCGTTTCTTCCCGGATGAGGATGTCAATATTGGCGAGCAAAGCTCCGCCTCCGGTCAGGACGATACCGCGGTCAACAATATCACCGGCAAGCTCCGGAGGCGAATTCTCCAACGTATCTTTAATGGCATCGACAATGAAGGTCACCTGTTCGTTGATGGCTTCCCGTATTTCTTCCGAATTCGTTTCCGTAATCTTGGGAATGCCTGAAATCAGATCCCGCCCTTTGATGGACCCGACTTTAATCTCATCAAACGGATACGCACAGCCGATTTCCATTTTAATGATTTCCGCCGTTCGTTCACCGATCAGCAGATTATGTTTTCGTTTCATATATTGAACAATCGCCTCGTCGATTTTATCCCCGGCGACTCTCACGGATTTCGAATAAACGATTCCGGCCAGGGAAATCACCGCGACTTCCGTCGTCCCGCCGCCGATGTCGACAACCATCGAACTGGTCGGTTCGGCAACAGGCAACCCCGCTCCGATAGCCGCAGCCATCGGCTCTTCAATCAGATAAATTTCCCGGGCCCCTGCGGATTCGACCGTCTCGCGCACCGCGCGCCTCTCCACCTGCGTGATCCCCGAAGGCACGGAAATAATGATCCGGGGCCTCACGAGTGATTTGCGGTTGTGGACGCTCAGAATAAAATGTTTCAGCATCGCTTCCGTAATGTCAAAATCGGCAATGACGCCGTCGCGCATCGGTCTGATGGCCACAATATTTCCGGGTGTCCGCCCCAGCATATTTTTTGCTTCATTTCCCACCGCCAGCACTTTTTTCATCCCCCGGGCATCCTGATGAACAGCCACCACGGAGGGTTCATTCAAGACAATTCCCTTATCCTTGACGTATACAATCGTATTCGCCGTACCAAGATCAATCGCCAGATCGTTGGAAAATTTTCCAAGCACATAATCAAAAAACATTGGGCCTCCTGTAATTTACAAATTAATATAATGACTTTCAGGCTTTAAATTTTTTTCATACAGTATTTCACGGACCTAATCAACTCATTTTTAAATTATATTTGCATTTTGTAAATGACTATAATAATAAGACAAAAATTAATTTCCGAATGAATAAATCCTGTATCGTTTTGAGGTGATTTTTATGTTGAAATTTTTTCGCAAACACGCCCGCGGCTGGTTCATGATCGCTGTGATCGCAATCATTATCGTGGTTTTCGTTCTTTACTTCGGCGCCAGCAGAGGAGGCGAACACGCCCAGGTGGTTGCCACAGTGGACAAAAAAGCCATCACGGTCAATGAAGTACTCAACGAATACGACAAACTCCTGGAAGTGGCCAGGCTCAACCTGAAAGAGAATCTGACACCGGAACTGATCAAAAAAATGGATCTAAAAACGAAAGCCTATAATGACATCCTGAACAGAGAAGTGATTATCGCCAAAGCGGCTGATTTAAAGATTCAGGTTTCCGATGATGAACTGCGCAATTCCATCCTGTCCATGCCGGCCCTGCAGACAAACGGCATGTTTGACGAACGCAAATACCATCAGATTCTACGCTTCAACAGGCTATCCGCCGAAGATTTTGAAACGCTGCAGAGAGCCGATTTGACGGCCCGCAAGATTGAATTTCTTGTGCGGGAAGGCGTAAAAATTTCCGATAAAGAAATTTACGACTTATACGCTCTGCAGAACCGGAAAATAAACGTGGACTTTTTGCGCCTGGCTGCCAGTGATGTAAAGCATAAAATTTCGCCGGTTGAATCGGAACTGGAAGATTATCTGAAACGAAACGGCAATCTTTTTCGCGTCCCCGAACAGACAAAAATCAAATACCTGTTTTTCGGCGCTGACACTTTTCCGGCCGATATCAGCGATGCCGATATTCAGGATTATTATTCAACGTATCAAAATAAGTACAAAGCGAAAGACGGCAAGCCATTGCCACTGGCCGGGGTCCGGAATGATATCATCAACGAGTTGAAGAGAGCAAAGGGCATGCAAACTGCCTATACCGAAGCCAGAAAAGCCCGCGAGGAAATCTATCAGGACGACAATATGGACGCCTACGCCCGGAAACACAATCTGGCAGTACGTGATTCCGATTTTTTCATGATCACCAAACCGCCGCAGGACTTCGCTTCCGTCAAGAATTTCGCCGATGCGCTGCTGAACATGCAAAAAGGCGAACTGAGCAAAATTCTCTCGACCGAAAACGGCTATTATCTCTTGCAGGTCGTCGACAAGAAAGCTTCCTACATTCCGAAACTCGACACGATCGCCAATGAGGTCCGGCAACGATTTATCGAAACAGAAACACAGCTTCTTGCCGAAAAAGAAGCTAAATCGATTCTGGAAAGCCTGAAAGCCGGCGAAAGCATGGAAAAAGTGGCGTCCGCCAAAGGATTAAAGATCGGTCAGACCGGATTTTTTCAGCCCGGCAATACCATCCCCGGCGTGGGAGAAAGTCCTGAAGCCGCCGAGATTCTGATGACCCTCTCCGCGGCCAACCCTTACGCCGAAAAACCTCTTTTCATCAATAATGTCTACTTTATATTAAAATTCAGGGAGACAACCAGAATCGACGATAATGCTTTCACTGCGGAAAAAGAAATTTACAGAAAAATATTAACGGCGATGAAACAGGAAGAAGCCATGCAGACCTGGCTGGAAGGAAACAAAGCGGACATGATCAAGGAAAAGCGGATCAAGATTAAAAAGAAGGCGGAAGATTTATAATTACATAAAATCACGTGTCGTTCGGCGCACAATACCGTCCGGGACACGTGAACGCGGCCATACTATACTTTCTCTTTAATGTGAGCGTTTTGTGGGCCAGCGCAACCATCAAACATTTCGCTTTTGAAAATTGCAACTCTTTAAAAAACAGAAGGGAGGGGACAAACACCCCTCCCTTTAAATTTTGGTGGAGCTGAGGAGGATCGAACTCCTGACCTCTTGAATGCCATTCAAGCGCTCTCCCAGCTGAGCTACAACCCCGTTATTTTTCCAACAAGCGGATGAGACTCCTACCACGGGCATTTATTAATTGTCAACAGATTTTAGCTTGACATTTTGCCAGCCGTTTATATAATCGCGCCCGTGCCGGAGTGGTGAAACTGGTAGACGCAGGGGACTCAAAATCCCCCGCTCGCAAGGGCATCTCGGTTCGATTCCGAGCTCCGGCACCAATCCATTTCAACGTTTTATGATTTTAAACGTTCTGATCTTCTTTAGGAATCATCCCTTTTCCCCCTTTTCTGAATGATTTTCCGATGCGAAATTTCCAAAAAAGACGGGCGGATACTGACGATTAAAAGATTTATTTTTCGACACAGCGGGTTGCAATTCCGTTGTTTTTACCATTTTTCTGAAATCCATTTTCCTAAGGCAGAAACTACTTTTTTCCGGCTCACGACTTCCTCAAATCCAGCCATTGCCGAACGTCATTTGGCGTCGCAATTTCACGGCCGTTGAGGCTGGCCGCTTCCACTGCTCTCTTGATCCAGTCTTTGTTTTTTGCCGGTATGCGCTTGTCCGCATCCAGGTGCATGCTGCTATCTTCCAGTCCGGTTCGTATACCGCCGCCCATTGCGGCCGCCATATCCTGAACTTTACTGTGATATCTTCCGATTCCGGAAGCGGCCCACGTCGAAAACGCCGGAAGCCGGGAAACAAGATAACGCAGATTATCCGGTGAGGCGCTCATCGTGCCTAACGATCCTAAAATCAGATTCAAATAGACAGGCTGACGCAACACCCCCTCCCTGATCAGATACTTGGCATATTCGACCATTCCCACTTCGAACGCTTCCAGTTCCGGTTTGATGTTCCGTTCCATCATGCGCAAGGCCAGAGACCGGATGATCTCCGGCGGGTTGATGCTGGCCCCCGAGGGAAAATTCATCGACCCCAGAGACAAAGAAGCCATATCCGGTTTTACATCATCCGGCAACTCCAGCACGGCGGACCTTTTCTGCAAATCGCTCCAGTTCCGACCGCTTGTGGTGACGCAAATGATCAGATCGGCATTTTTTTCCCGGATACGGCTGATAATTTCAGCGTATATCGACGGATCCGGTGTCGGTTTTTCATCGACATCCCTCGCATGAAGATGAACGATGGCCGCTCCCAGTTTCCCGGCTTCCAATGCCGCCTCAGCGATTTCCGCCGGTGTAACGGGCAGGTAAGGATTGTCGCTTCGGGTGTGCTTCATCCCTGTCAGGGCAGCATTCATCAGCAATTTCCCCTGAACAGGAGACGGAACGTCAATGGTTGTCAGATCAGATTCCAATGTGGTCCATTCCGGCACATGCTCCAGGCTGAAGGAATGAATTTTCGGCAATTTGCCTATTTCGCGATACCCGAAATGCTGTTTGTACCAGGCGATGGTTTCCGGCCGGTCGGTATTCGTAATGATTTTTGTGCAGCCGAGTCCGCGCAGAATCTGCATCCGTCTGGTTTGCAGTATTTTCCCCAGCCCCATCCGGGCGCAATCGGGACGTACGGCCATGAGAGTCGTTTTCCCGATCTCCTCTGAAACAAACGTGTAACCGGCGGCACCGAGCAATTGTCCGTTTTGCTCAACCACAATGAATCGCTTGTCATCAAGCGGGGGCATCTCCGGCGAAGGAATGTGATGCATATTATAAGGGCGCATCAGTTCAATGATATCGCGGATCTCTTCGGGGCGGGCAAATCGGATGTTGTAACGGGAGGCGGATGACAACATATGTAAACTTTCCTGGACGATTTATATCAGCGGATACCGGCTGGTGATTTGCGCTGACATTTGGCTATTCTTTTCTCTCACCATGGCAAAACTTGTTTTCACTGATGCTACGCCGATATGCTCAATACGCATGGCATCCGGGCCTAAAAACAGAGATTCAAGATCGCTCAAATGCGTCATATTTGTTGAAACGATATCTGTGTCCGGATTATAAGGAGGAAATTGTTTCAGAACCTCTTCTCGAATCTCTATGCCGTACTTGGACAAATAGGTTGCCTCCTGAATAAAGCGTTTCGTTCTTGTGTGATGAATGGATTCTTTTAAGCGACAGGCCGTCTCCACAACCGACATGTGATCAATCTCTTTTTTGCGAAATTCCGAAAAGCTATTGATGACGGCATAACCGATATACATCGGATCAACGCCAGGATGGACGGTTCTGAGATCGACAGGCGTCCTGATGACGATCTTATCTGTATGAGGCAGAATATGATGATGATATTTTTTTAACAGCCATGCGGTCATAATCTGATTATTGGAAATAACGAATTCCCTGTTGTTTGCCTGTGCCTGATGTTTCATTTCAGCAAGAAATTCATCGGCAAAATATTCCGTCGTTTTGTATGTTTTGATCGCGCCCCGCCTGACGCGGTTTTGAATCTCTTCGCTCAACGCGGACAGGGGCGGCATCCAATCTTTTTCAATGTGATCAGAAGGGATTGGGTTTCCGCTGAACAATCTCTGCGCAGAGGGACGCGGGAAAGGTTTCCCTTCGATAAGGCAGTTCCAGGCATAAAGGAAGAGAATGCAGGAAATGCCGTCGGCGACCGCATGAGAGCAACTGAATCCGACAAAATGTCCGTCGTTCACCGGAATCAGTGTAAGCGCGAGAAGCGGATGACCCGGCAAGGTCTGAACATGCGTCATCTTTTCTCTCAAATCATCAATCCTTACGTCATCAAAACGCGCATGGACGGGAGGCAGAATATTGATCACAATTCCATCGGTACAATACTGCAGGGCAAATGTATTTTCGCCAATCATAATCAAACGGCTGGAAAAAAGATTGTAATAGTCAGCGGCTTTTAAGAAACATTCGATCCCCCGGGCAACGGCGGTGCTTCTTTTATACGATATGATAATTTCGATGGGACCCGCGCCGGGCATGTATTTGTTTTCTGCCGCGGACAGCGGCAAAATATTTTTCCCCAAATTTATTTTCAGATATTCTGTTTTTTCCAAATCGCTTATGTTATGCGTTCTTTCCACGGTAACTTCATTTTTGACAGGAACAAAGATATGATGTTTTTCTATAGGCGATTGTTTTGCATGTCAAGGGAAAAGCGGGCCATATCCATGCGGGCGTGACGGATTTTTTACCGACCGGCCCGGGGCGTCCGTTATCCCATTTGATCGGCCCTGATGTTTCCGTACTGTGATGGCTGTGCCTGCAAAAATCAAAATACGATAAATCCGTTGCAAAACACATGGCAATGTTATAATTTCAGTGCAAAAATCGCGTATATTGAAAAATGTCCTGGTACGTCATACACACAAAAAGTCGTCACGAGCACAAGGTTAACGACGGCCTAGTCCAAAAAAATCTGACCACCTTTCTGCCGGAAGTGGAAGTCTGGAGCAAAAGGAAAGACAGAAAAAAGAAGATTATGGTTCCTCTTTTTTCCAGCTATCTTTTTGTGGATACGGATCTGAACAATTACGAAACGAGACTTGATATATTGAAAACGCCCGGCGTCGTCCGTATTCTGGGCAAAAAAGAAAATTCAGAACCCGTTGCAGTTCCTGATGACGCCATTCGTGCGATTCAAAAATTTCTGAACAAAAAAACGGAAATATTCTCTCTTCAGTATCCGCAAAAGGGGGAATGGGCAAGAATTACCGGCGGCCCTTTTGCCGGGCTTGAGGGAATCGTCGTAAAAAGCGACCTGAACAAAGAAATGTTTGTCGTCTCCATTGATCTCTTACACCGTTCGGTCGCGGTGAAAGTGGAAGGGTTTAAAATAACCAGGCTTTAATCAATTTTATTTAAAGCATAGTTTTTTTCATGAGATAATCACATCATACAGAAAAAATAACAGGGGGATATCGCTTTCACGGTTCCTTAAATATTGATAATCGACAATGACGGACAAAGACAAAAAAAATGCACTTGAATTTTTTCCCCCAACCCTGATTCGGGAGGCGCGAAGGGAGGACGATGAAGCCATATGCGCCCTGATGAAGCGGACTTTCATGCCGGGACGCATCCCGCTGACCATGGACTGTCAACCGAGTTTCTTTTCCGCCATCGACGTGGAAGGATACGTCCACCGGACAGCCGTTGCGGAAAACAATCACCGGATCGTCGGCGTCGTATCGATGTCAAAACGCAGGCTGTATCTCAACGGGGTCCCCGAAGATTTCGGATACATCGGCGGTCTGCGCATCGATTCATCGCTGAGAAACACCACCATACTCGTCCGCCTTCACAATATCCTGAAGAAGTGGCACCAGGAAGGATTTGGCGTCCGCTTTTATCTATCCGCCATCCCTTACGACAATGTCGGCGCCAGAAATATCATGACCAGCGGCCGGGCCGGTTTTCCTGATTGCACCGACATGGGTGTTCTTTATAATGCCGCCATTCCGTTATTCAGGCGCCGGTTACCGCGGCCGCAAAAAGGCCTCCGGATTGTGCGCGGCACTGCGGTGGGTGCGGATGCGATTGCTGAATTTCTCAACCGTAACGGAAGCCGAAGGCAGTTTTTCCCCGTTTATACGGCCGACGACATTACTGCAGACAACGGCATTTTGCGGGGGCTGCATCCGGACGATTTTTACGTGGCTGTGGAGAGGAACAAAATAAGCGGTGTTATGGCCTGCTGGGATCAGCTCCCTTTCCGCCGTATGCTGATTGCCGATTATCCATGGCATCTTCATTGGTTTAAACGTTTGAGTGCCCCCTTGGCAGGCATCTTACACACGGCGCCGATGCCTGAACCCGGAGAACCTCTCCGGAATATTGTCGCCGCCTGCATCGCCATCGAAAATAATCATCCGAAGATATTTAACCTGCTGCTGCAAACCATTCTCCATGACCATTATGATACCGGGAAAGCTTTTCTGGTTGTCGGTTTGATGGAAAAAGATCCCCTGATATCAGCGTTGAAGAGCCGTTTGCATATTTCCACGCGGACCTGCATTTACATGATGTCTGGGAACGGCTACAACATTTTATCTGAAATGGACGAAAGACCGCCCTACCTCGAACTGGGGGCCTTATAATTTCATGACGCGTTACGGTTGCCTGGCGTTTCTTATCGATGACAATGCCGCGGGCGACTCCTTAAAAGGTGGCAGGCGGTTTCCGGCAACCTCGCAGCAGATACCGGCTTTCCGCGCCACCACCGATCCTCCGCAAACCGGTTTGCCAAAAACTGTGCCTTTTGCCCTCCTTTTCTGTCCGCTTCCTGATGATAACCGATTACCCTATAGAGCCTTTGCCATCGGCAACGCTGCCTTTGCGGTCATCATATCGGAAAGAATATTGATACTTTCATTGACATACGGCGCATACTGATCACGAACTTTTTGTTTCAGTTCGGCGGGCGTTTCCTTTTTATTTGATCCTCCTTCTTTTTTCCGTTCCTCCCGCAAATCAACAAGGCGGATAAGGCCCTTCTTTTCCGCAGCCTCCTTGTTTTTCTGAATAATCTCTTTAAATTTTGGATCCTTGGCAATCCGGGCCTGAGATTTTATCGACAGTTTTGCAACCATCGGATGGTCGACGGTCGTCCAGAGTAAAGCAGAATTTGACGATGCCTTGATGAACGGCTGAATGGCCTGCGCCGGCAGCGGGTATTCCAGTTCCGCTTCTCCAACATCCTCCAGAACAAAAAAACCGGGAAGTCGCACGTCAACCGGCACACCCGTCTTTTGCGTAGACTTCCCGCCCGGCAGAAAATAAAGCCCTGTCGTCACTTTCATCCCCCCGAGGTCTCTGGGCAGCGGCGCAAGTGTCTGCACCGATCCCTTGCCGAAGGTGCGATCGGATCCGACGATGATGGCACGACGATAGTCCTGAAGCGCTCCGGCAACAATTTCACTGGCTGAAGCACTCAGGCGGCTTGTCAAAACCACCAGAGGCCCGGTATACAGCGGCCGATCTTCCGCGGGGAAAGTGATGATTTTGTTTTTTCTTAATTTCATTTCAGACGTTGCCGCGCCGTTGACAAAAACCGTCAGTTTTTCGCTGTTATCCTTGGTCGCCACAACCGGCCCCCTGCCAAGAAAAAGCCCGGCAATCTGCACGGCTTCGCCGATCAAACCTCCGCCGTTGCGCGAAAGGTCCAGGACAACCCCATCAACACCGCGCTGCCGGGCTTCCATAAGAAGGGCGCGGACGTCTTCATAGCTGGATTTGTTCTCTTTTTCGTCACCGTAGAAAGACGGCAAATCAATGACCGCAAAACTGTATTTCTTCCCGTTGACCATTCTGGTCTGGTAATCGACTTTGGCTTCCTGATCCTTAATGTAAACCTTGTCCCGCGTGAGCGTGATATCGAAACGATACGTGCGTTCGGACTGCCTCAGGATCATCAGCGTCACCTGCGTTCCTTTTTTGCCGCGAATCATTTTTACGACATCGCGCAGGTCCATGTCGATCACGTTGACCGGTTTTGCTCTTTTCTGTGCCACAGCAATGATTTTGTCTTTGGGTTTGAGAAGTCCTGATTTCTCGGCGCTTCCTCCCGGAATCAATTCCTCGATAACGGTAAAGCCGTTGTCGCTGCTGAGCAGCGCTCCGATTCCCTCCAGCGACAGCTGCATATGAATTTTGAGGTCTTCCAGATTGTCGGGAGAAAGATAATTGGTGTGCGGATCCAGAGCCTGTGCAAACGCCTCCGCCGCATATTCAATGAGCTTTTCGGGACGACGCTCCAGGACCCTGGCCGTCTGCAACTCATAGCGGTGAACCTGCTGTTTTTTGGCTTCCGCCAGGGTCACACCGGACAGTAAATCGTTTTCGATCTGGAACTGCACAACTTTCTTTAGAAGATCGTATTTTTCCGCCGCGGTTTTGACATACGGACGCTTTTTCACATCGATATACAATTCCGCATCTTCGTCAATCCGGTAATTCGATCCCAGAATCCTTCTTATGATTTTTTCGTTTTCGCGCGCCCGCGTCACCAGAAGATCGTAAACCGGTTTGAGCAAGGCGCAGTCTCCCGACTGCATGCTGGAAAAAGCTCTTCGCAGAACCGGCCTTAAGTTCTGGACATCGGAATCGTAAAGTAATGTTTTTGAAGGGTCCAGGCGCTTGATCATCTGATCGACGACCTGATTGTTGATCTCCGCGTTCAGATCCTTAATGGCATAATGGTTGGCCAGAAAACTTTTCATCAGGAGAGGCATGCGGCTGCACTTGACATTTTCAGCAACTGAGGAGGAAACAGGCAGAAAAACGAACAGCAATAGAATCAAAAACCACTTTCGTAGATACAATCGGGGACCTTTTCCGAGATCTTTTCTCCCCCCGCGGTCATGATCTGACGCCGTTTTGCTGAAAAAACTTCCGCTGCTTTGATTATTTCTTTTCACGCCTTTGCTTTCCTTCACCGCGTACCCTACATCCGCTTTCTTTGCACAAAAATGTTTGTGAAAACAACGATAAAGGGGAGCAGGGATTCTGTCAAGGAAAAATGAAATCAAATCCGGGAGTCTTTGGTTTGCCGTGTTAATTGCCCGATCGTCTCCGTTCAACCCCGATGTATCCTAAAGCAATGCCGAAAACTTGGTTGCCGGCCGGATTCTGCCGGAAAAAGGTTGATGATTCCGATGATTCATCAGAGGGGCCATGGTATAAACCGCTTGACTAATTTCAGCTTTTCCGGATAACTCCTAAAAAATTCGAAAAATCTCGAAGAAAGAAATGGAAGAAACAGAAAACAAACTTCACCTCGAATATCCCTGCGCCTGGATTTATAAAATTATCGGGACGGATGAGGACGAAATGAGAATGGCGATCGATGAAATTATTCAGGACAGAAACTGTCTGGTTACGTTTTCCCGCAGCAGTCGGAACAACAGCTATCGCTGTCTCAACGTGGAAGTGATAGTGGAAAGCGAATCCCACCGGCAGACCCTTTACGAATTGCTCAAGGCTCACCGGGCGATAAAAATCATTCTATAACCCCGCGACACAGGCCGCAGGAACCCGTCTCGTCATGTGCGGCCATACTCCCTCCCCGGCCGTCAACCCGCCATGACCGATCCCGCCGCATCCTTCAGACCACGGCAGTCAACAGGCTTCCGTTTTGGTTTCCCCTTTGCTTACCGCATCGGTGTCTGCGGTTCTGAATTATTATTCTTTAGGATAACCGACGGATTGCGCCAAAACAATTTTTTGATGATCGCCGAGTTTCATGGTTTTGGCCAGGGCTTCTTTATCGATGGACCCCCGGACCACCGTCCCCAATCCCTCGGAGGCGCAAAACAGATAAACGTTTTCGCTGATAAAGCCGGTATCCGTCGCCGCGTAAAACGCTTTTTCTTCATTGCTGATGTTGCCCATTTTCTTATAATCGGCCACGTAAATCAAGGTCACCGGCGTCTGGGCGACAAACGACTGTTTCCCCGTCAACGGCCGGATATCCTGGTTGAGGATGGGCTTGAGCAAATGTCCCTTGGCCTCGTAAAGAAAAAGTCCATCGGCCGTCGCCACATAAACGTCAATCTGCTGACGGTTCATGGCGGACGGAGCAGTCCGTTTGCCCGCTTCGGGACGGTTGATTCCACAGGCGGCCCAAAGCATGTTCGAAAGCACATTGAGAGGAATTTTTTTGGCGCTGTATGACCGTTCCGATTTTCTTTCCTTGAAGGCATTCATCAAATTTTTGCCCCCGTCCATTTGGGGAGCGGGAAGTTTGATCCCTTCAGCCGCCCAACACAACGACAATGAAAATAAAAAAATGATCGTTGCGATAATGATTTTCTGCAACATGTTGTCCTCCTTTCTCAAAAACCTGATTCATGTCATCGACACCCGCAAAGCAACAGATCCAAGGCCATCAGCACGACGCCAGGATTGCTTCGCGGCCGTTGGTTTTGAAATCCTCCCTGATTTTTCTGAATTCATCAGGCGTCAGCAGCCGATAGGCGGTATCGCCGCGCCGGCGAAAATAAATGCGCATTGAGGCATTGATCTCTATATTGAAGTTTTCACGCTTGAACGGCCGCACAAGAATCTTCTGCGTATCGGTTACGGAAAACTTTTCGATGACGCGGATGTAATCGGGCATCCACTTGGGATCCATTCCCCCCTCCTTCTGCTGTTGGATAAACCATTCATGCACCTCGTCGGGATTGAAATCGGCCCCTTCCTTGAGCTGGACGGTTATCATCACCTTTTCATCGGCAACTTCACAGGGAGCCCCGTAGGCGATGGCACAATCCACACAGGGAATTTTCTGCGCGAAATCAAGAACATTCTCCGCTGAGAAATTTTCTCCGTCCTTGCGGATCCAGTCGTCCGTACGGCCGTTGAAAAACATATACCGCTTGCCCTTGATGATTCTGATATGACCGAGGTCGCCGGAATGATACCAGCCATTGCGAAATTTCTGGCTGGTGGCTCCCGCGTTGCCGTAATATCCATCAAACCTCAAATTGTTGTCCCCCACCTTGCGGCAGATTTCGCCCACCGCTTTGTCATAATTGAGCAGTGCGCCTTTTTCATCTACCATTCCCGGCTCGCATTCCTTTCCTTCTTCATCCAAGATGCGCACCGAACCATCGACGCGTCCGACGGAATCCACCGGATCGCCGGGACAGTTGGCTGTGGTAATCACCGCCTCGGTGGAACCGTAAATTTCATAAATATGGTCCATGCCCAAATAACGTTTAAGTTTAATGCGGTCATTGACCGTGGCCCCGTTGCCGTAGGCCTTGCGGAACCTGTTGCGGGGATGTTTCGCCAGTGCGGCTTCCACCGCTTCACCGCTGCCGTATTTTCTCTCCAGCGCGTCGATGATGTAATGCAGAGGCTGTCCGACGTAGTTGAGGAACGTCACCCCGTGCGCCAGCATGTCGTCTTCAAAAGCGCTCGCGGAAAAACGTCTTTTGAGCACAAAACTGCCGCCCGCAATCATCTGGGGAAGTATGCCGATGTACCAGGCATTGGAATGAAAAAGCGGCATCGAGATGTACCCTCTGTCGCGCCTGTTGAGATGAACCGCCGACTGGACGACAAATCCGGCTCCGAACATTTTGATGTGCGTGCACGGCACCCCCTTCGGCATGCCCGACGTTCCCGATGTATAAATAACAATTACCGGGCTGAAATTATCCACTCTGCCCCGGTAGCGGTTCGGCACATCGATCTGTTGAGCTTCTTCCACCGCTTTGTCCAGCCATTGAAAACCGTCGGGAAGAGATTTTTCTCCTTCACGGACGACGTAAATATTTTCCGGACCAATGATGTTTACATTTTTCACAACACCCTCCACCTCTTTGAGCGTACTGTCGTTGACGATCAAAAAAGAGATGCCCGCCTGTTCCATCACTTTGCCCAGGATGTCTCCCCGGAAGCCGGTATTGATGGCAAAAAGAACCGAGTTGCTCAAGGCCGCTCCAAAAGAAGCAAAAAGAAATTCCGGCGTATTTTCCATATAAACCCCGAAGGCCATTCTCTGATCGCTGGCCAGTTTGCCGCTGTCGACCAGTTTTTTTCTGATCGACAGGAAAAAATGCGCATAGCGCTGCGCCTGCCGGTAAACATCCCCGTAGGTAAATTCGCGGCCTTCAAAAATAAAAAAAACGCGATGGCGTCTCGGCCACATCCACCATAAGGTCGCCTTCGTCATGCTTCTGAAATTCACGAAACCAAGACATTTTCTTATGATCGTCTTCAGATTCAGTTTCATGGAATCATCCTTTCTTCATCAATAAATTTTTACACCCCGCAGGAGGCCTACACGGATAACGGCCTGTGCAGTTCCTGCCGGGCATCCTCCGTAAACGTTTTAAACTGCTCTGCCGGAATGCCGAGGTTCAGCAGCGTCTGGTTCACGATTTCCAGACTGGCTTCGAATTCCGGCTGCACCACATATGTCACGCCTTTTGTATAAAGGGCCTTCATCTGTTCCTCGCCTTCCGCCCGCGCGATAATGCGGATACCCGGATTGATGCGTTGCGCATGCGCAACAATGCCCAGAGAAATCACCGCAACAGGCGTTGTGATCAGCAGAAGCTTCGCCCTTTTCAGATCAGCCGCTTCCAGGATAATCGTTTTTGCGGCATCCCCGAAGATAATCGGGAACCCGCTTTTCCGGACTTCGTGAACACGCCTGGAATTATACTCCAGAATCACAAAAGGAATATTTTTTTGCTGCAGAACATTGGCGACATACATGCCCACCCGTCCGCCGCCGGCAATCACAATATGGTCTTTTAATCCTTTGCTGGGAAAATTCAACGGTTCGAGTTTCAACGGTTTCATCCAGCGGCGGGCCATGGCGTACAGCGGGGTTGTTAATCCCGATATAAAAGGCGTCAGCAGCATGGTGACAATCGTCATGGTCAGCACCATCGTGTAAAACTCGCCCGTAATGGATTTCGTACTTATGCCGACGCGTCCGAGAATAAAAGAAAACTCGCCGACCTGCGAAAGGCCCAGCCCCATCGCCAGAGGGATAACGTTATGATAACCGAAGACCCGACTCAAGACGGCCAGAATGACCGCCTTGCCCAGCATCACCAGTCCGACCAGCAGCAGGATTATTTCCCAGTTGGCCAGAAGAAACCGGATATCCAGAAGCATGCCGATGGTCGTAAAAAACATCAGACTGAATACGTCGCGCAGAGGAATGATGTCGCTCAACGCCTGATAACCGTAATCCGACTGGCTCAACAGCATCCCGGCCACAAAAGCGCCGAACGCAAAAGAAAGACCGAAAATATAGGTTGCGTACCCGATACCCAGCCCGATGGTGGTGGTGGTGATAAGGAAAAGCTCCCGCGAATTCCAGTTGGCAATGTATCGCATCAGCCGGGGGATGATTTTAGTTCCGACTAAAATCATCACGGTCAGAAATATGGCCGCTTTCACCGCGGCAACAAGCAGAATCGCCATGCCGTCCTGAACATTGTTCAATTGCGGCAGAATAATCAGCATGGGAACGACCGCCAGATCCTGAACAATCAGAACGCCGATCATCACGCGGCTGGACAGCGTCCCCATCATCCCCTGTTTCTCAAGAGTTTTGATCAGAACCATGGTACTGGACAGGGAAATAAGCGCTCCAAACCACACGGACGACGTCCAGGACCACCCCAGTATGCGACCGATGCCAAACCCGTAAAGCGTCGTCAGAATAATCTGCACCGGTGTGCCGAAAAGAGCAATGGCGCGCACCGGCCTTAATTCTCTCAAGGAAAATTCCAGTCCCAGGGCGAACAGCAGAAGCGCGACACCGATTTCCGCCAGTTTTTCGATACTGTGGATATCGGAAATGGTGACTCCGCCGGTATAAGGCCCCACGACGACCCCGGCAAGAATATATCCCAGGATCAATGGCTGTTTCAGCATCTGAGCGATCAGGCCGCCCAGCAGCGCGGCCATGACGATGATGACAATGTCTCCGGCAATTCCCATCGAAACTACTGCCCGATAAAAGGTATGAATTTAAATTTATTAATTTCTCTTATCACATTTCAACTGCCAACGCCTACAAAAATTCATCGAATCCGTTTTGATGTACGGGAATGGCGTATGAAGACGGTTTCATCTGGTTGATCATTCAGAGGACGGAAAAAATTCCGGAAAGGACTAAAAAAGATGAAGATGGCTCAAAATAAATTTTATTTTTGGATAACCGTCAGGGCCGGTGTTGCGGGACAATCAATTATATCGGATGCCGTGGCGATCGCTGACGGCCTGAAACCTGTCCGGAAAAGTTTTGCATGATTTTTCCGCACGATTTCGTTCATTTACTGGAACAGATTGGCCACCCGCAATAATTTCCCGAGATGTCTGTCAAAAATTCCTTTCTTGTAAATGACGCCGAATATCTTGAAATACAGTTCCGGGAACCATCGCTTCATGCGCCACATATTTCTGCCGTCGGCCTGCGTAATCACATAAAAACGATTTTTCTCGATAGACGCAACGGTGTGTCGGGCAACCTGCTCGGACGTGATTTTGGCGTTTCCGAAAAATGTATCGGCCAGCTGACGCTGACGTTCATCGGGCGATGAAAACTGATCCATCAGATTTGTTTTGAAAAACGTCGGGCACACAACGGAAACCCCGACGTTAATTTTGGAAAGCTCGATCCGCAGGGTCTCGGAAAGCGAGATGACCGCAGCTTTTGTCGTGTTATAACTGACCATCTCTGGCAGGGAGGCGATTCCCGCACTCGACGCCACGTTGACGATGTAACCGCCTGTCCCGGATTCCTTGAAATAACGGATGAACGTGCGGCATCCGTAAATGATACTCATCAGATTAATGCCGATGATCCAGTCCCATTTTTCCAGAGGAATCCGTTCAAACCATCCGGCAGAAGCCACTCCGGCATTGTTAATCAGAATATCCACACCCTTCCATTCTCTCCGGACGATGGTTAAAACGTTCTCCATGTCGCGGGGCAGGGTCACATCGCAGTGAATCGTCAGCGGAATCCCGCCCTGCTCCCGGACCATTTTTGCGGATTCGGCGGCACGCTCATCATTGATTTCGGCTATGGCGATCCGCCAGTTTCTCCTGGCAAATTCCAATGCCAGAGCGCGCCCCAAACCGCTACCCGCACCCGTAATCACCACTCTTTTTTCAGGAAATTTTTTATTCAGATCCATCGTGTTCACCTTCTGTTTTTAATTTTGAGATACCGGGACATACCCGCCGCAAATTATTTTGACGGCCCCTCCAGGATGTGAATGCACATGGCGGCCTCTTCCTGTCCCAGGGCTCCTCCGCCGTTTTCAGCGATGGCGATTTTTGCGCCCTCGACCTGTCGTTTACCGGCTTTGCCGCAAAGCTGGGTAACCAGTTCGTGAATCTGCGCCAGTCCGGATGCTCCGACGGGATGGCCCCGCGACTCCAGACCGCCGCTGACATTGACGGGAATCTTGCCGCCGAGTCGGGTGGCGCCGCTTTCCGCCAAACGTCCGCCTTCGCCCTCACCGCAGAAACCCAGCGCTTCCGCCTGATGCAGCTCACCGAAGGCGCTGGCGTCGTGAACCTCGGCAAAATCCATATCCCCGGGTCCCAGCCCCGATTTTTCATAGGCGATTTTGCTTAAACGTTCACCGATATCGGTATCATCAAAAGAGCGCTCGCGTCCGGAACCGAGCACGGATGCCCTGATTTTGACCGCCTGCGACGACAACCCCAGTTTTTTCACGGTTGCTTGGTCGCATAAAACGGCAGACGCCGCTCCGTCGCCGATTGGCGCGCACATCGACCGGGTCAGCGGCCAGCTGACCACGCGATCCGCCAGAACCTCCTCGGGCGTTATCGTGAAGGTGTATTGCGCGTTGGGGTTGAGCGAAGAATGAAAATGATTCTTTGATGCAATAAGCGCAAGCTGTTCGATGGTCGAACCGTACTTTTTCATATGCTGACGAGCGGCAAATCCGTACACGTCCATAAAGGGCGAATGATCGCCTGAAAATAATTTTCTCATCTTCCTGACGGTTTCCGAACCGACGGCGTCGCTCAGGCGCAGGTAGACTTTGAACATATCCAGCAGATCGCTGAAACGACTGCCGACGCCCTTTTTTTTCCTTTTTATTGCGGCGTTTTTTTTGGCCAGCGCTGCATACTTTGCGACATGGGCCTGCATGTCTTTTTTATCCTGTTCCGAGATACCGTAAAAAGAAATGTTGGCAATAATGCTGGAAAGGTTTTCAATATCCAGACCGCTTAAAAAACCGGCGAATACTTTCATTTTATTGTTGTCGTAAAGTTTCTCCGCGCCTACGGCCATGGTGATATCATAAAGACCGCCGGCAATGCCCAACCAGGCATGATGGAAAGCCGTCGATCCTCCGGCGCAGGCATTTTCGACATTGGTCATCGGAATGGCGTCAATCCCGATCGGCCTGAGCGCAACTTGCGCCCGGATGCAGTCCTGTCCCTTGCTGTATCCCCAACCGGAATTGGCAAACCACAGCGCCTGTATGTCTTTTTTCTCCAGATGAGCTTCTTTCAGACACGAAATAACCGTCTGGGCGGCAAGATCCTTAATGCTCTTCTCAATATATTTTCCGAATTTGATGGTATGAGCTCCGATAACATAAACATCTCGCATTACAATGGACCTCAACTTTCAGTGCGGTACTATCTATTGTTCTTATTGGTTTAACCAATGTATATATTTTGGTCTTGATTTTGTCAAGAAAAAAATACATAATAAATACGTTTAGTTCAATGACGCATCGGAGAACCCATTCTTGAATCTCACGGACATCGTCCGGCAACAAACGTGATTCACTTTTGAGATGGGCATCTTAGGATAACTTACCGACATGACTGCATGTAATGCATCAGGTCAGTTTGATAGAAATTGAAAGAAAGCAATAAAATATTCGGGAGGTTCGTACGAAACATGACCAATCAACAGGCACATCAGAAGATTTCGACTGCGCTGATGCGCGACATATTTTTTCATAAACTGCAGCCCGGCGAAAAACTTCCGTCGGAGCGTGAACTGTCCGGCTCCCTGAATGTGGACAGAACATCACTCCGCGTGGCCTTGAAACAACTGGAGGCAATGGGATTGCTGGACATTCGCCGCGGAGACGGAATTTATGTAAAAGATTTCTTAAAACACGCCGGGATTGATTTCTTTCGAACGCTTTTTTCCAGGATAGAAACCCTCGAAGACGAACTGGCGGCCGATCTGTTTGTCATCGATGAAGTCTGGGAGTGGTGGATCATCATGTTTCCGGAAATGCTGAAACTGGCCGCCCAGAGGGCTTCCGCGCGCGATCTCAAGGCGCTGTCCGATCTGATGGATTCGGAACTGAACAACCTGGATCACCGGGACGTCCTCATTGAACTCTGGCTGGACGAACAGGATATGATCGCCAGGGCTGTCAACAATATGGTGCTGATACTGATTTTCAACTCATCGCGGCCGTTGCGCAGAAGTATGCTCCGCATTTACCATGACGCCGTCAATCGGGAAAATATGGAACAGTTCATTATCAGCAAAAAATCGCTGCTGATGGATTTTCTTATGAACAGCGATAAAACCATGCTCGCGGACGTGGAACAGTACCGCGACATTCTGATTGCGCAACGGCAGGTTGCCCGGAGCAGACTGATTCAGAGCGGCCCATCCCCCGGCAAAACGGGCAAAGAAAAATAATCGGGGCATCTCCATAAAAATATCGAACCTTTCGGGGAGGGCCACGGCGTGGCGCAGAAAAAAGACCCCTTGTATCTTACCTGGATGGGCACTGCCGGCGTATTGATCGAGGACGATCATGACGGTATTTTGATCGACCCCTACATTAGCCGCCCGGGACTGCTGAGCGTGGTTCTGGGACTTTCGCTGAAACCTGATCGGGACGCTATCGAAAAATGGCTGACCCGTCCGGGAACAAAAAACATTCGCGCTGTTCTTGTCAGCCACTCCCACTTCGATCACTGCCTTGACGCTCCTTTTTTTGCGCTTAAAACAAACGCCCTGTTTATCGGTTCAAAAAGCGCACTGAACGCGGCGCGCGGTGTCCCCCTGGACGAAAGCGGTTTGAAGGAAGCGGGCATCGGCCGGGACATCAAAATCGGAGCTTTCACGCTCAGATTTATTGAAAGCGCTCACGGACCTGCTTTTCTGGGAAGAGTCCCCTACGCTGGGACAATCGACCGGCCGCTGACCGGCCGGCATTCCGCAAGAGATTACAAACTGGGACAGACGTATTCCATTCTGATCACACATGCTTCCGGGACAATCCTGCATCACGGCAGCGCCGGATTTATTAACGGAATGTATGACGGCATCACATCGGATATTGTTTTACTGGGTATCGGCGGCAGGGGACATACCCAAACATATCTCGAAAACGTTCCTCTGAAACTAAACGCCAAAATCGTTATTCCGATTCACTTTGATAATTTTTTTGTGTCCCTGGACAGAAAAATGAAAAATCTTCCCGGCGTAAATTTTCAAGAATTTCTGACCACAGCCGGCAAATATGGAAATCGTTTCCAGTTGAAGATCTTATCGGTCGGTGAAAAATCGGCCTGCCATTCCTGGTTGTAACCATTTGTCCCGCGGGCGCTTCCTGCTGGCTAAGTCTCCCTTCCTGCCAACCAACATACAACTCATCAAATCGCATTTTCCGGATCTCCTGTAGCATCTCCATCCGTTTCATCCGTCACCTCCATCAAGGTAACTTACCAACCGGACAGTTTATGTGCTACAAACAGGACAACTCATGTGCTTCTTACATTGTGGTAAAATATTCTTGACACACAAGAGCGCGCTCCTTATAATTTACTCACAAAAAATGAAGTTCTTATCAATCAATCTCCGAGAGCTGCCAATACAAAATGCTGACCTTCGCCGGGCTGGGCAACCCTATGCTTGATCCCGACTTTCTGGAGAAGGTGGGCATCGGGCGCGAAGCGGGGCCTGAGGTCCTGCTTTTGACCAACAGCTCGCGCCTGATGGATGAGAACTTTCGGCGCATGGACAAACTGGGCATGCAGTCAGTGCCGGTTAGCGTCTACGGCATGAACGATGCCGCCTACGCTGGCGTGCACCGATCCTAGGCAACGTCAAGACGCAAAACCTGGCCGGGATATTCTTCTCCAATCCTTACGCCTGCCTCGTCCAGTTCCACAGGACGGGCCACTTCGCCGGAACGGGGCTGATCTGTGAGCGTAGCAAACAGCGCAACTCCAGAAAAAACGATGTCATGGTCTGCAATTCCCAGGTCGACATCAAAAGCCGGGTCGAGATGACCTCCACGGGCTATTTTTTTCAGAGTAGGGCTGCAACACGTCCGATTTGTGCAGCGGCGGGCAATGCGATATGTGAGCCTGTCCCATGGTGGGCACCCGGACCGGGTAAGGAGATTTCAGAGAGATGCGCGTGCTTTTCGTCGTCAGCGACCCCATCATGTACATTCGGCTCGGGGTGCTCATCCTGAGCTCGGTCATCCGCCTACGGGGGCACGAGAGCCGTATCGCCTACGCCACGGACCTGCGCGACGGCGAAAAACGCACGCGGCTCATGGAGGAATACCGGCCTAAGGTCGTGGCGTACAGCGGGGCCACCGGAGAGCACCTGCTGCTGCTTGAAGTCAATGCCATGCTCAAGGCG
>JAGOMJ010000098.1 GCA_017993615.1 Smithella sp. | reverse complement strand
TCGCCGGATTATCGGTTTTTGCGCGGGCAGTCTTTTCGTCCATGACGCCATCTTTATCTACAGCAATGATGAGACCATGGTGCTCAGAGAGTTTCATCACCGTAATATTGCCAGAAACATGGTCTTCTGCAATATGCGCTGGATATTGCAAAGCAGGCACGATGAAGGCATCAAACACTACGCGTTCATGTCGATTTCAGGCAATCCCAGAATCGTGAATGGATATTACAACCATAGTTTTCTAATAAAAATCCTATTCGATTGTTCCTTTAAGGCGTCGGATAAATTAATCCGCGCCCTGGACGCCTACCGTCATCAATACAAGATATCGCTGGTGCATGAGGATTATCCCTTTTGTCTCAAAAATATGTTTCCGGGATCGAACACCTTCAATCCGTCGGATCAAAGATTTCAATTTCTGAAAAGGGTCAAAAGGAATATGCCGGCTGACTTTGATCACATGGAGCGGGGAGATGCCTTTGCGTTTCTGGTGAAGTTGCCGGCATGGTTTACACGTACGTTTGTCTTCGGCCTGATGGTTCTTGCCTTCGGCAGGCGGTTTTTCTCCCGTCGCGGCATAGGCTTTTTTGCCGGGAATTAACTCTGAATAAACGCGAACGACTTCAAAACGGTCATGACTCCAAAAAACGCGTTTAAGTTTTTTTACACGGCGGGTCTTGATGAAGATACTCCCGAATATGCTTTAATCCTTCGGCATAGGAAATGACGGGTTCATACCCGAGCTCGCGTCGAATTTTGTCGATCGGTATCCGGTTGTCTGAGCCCACCAGATTCAAGGCTTCGCGCGTAATGAGAGGACGTTTTTTAATGCCCAGCAATTTATAAATTCCTTCCAGTAAATAAGCTCCAAGGACTGCCAGCGGCCGGGGGAGGGATTTTGGATTGCCCACGCCGATGATGTTGGCGATGTCCGTAAAATATCGTTTCCACGTTACGTCCAGCCCGTCGCAGGCGTTGTAAACGTTGCCCAGTGCCTTTTCGAAAGTTCCCGCAAGGATGAGGATATCCGCCACATTATCGACATAGGCCAGTCCCGCGTTCATCTGTCCGCCGGAGATCAGGCCGGGCGATCCGCTGCGAAGGACATTCACCACGTCGTGAAGCCAGGGGCCGGAGCGCGGCCCGTAGACGTTGGCCGGACGAACCACGGTAAGTTTCATGCCCTTGTTCCGGTAATAATTCCAGGCGAGCTTTTCCTGCGCCTGTTTTGTCCTGCTGTAGGGTCCCAGTGTGTTGCCGTAAGGTGTATCTTCCGGGCAGGCCTGCCTGTAAATGTTGTCGCCATAAACGGCTATGCTTGAGGCGAGAACGATCCGGGCGTTTTGTTTTACCGCCTCATCAAAAATCAAACGGCTGCCTTCGACGGTAAATTCCCAGTATTCTTTTTCATCGCCCCAGTCGGTTACGATAGCCACCAGATGAATAATGGTTTTAGCTCCGTTGGCGGCCTTTTCCACAGCCCTGGGATCGGAGATGCTTCCCCGGACAATTTCAATTTTTTCCGCCCACGCAGCCGGCACGGCTTCACCGGGCAGCGCCAGTATTTTGACGGCGGTTTCGTTTTGTAATAGTTTCTGAACGACCCTGCTGCCGATGAATCCCGTGGCGCCGGTGACCAAAACCGGTTGTGCTATTTTCTCTGGCGACGTCATTGTGTGATTTCCTCCCGTTTATGATACGCGGTATTAACGTTTGGTTTCTGTTATGCCCGCATTTCCGAAGATGGTTTTACATCTTTCCATGACGGCGTTGTCGCGAAAAGACGTCATGACCTTGCTGTGTTTGTAAGGATCATTCACGCCGACTTTGTCGCTTTTTTCATGCCATAACGGATTATAAGCGAGAAGAGCGGCTTCGGTGATGTTAAGACTTTTCAGAAACGACGCAATGCCCTGAATGTTGCTTTCAGTGTCTGTCATATCGGGAATCAGCGGGGTGCGCGCCAGAAACATTTTTCCGTCGTCCGCTGCCTGCCGGAAAAGGAGTCTGAAATTATCCAGAATCGTTTCGTTGGACACGCCGCAGTATTTTTTATGCGCCTCACGGTCGATGATTTTGATATCGAAATAAATAGCGTCCAGATACGGATAAAGCCTGTCCATAAATTTATGGATGTCAAAGAAACCGCAGGTTTCCAAAAGGGTGTGAATGTTGTTTTGTTTGAGCGATTTCAAAAGGCCGGAGGTAAAGTCCATAAAAAGCGTCGGCTCGCCTCCGGAAAGGGTTACCCCGCCTCCCGATGTATCGAAGAAGGGTTTATCCGGCAAAATTTTATTCATAATATCGTTGATGGACATTGCTTTCCCGACGCTGTCCAGCGCACCCGAGGGGCAGACATCAAGGCACAGAAAACACAGATCGCATTTGCTGCGGTCGATGTAAAAAGGATTATCGCGGCCCAGCGCGTTTTTCGGACAAACCTCGCGGCAGGCTCCGCAGTCGATACAGGTTTTTGCGTCAAAGGATATTTCCTTGACGGCTTTTTTACTTTCCGGGTTGTGACACCACACGCAGGAAAGAGGGCAGCCTTTGTAAAACACGACGGAACGGATACCCGGTCCGTCATCCAGGCTGTTGCCTTTGATTTCGAGAATTAAAGGGGATTTGATTTCATTTTCTTTCATAATCAATTGTTTTTCCCACTAGTGACTGTTTCGTAAAAAAAATCACAACTCATGGACCCGTCATTCCGGCGGAGGCCGGAATCCAGTGTTATCTGAACTGGCCCCCGGCCGACACCGGGGTGACTACATTTTGCACTTTTGCCGAGTTCATCCAATATTGATCTATATGCCGAATTCCGCGCGTTCGATCAATTCGATCTGCATTTCTCTGTTCAACGTTACAAAATAGGCGTTGTAGCCGGAGATGCGGACAAGCAGATTCTGATAATTCTCCGGATGTTCCATGGCGTCGCGAAGCGTTTTTGACGACACGACGTTCAACTGCATCTGCATACCGCCCAGATCGCTGTAGGTTTTGACGTAGGAATAAATATTATCCACGACTTTCTGATGCGACTCCTGTGCACCGGGGACGACTTTGACATTGAAAGCGATATTGTTGTTCATGTTTTCCGCTTTGAGTTTGGCCACATCCCGGATGTTGTCCAGAATATTCTTCGACGCATGGGGTTCCGGGGTGAGACCCGGTGTGAAGGCTTTGCCGGCCAGCCGTCCTGACGGAAGCGCGCCGGTCAGCGTA